>NZ_JCANNB010000005.1:0-243811 GCF_059553435.1 Micromonospora sp. PRAS1
GGCCACGATGGCGCCCACGTCCAGGCCGGCCGCCCCCCTGACCTCGCCGATCTTGCACTTTCGGTCGCCGTGATTCCCTTTTCGCGGCATTTATCCCGACGGCAAGTGCATGATCGACGACGCGGGGCGGGGCGGGGCGACGCGGGGCGGCGCGGCGCGGCGCGACGCGGGGCGGGGCGGGGCGGCGCGACACGGGGCGGGGCGGGGCGGCGGCAGCGCGGGGTGGGGTGGTGTGGCGGGTGGGGGACTGTCGCAGGTGCGTGATGGGATGGCGGGATGCAGGCGTACCGGCTGGTGCGTCGGCCCGCCGGGCCGACCGAGGGAAGTGACCCGTCCGCCGGGCGACCCGCGCAGCAGGCCCGCCCGGAGACTGTGGCCGGTCGGGACGACCTCGGGCAGGCCGAGGTGGTCGCGCACACCGACGGGCCGATGCTGGTCCTCGGTGGACCGGGCACCGGCAAGACCCGGACGCTGGTCGAGGCGGTCGCCGCCCGGGTCGGCGAGGGGGTCGACCCGGAGCGGATCCTGGTGCTCACCTTCAGTCGACGGGGCGCCGCCGAGCTGCGGCAGCGGATCGAGGCCAGGATCGCCGCCGATGGGCAGCGGGTGCTGCGCGAACCGTTGGTGCGCACCTTCCCCGCGTACGCCTTCGGGCTGCTGCGGCGGGCCGCCGCCGAGCGGGGCGAACCGTCACCGCGCCTGCTCACCGGTCCGGAACAGGATCTGATCATCCGCGAGCTGCTGGATGTCGTCGGTGCGGAAGAGGGTGACGACCCGATCGGCTGGCCCGCGGACCTGCGCCCGGCGTTGCGGACCCGGGCGTTCGCGGCTCAGCTGCGTGACCTGCTGATGCGTGCGGCCGAACGTGGGATCGGCCCGGTCGAGCTGGCCCGGCTCGGCGAGAAGCTCGGCCGTGCCGACTGGCCGGCCGCCGCGCGGTTCCTCCGGGAGTACGTCGCGGTGCTGGCGTTGCGCGACGTGGCCAACCGGGGCTCGGTGGCGTACGACCCGGCTGAGCTGGTCCGAGCGGCCACCGGGATGCTGCGCGACGACCCGGAGCTGCTGGCCGCCGAGCGGCGCCGGCTGGCGTACGTCTACGTTGACGAGCTGGCCGACACCGATCCCGCCCAGCTCGACCTGCTGGAGACGGTCGCCGGCGGTGGTCCACCACTGATCGCCTTCGCCGACCCCGACTCGTCCACGTACGCGTTCCGGGGCGCGGATCCCGCCGGAGTCACCACCTTCCCGCATCGGTTCCGCACCGCCTCTGGTGCGCCGGCCGCGCAGGTGTTGCTGACCACCAGTTACCGCAGCGGTCCACGCCTCTTGGCCACCGCCGCCCGCCTGGCGCGCCGGCTGCGCGGCCCGGCGGCGCATCGCCGGTTGTCCCCGGTGCCGGACGCGCCGCCCGGAGAGGTGGAGGTACGCACGTTCCGCTCGGCCACCAGCGAGGCGGCCTGGCTGGCACACGCCCTGCGCGAGGCGCACCTGCTCGGCGGGGTGCCCTGGGGGCGGATGGCGGTGCTGGTCCGCTCCGCCGGCCGCCAGTTGCCCACGCTGCGTCGGGCGCTGCACGCGGCCGGCGTGCCGACCGTGGTGCATGGCGAGGACCTGCCGTTGCACCTGCAACCGGCGGTGGCGCCGCTGCTGCTCCTGCTGCGCTGCGCACTGGAGCCGGAGCGACTCGACGAGGAGGCCGCCGTCGCCCTGCTGCACTCGCCGCTCGGCGGTGCCGACCCGTTGGCCGAGCGGCGGCTACGACAGGGACTACGGGCCATCGCCTTGGCCACCGGCGACCGTCGGCCCTCTGGCGAGCTGATCGTCGAGGCGCTGCGCGATCCGGCGGAGCTGGCGGGTGTCGAACGGCGCTGGGCCGAGCCGGCGCAGACGGTGGCCGGTCTGCTGGCCGTGGCGCGGGAGGCGGCCGGCCGACCCGGCGCAGGCGCCGAGGAGGTGCTCTGGGCGGTGTGGCGGGCCAGCGGGCTGGCCGAGCTCTGGTCCGCGGCGCTTACCCGGGGGCCGGCCGTGGCCGGCGAGGGTGACCTCGCCCGACGTCGTCGGGCCGAGGCGGCCGACCGTGACCTGGACGCCGTGCTGGTCCTCTTCGATGCCGCCGCCCGGTTCACCGACCGGCTTCCCGGCGCGCGTACCGAGGTCTTCCTCGACCACGTGTTCGGCCAGGAACTGCCGGCCGACACCCTCGCCCCGACCGCCGACCGGGGCGACGCCGTCCGGCTGCTCACCGCGCACGCCGCCAAGGGCCTCGAATGGGACCTGGTCGCTGTCGCCGGGGTGCAGGAGGGAGTCTGGCCCGACCTGCGGCTGCGCGGCAGCCTGCTCGGCTCCGAACGTCTGGTGGACGTGCTGGCCGGCCGGTCGGACGGCAGTGGCGGGGTGGTGACCCTGGTCGGGCAGACCTCCGCCCTGCTCGACGAGGAGCGGCGGCTGTTCCACGTCGCGGTGACCCGGGCCCGATGCCGGCTGCTGGTCAGCGCGGTGGCCTCGGCGGCGGTGGGCGGCGACGACCATGAGGAGCAGCCGAGCCGATTCCTCTACGAACTGGGCCCCGCCGACCAAACCGCCGGAGTGCCGTCGGAGGCATCGGCCGGACCGGCATCGGCCACATCGGCATCGGCCGGACCGGCATCGACCGCACCGCCGCCGGCCGGACCGGCATCGGCCGCACCGGCATCGGCCGGTCCGCCGCCGGCTGGATCGGCACCGACCGCATCGGCGCTGGACGGACCGGCACCGGACGCACCGCCGCTGGACGGCCCGGACGAAGGGCAGCCGCGCGCGCTGCCGATCAGCCGTCCACCTCGGGCGTTGACCCTGCCGGCGCTGGTGGCGGAGTTGCGTACCGCCGTCACCGATCCGGCGGTCCCGCCCGCCCGGCGGCGGGCGGCGGCGGGCGAGCTGGCCCGGCTGGCCGCCGCCGGGGTCTCCGGCGCGCATCCCGACGACTGGTGGGGGCTGCGACCGCTCTCGGACGACCGGCCACTTGTGGACGAGGGGGAGCCGGTCCGGGTCACCCCGTCGGCGATGGAGAGCGCGTTGCGGTGCAGCCTGCGCTGGCTGCTGGAGCGGCACGGCGGCAGCGCCCCGGCCAGCACCGCACAGGGCGTCGGCAACCTGGTGCACGCGGCGGCGATGCTGGCCGAGGACGCCAGTGCCGACCGGGAGGAGTTGTTGGACTACGTCGCCGCCCGGTTCGACGCGATCGAGTTGGCCGCGCGGTGGATGGTCGGTCCGGAGCGGACCCGCGCCGAGGAGATGGTCGACAAGCTGCTGCGCTGGTTGGCCGCCAACCCGCGCCGGCTGCTCGCCATCGAGCACGAGTTCGCGGTACGCCTCGACGACCCGCACCGGCCAATCGAGCTGACCGGCCGGGTGGACCGGTTGGAGGTGGACGCGGACGGCCGGTTGGTGGTGGTGGACCTCAAGACCGGCAAGTCCACCGCCGTCACCGCGCGTGAGGTGGCCGAGCATCCGCAGCTCGGCGCGTACCAGGCGGCGGTGGAGGCGGGTGCCTTCGCCGAGTTCGGCGACGAGCCCGGCGGGGCGGCCCTGGTGCAGCTCGGCACCGGTGCGCGCGACGCCAGGGAGCAGGCCCAGCCGCCGACGACCGACGGGCCGGAGGCCGGCTGGGCCACGGCGCTGGTCCGGCGTACCGCCGATACGATGGCCGCCGCCACCTTCGCCGCGGTCGCCAACTCGAAGTGCCGGGTGTGTCCGGTGCGCACCAGCTGCCCCGTGTCCGGGCAGGGACGGCAGGTGGTCGAGCCGCCGACCGTCCGGCACCGGGAGCACGAGGAGTGAGCGTGCCAGCTCCGCAGAGGACAGCATGACCCAGCCCGCCCTGTTCAACCCCGCCGCACCGGCACCCCGGTCGGCCGACGCCGGTCCCCGCTACACCCCGGTGGAGCTGGCCAGACTGCTGCGCCTGCCGGCGCCGACCCGGGAACAGGCGGCGATCATCGCGGCCCCGGTGGAGCCGTTGCTGGTGGTCGCGGGCGCCGGCTCGGGCAAGACCGAGACGATGGCCGCCCGGGTGGTCTGGCTGGTCGCCAACTCGTACGTCCGGCCGGAGCAGGTGCTCGGCCTCACCTTCACCCGCAAGGCCGCCGGTGAGCTGGCGCATCGGGTGCGTACCCGGCTCGACCAGCTGATCCGTCGACTCGGCCGGCGTGGGCGCGACCCGCTCGACGACCCGCTGGCCGGGGAGCCGACGGTGGCCACCTACCACTCGTACGCGGGGCGGATAGTCACCGAGCACGGTCTGCGGGCCGGCTACGAACCCACCACCCGGCTGCTCACCGAGGCGTCCCGCTGGCAGCTGGTCGACCTGATCGTGCGCAACTACGACGGGGACATGTCCGGGGTGGACCGGATGCCGAGCAGTGTCACCGACGCGGTGCTGGCGCTCGCCGGTGAGCTGGACGAGCACCTGGTGGACCCGGACGCCCTCGCCGCCTGGACCGGCCGGTTCTTCGCCGACGTGCAGTCCCGACCCGGGCGGGTCTACGCCGACGTGCGCAAGGCCCTCACCCTCCAGCAGATCCGGTTGAAGCTGCTGCCGCTGGTGCGCGCGTACGCCCGCCGCAAGAACGACTTCGAGGCGATGGACTTCGCCGACCAGCTCGCCCGGGCAGCCCGGGTGGCCCGCGACCATCCGGGGGTCGGCGAGATCGAGCGGAGCCGCTACCGGGTGGTGCTGCTCGACGAGTACCAGGACACCAGCCACGCCCAGGTGGTGCTGCTCGGCGCGCTCTTCGGCGCCGGCCACCCGGTGACCGCCGTGGGCGACCCCTGCCAGTCCATCTACGGCTGGCGGGGCGCCAGCGCCGGCACCCTGGAGCGCTTCCCGGCCGACTTCGCCCGGGCCGACGGCAGCCCGGCCCAGGTGCTCGGGCTGACCACCAGTTGGCGTAACCGCCCGGAGATCCTCGCGGTGGCGAACGCCCTGGCCACACCGTTGCGCGCCGCCGGCGCCCGGGTGCCGGAGCTGCACGCCGCGCTCAGCGTCGACGAGCCGATCGCGCACCGCAGTCCGCGCGGCGCCGCCGCCGGCACCGTGCACTGCGCGCTGCTGCGCACGTACGCCGACGAGGCCGACTGGATCGCCGACAGCATCCTCGCCGCCTGGCAGGGCGCGGCCCGGATGCCCGGCGCGCTGCCCGAACGGATTCCGGTCCCGCTGCGCCCGACCACGGCGGTGCTGGTCCGGGTACGCAGCCAGATCCCGGTGATCGCCACCGCGCTGCGGGCGCGTGGCCTGCCGGTCGAGGTGGTCGGGCTGGGTGGCCTGCTTGACACTCCCGAGGTCCGCGACGTGGTGTGCACGCTGCGGGTACTGGCCGACCCGACCGACGGCGCGGCACTGCTGCGCCTGCTGACCGGTGCCCGGTGGCGGATCGGGCCCCGGGACCTGGTCGCCCTGCACCGCCGGGCCCGGGCCATCGCCACCGCCCGCCGACAGCTCGCCGACGACGGCGGCCCGGAGATCGTCCCGGACCGCCTCGACGAGGCGACCCTGGTGGAGGCGCTGGCCGACCTGGGCCCGGCGCAGGCGTACTCGGCCGAGGGGTACGCGCGGTTGCGTGCGTACGCCCGGGAGCTGGGCCTGCTCCGCTACCGGCTGGACCAGTCGCTGCCGGAGCTGATCGCGGACATCGAGCGGACCACCGGGCTGGACGTGGAGGTGGCGGTACGCGCCGGTGGGGGCGGTGCCGGCGACGCCGGCCTGGCCCGGGGGCACCTGGACGCGTTGGGTGACGTGGCGGCCCGGTTCAGCGGGGAGAGTCCCGGTGCCACGCTCGCCGGTTTCCTGGCCTATCTCGCCGCCGCCGAGGACGAGGAGCGTGGCCTGGCCCCGGGCGAGGTGGAGGTGGTCGAGGGGGCGGTGCAGATCCTCACCGCGCACGCCGCCAAGGGGCTGGAGTGGGACGTGGTGGCGGTGGCCGGGCTGAGCCGGGGGGTGTGGCCGGGACCGGTGCGCAACTCCGACCACTGGCTCGGCGGCCTGGGCGTACTGCCCTTCCCGCTGCGCGGTGACGCCGACGGCCTGCCCGAGCTGGCCCTGGCCGAGGCGGACGACCAGCGCGGGGTGGCCCGGGCGGTGGCGGACTTCACCGACGCCTGGCGGGCCCACGACGAGCGGGAGGAACGGCGGCTGGCGTACGTGGCGGTGACCCGCCCGCGCCGTCTGCTGCTCTGCTCCGGCCACTGGTGGGGGGAGGGCACCAAGCGGCCACGCGGACCGTCGGAGCTGCTCCGCGAGGTGCACGACGCCTGCCTGGCCGGCGGGGCCGGTCACCTGGTCGACGAGTGGGCGCCGGAGCCGACGCCGGACGCCGCGAACCCCACCACGGAGGTGGTGTTGCGCGCCGAGTGGCCGGCGGACCCGCTCGGCGTACGCCGTCCGGTGCTCACCGAGGCGGCGGCGATGGTGCGGCGGTGCCTGACCGAGGGGGACGAGCCGGCCCGGTCGACGGACGAGCCGGCGGCGACGGATCCGGAGATCGCCAGGTGGCGGCGGGAGGCCGACCTGTTGTTGGCCGAGCGGGCGGAGCTGAGCCGGCTCTCCGGTCCGATCGACGTGGCGCTGCCCGAGCACCTGTCGGTGACGCAGCTGGTCGCGCTGCGGCGGGATCCGGCGGCACTGGCCCGTACGCTGCGCCGCCCGTTGCCGACCGAACCCAACCCGTACGCCCGTCGGGGTACCGCCTTCCACGCCTGGTTGGAGCAGCGGTTCGGCGCGGACCGGCTGCTCGACACCGACGAACTGCCCGGTGCGGCTGACGCCGACGCCGCACCGGACGAGGCGCTGGCCGAGCTTCAGCAGCGCTTCCTGGCCAGCGAGTGGGCCGACCGTACGCCGATCGAGGTGGAGGTCCCGTTCGCCACGGTGCTCGGCGGCGTGGTGGTGCGCGGCCGGATGGACGCGGTGTTCCGCCGGCCCGGAGACCGGTTCGACGTGGTCGACTGGAAGACCGGTGCCCGCCCGTCCGGGGCAGCGGCCGAGGTGGCCGCCGTGCAGTTGGCGGTCTACCGGCTGGCCTGGGCGGAATTGGTCGGCGTACCGGTCGATCGGGTCGGCGCCGCCTTCCACTACGTACGCGACGGGGTGACCATCCGCCCGGCGGACCTGCTCGATGCCGACGGGCTCACCGAATTGATCGCCTCGGTACCGGAGCCGACCTGATTCCGGTCTGCCGAAGCCGGGTTGAACCGTTGCTTCGGGCCGAATCCGTGGTAAGGTTCGCGCGTTGCAGTTTTGGTTACCAGCTCTGTGTGCGCCTGGCGGATACGTGGCCCCAGGCGCACTTTGTTGTGTCCGGAGTTCTCCGGGCGGGGCGACCAGAAGCGACAGGCGTTCCGTGCGGGTCCGCACGGAACATTCCTCTCTACGGTCCCGTGACAGATGCGGGTCCGACGTTCCGTCAAGGAGACGAAACAAGCATGGCTATTGGCACCGTCAAGTGGTTCAACGCGGACAAGGGCTTCGGCTTCATCACCCCGGACGGCGGTGGCGCTGACGTCTTCGCCCACTTCTCGGCCATCCAGTCCTCCGGCTACCGGAGCCTGGACGAGAACCAGCGGGTGGAGTTCGAGGTCGTCCAGGGCCAGAAGGGCCCGCAGGCGGAGAACATCCGCCCGCTCTGATCTCGCGTAGGTCGCCTGCGTCGGGCGGGCCACCGCAAGCCGGGCATGTCCCGCCTGCGGTGGCCCGTCCCCGGCGAGCAAGGTCTCGCGTCGCCCTCCCTCAGCGCCTGCGGCCAGCCCGGTTCGTGACCACGTCGCAGCCGGCCGGCCAGGGGGTCACCAAGCCCTGAGTCGGCAATCAGCCGTTGGTGGGTCGGGTGGGCGACTGTCCCAACCGGCCTACCGGGTGACGCTGGATGCGAGGGACCCGGGCCGGGGGACCCGGGTCCCGTCAGATTGAGCCGGGTGATGCCGGCTCGGTGTGGAAGGGACGAGCATGCTGGGCTCTGCGGCGACACGCGAACTGCTCCTGGTGGTCGCGGTGGCGGTCGTCGGCGTGCTGCTCGCCGTGGTCGCTGCCTTCACGCCCTGGCCCGTCACGCCGGGTGGAGCCGCCCCGTCCGGGCTGGTGGAGTTGCACGGCCCGTCCGCACCGACCGATCGTCCCGATCTCCACACCGACACCGCCTCCGGCTGAGCGCGGCGGCGGGCGCACGTCGGTGTCACCGAGCGGCCTGCGTTAGGAAGGGGCCCTTCCTATACCGCAGGCGTTAATAAGGGGCCCTTCCTTTCTGCGGAGCCTTGAGAGGTTAGGGTCGGAGCCGTGCCGACGCGCAGAGCGAAGATCCCAGCGACGAGGTATCCGGTCGAGCGGTTCACCCTCGACAACGGCCTGCGGGTGGTCCTCGCCCCCGACCGCAGCGCCCCGGTCATCGGGGTGGCGGTGGTCTACGACGTCGGCATCCGCTCCGAGCCCGAGGGGCGCACCGGCTTCGCCCACCTCTTCGAGCACCTGATGTTCCAGGGTTCGGAGAATCTGGAGAAGCTCGCCCACTTCCGGCATGTGCAGGGCGCGGGTGGCACCTTCAACGGCTCGACCCACCTGGACTACACCGACTACTTCGAGACCCTGCCGAGCAACGCCCTGGAACGGGCGTTGTTCCTGGAGGCCGATCGGATGCGCGGTCCCCGGTTGACCGAGGAGAACCTGCGCAACCAGGTCGACGTGGTCAAGGAGGAGATCCGGGTCAACGTGCTCAACCGGCCGTACGGCGGGTTTCCGTGGCTGACCCTGCCACCGGTCATGTTCGACACCTTCCCCAACGCGCACGACGGCTACGGCTCCTTCGACGACCTGGAGTCGGCCACCGTCGCCGACGCGGCCGACTTTTTCCGGCGCTACTACGCCAGCGGCAACGCCGTGCTCTCGGTCAGCGGTGACATCGACACCGCCGAGGCCAGCAAACTGATCGAGCGGCACTTCGGTGACGTGCCGGCCCGGCCGGCACCGGAGCGGCCGGACTTCGCCGAGCCGGAGCTGACCGTCGAGCGGCGCACCGCGTACACCGACCAGTTGGCGCCGCTGCCGGCGGTGGCGTCGGCGTGGCGGGTGCCCGACCCGATCGGCGACTTCGCGGCCTACCTGCCGTACGTGGTGCTCGCCGAGGTGCTCACCGACGGCGACGCCTCCCGGCTGGTAGAGCGGCTGGTGCACACCGACCGTGTGGTGACAAGCGTGGGTGGCTACCTGGGGTTCATGGGAGACCCGTTCGACGTACGCGATCCCACCGCCCTGCTGCTCCAGTCCCACCTGCCGCCCGGCGGTGACGTCGACAAGGTGCTGCGTACCGTCGACGAGGAGCTGGACCGGCTCGCCACGGACGGGCTGACCGACGGCGAGCTGGCCCGCACCCAGGCCCGGATGGCGACCCACCTGCTCCGCGACACCGACGCGGTACTGGGCCGGGCACTGCGGATGGCGGTACTGGAACAGCAACGCGGCGAACCGGGCCTGCTGGGCGAACTGCCCCGGCTGGTCGGCGAGGTCACCGAGGAGCAGGTCCGCGCCGCCGCAGCCACCCTGCGGCCGGAGCGCCGCGCGTCCGTCGAGGTCATCCCCGGAGGCGCCCGGTGAGCGCGAGGAGTGAGCCGGGTTTGCGAGCCCCGCAGTCGCGAACGAAGGTGAGCCCGGTGAGCGCGAGGAGTGAGCCGGGTTTGCGAGCCCCGCAGTCGCGAACGAAGGTGAGCCCGGTGAGCGCGAGGAGTGAGCCGGGTTTGCGAGCCCCGCAGTCGCGAACGAAGGTGGCCCGATGAGTACGCGACCGCTGCCGCCGCTCGGCCCGACCCGCCGGCTCAAGCTGCCGAGCCAGGCCGAGCGCACGCTCGCCAACGGGCTCACCGTGATCGCGGTACGCCGCCCGGCGGTACCGCTGGTCGAGGTGCGGCTCTGGCTTCCCTTCGGCCGGGTGCACCTGGCCCGTGGGCACCTGCTCGCGCAGACCCTGCTCTCCGGCACGGAGACGATGAGCAGCGTGCAGATCGCCGCCGAGCTACAGAAGATCGGCGGCGGACTTTCCGCCGGGCTGGACCCGGACCGGCTGATGCTCTCCGGCGCCGCCCTGGCCACCGGGCTGGACCGGATGCTGGAGATCCTGGCCGAAGTGCTCACCGGGGCGAACTACCCGGCCGAGTGGGTGGGCGTCGAGCGGGACCGCCTGGTCGACGGGATCCAGGTGGCCCGGAGCCAGCCCGCCCACCTGGCCCGTACCGCTCTGCTCAAGCGGATCTACGGCCGGCACCCGTACGCGGTGCAGACGCCGGATCCCGAGCAGGTCCGGGCGGTCCGGCCGGGCGCGCTGCGTACGCTGCACGCCCAGCGGGTCCATCCGGCGGGCGGCGTGCTCGTGCTGGTCGGTGACGTCCGGCCGGAGCGGGCGCTGGATGCGGCCGAGAAGGCGCTCGACGGCTGGCAGGGCGACGGGCACCAGGACGACCTGCCACCGGCGCCAGCGCTGAAGCCCGGCCCGCTGCTGCTGGTCGACCGGCCCGGGTCGGTGCAGTCCTCGCTCCGGGTGGCGTTGCCGGCGGTGCCGCGCACCCATCCCGATCACGCCGCGCTGCAACTGGCCAATCTGATCTTCGGCGGGTACTTCTCCTCCCGTTGGGTGGAGAACATCCGCGAGGACAAGGGCTACACGTACGGGCCGCACTCGCTGGTCGAGCACTCGGTGGCCGGCTCGCTCCTGGTGGCCGCCGCCGAGGTGGCCACCGAGGTGACCGCGCCCGCGTTGCTGGAGACCAGCTACGAGCTGGGCCGGCTGGCCAACCTGCCGCCCACGGCGGAGGAACTGGAACAGGCCCGGCAGTACGCCCTCGGCACGCTCCAGCTCGGCGTCTCCACCCAGGCGGGACTGGCCTCGCTGGTCAGCGCGTACGCCGGCAACGGGCTGCGGCTGGACTTCCTGCCCGAGCACGCGGCCCGGCTGGCCAAGGCCAGCGCCGAGGACGTCGCCGCGGCGGCGGCCCGCTACCTCGCGCCGGCACAGGCGGTCACCGTGGTGCTCGGTGACGCCGAGCGGATCGCACCCTCGCTGGCCACCCTGACCCCGATCGAGACCGCGCCGGTGTCGACATGAGCCCGGACGGCGTCGGCCAGCCCGCCCACGTACGGGGGGAGGCGGCCCCGCCGCTGGCCCGCTCCACCCTGGACCGGGCCGCGCACCGGCGTACCGATCCGCAGTGGCTGGCGCAGGCGTGGGCCGGTGCCCGGGTGCTGGTGCTCGACGTCGAGGCCGGCGGGCAGGCCCTGGTGCGTACCGACACGCCGGTGCCGACGCTGGTCCTCGCGGAGGCGGACGACCTGCCGCCGGCGCTCGCCAGCGAGGCGATGTTCCTCGGCGTGGAGCCGGACGGGGTGCCGGCCTTCTGCGTACACACCACGCTGGCGGTGGTGCCGGGCACCCGGGCGGCGCACCTGCGGCAGGTGGGGCACCTGCTCGGCGACCGGGACGCGGGGCTCTTCACCACGGCGCTGGCGTTGACCAACTGGCACCTGCGGCATCTCTACCATCCGGTCACCGGCGAGCCGACCCGGGCGGACGAGGCTGGCTGGTCCCGGGTGGACACCCAGGGCGAGCGGGTGTGGCCGCGTACCGATCCGGCGATGATCGTGCTCGTGCACGACGGGGTCGACGGCGTCGACGGGCGGTGCCTGCTGGGCAACAACGCCACCTGGCCCAGCGCGGCCGGGCAGCGCCGCTTCTCCTGCCTGGCCGGTTACGTGGAGCCGGGGGAGTCGGCCGAGGCGACGGTGCTGCGGGAGGTCCACGAGGAGGTGGGCGTGCCGGTCGATGACATCACGTACGCGGGCAGCCAGGCCTGGCCCTTCCCCGGCTCGCTGATGCTCGGCTTCCTGGCCACGGCCGATCCGGCGCACCCGCTGCGGGTCGATCCCGCCGAGATCGCCGAGGCCCGCTGGTTCTCCCGGCAGGAGATCGGCGCGGCGCTGGCCGGTCGGCCGGTCGACGTGGGCGACGCCGCCCAACTGCGTCTGCCCCCGCCCTCGTCGATCGCGCTCTTCCTCATCCACCGCTGGTTCGACGGCCATTGCTGAAGGAAGGGCCCCTTCTTAACGCCTCGTGCATAGCAGGGGACCCCTTTTAACAAAACGACTGGCGGCGCGGCGGTGCCGGCGTGGCGTGAGTGCGGCCCCGGCCCGTGGTCGTCGTTGCCGCGGCGACCACGGGCCGGGGACACGGGCCGTCGTGGTCGGCTGGGTGAGTAACACGGCGGGGGAGCCGGTCGACCACGACGGACGTGGGTTTGGTCAGCTGCCGGGCGCGTCCGGCCGGGCCCGGCGGGGTCCCGGATCATCCAGCGGCAGCACCTTGACCCGCTGCTTGCCGGCGCGTACGGCGCCGACCGTGGCGAGCGCCCGGGCGAGCAGGAGTGCCGCGTCCCGGTCCTCGGCGTGCACGACCTGGCGGCGCGGCTCGGGCCGGGTGGTCTCGTCCCGCAACCGGTGACCGTCCGCCCAGGCGGCGGTGATGTCGGTATCGGCGGCGGCGCGAATGTCGGTGCGAACGATCAGGAACCGCATGTGGGTCTCCGGATGTGCCGCGACGGGTGAAATCCGTGGAAGTTCCACGTCGGTACTCCGTCATCGTACGCCCGAGTCGCGTCCCAGCAAGTGAAACGCGCCTATTGGCCCCATTGCCCGTCCGATCATCCGATCCCTGGTCAGCGGCGTTGTCGGGGGAGGACGACGACGGGGCCGCCGGCACCGATGCCGGCGGCCCCGCCCTGTGGTACGGCCCTACGTGAGGTCGAACTGCCCGCTCTTGGTGCCGGAGATGAAGCCCAGCCAACCGGCCCGGTTGAAGAGCAGCACCGGGCCGCCCCGGTCCTTGCTGTCGCGCAGGGCCACCGCGGCCGAGTCGGTACGCAGCGGCGCGACCTCGACGCAGTTGGAGGTCTGGCTGCGGGTGCTGGTACGCCATGGTGCGTCCGCGAGTTGGGCCAGAACGGACGGCGTGTTGCGGATCTCGTTCATTGTTGCGCTCCTGTGGTGAACCGACGGAATGAGCGGCATGGCACGTCCCGACGGCGGCTTCCCGTGGGCCACCGCCCGTGGGTCACCGCTCCGTCAGACGCCCGGAGGATCCGCGACGCTGGGCCGGCGCCGTTGCCGAACCGCTGGCCAGATTGGACGGGGTCGCCGTGCCGGAGAGCCGTCCCAGCGACTGCGTCAGCCAGTGGTAGGTGTCCTGCTCGGAGAGCGCCGCCGTGCGTAACCGCTCGAACACCACTTTATAGCGATTTAGGGCGATTACCTCGGTCGACATGACGTCGGTGAATCCACCTTCTATGGCCAGCGTCTCCGGATCTTGCGGGTCGGTGAACCGGTAGAGCGAGAACGCGGTCGGCGGCAGGTACCACTGCACGTCGATCGGGGTTTCCCGGAGGAGCACGTGCAGCGTGACGTTGGGCAGGGTGGAGAGTTCACGTAGCCGCTCCACCTGCTCCCGGAGCACCTCGGGCGGGCCGGCCCGGTGGCCGAGTGTTGCCTCTTCCAGCACCGCCGTGTAACGCGGCGCGTCCGTGCCCGGCTTGAGCAGTTCCTGCCGGGCCAGCCGGGCCGCGATCTCGGCCTCGGTGTCCTCACCGATCTCCGGGTCGCCGGCCTCCTGGTCGATCTGTTGGGCCGAGGAGATCCGCAGCCGGGCATATCCGGCTGTCTGCAACAGCCCCGGTACGAGCACCGGGCTGTACTCGATGATCTCGGCGCAGCCCGCCTCAAGTTCGGCGAAGCCGCGCTGCTGCTGGGTCATTGCCGGGAACTTCTTCAGCCAGCCGCGCATGTCGGCGGCCTCATGGGTGATGCCGAGCAACTTCTCCTGCTCCGCGTCGCTGGCCCCGTAGAGGTCGAGCAGGCTCTGCACATCCTGCGGATCGGGCCGGCTGCGACCGTTCTCCAAACGGGACAGCTTGGAGGCGGAGGCCCACCCGATCCGGTCGATGACCTGGTCCCCGGTGAGGCCGGCGGCCTCGCGCAACTGGCGTAGTGCAGTGCCGAGCCGGGAACGCCGCCGGATCGGGCTGGGTGCGGCTGGAGGCACGGTGTCCTCTTTTCGTCGACCGCCGGCGACGCGACGGTAACTGTATGAAATTCGCCCCCCACGGCCAGTATGGACGTCGCGACCGGCGCCGGAAGTACCGGCGGAGGGCGTGTCATCAGAAAAACGCCAGACCCGACACCCGGACGGGAGCCGCCGTGACCTGCACCGCCGGACCCGGTCGGGCGTCTGCCGCCCCGCGTCGCGCCACCCCGGAGGAATCCATGCGCACCGTCCTGAGTCGCCCGGACTTCCGCCTGCTCTTCGGCGGACTGCTGGCCAGCATGATCGCCGAGTCGATCCTGCTGCTGGCGCTCGCCATCTGGGTCAAGGACCTGACCGGATCGGACGGCCTCGCCGGTGCCACCATCTTCGTGATCATCGCGCCGAGGGTGCTCGCGCCACTGGTCGGCTGGTTCGTCGACAGGTACCCCCGGCGCCGGTTCTTCGTGGCCACCAACCTGGCCATGGCGCTGCTGCTCACCCCGCTCTTCGCGGTCCGGGACGCGGGCGACATGTGGATCATCTACGGGGTCGCCGCGCTCTACGGCCTGTCGAACCTCACGGTCGGCGCGGTGCTGAGCCGGCTGGTCCGGGAACTGGTGCCCGCCGACCTGCTCGGTGAGGCCAACGGTGTGCTGCAGACGGTCCGCCAGGGGCTACGGCTGGTCGGGCCGCTGGTCGGCGCCGGGCTCTACGCCGTCCTCGGCGGCTGGATGCTGACCGCCGTGGTGATGGCCGGCTTCCTGATCGCCGCCGCCGTGGTCGGTACGCTGCGCCCCGCGGCCGGTACGCTGCGCCCCGCCGAATCGCCCGCCGAATCGCCCGCCGCTTCGGCCGGCGGCACCACCTCGACGTCAAGCTGGCCGGGCGAACTGCTCGCCGGGCTCCGTCACCTCACCCGTGAGCCGGCGCTGCGGCGGGCGTTGGTCGGCTACGGACTCGGCTCGCTGGTGATGGGCTTCACCGAGTCGCTGATCTTCGCGTACGTCGATCGAGGGCTCAGCCGGGACGCCGCCTTCGTCGGTGTGCTGGTCACCGTGCAGGGCGTCGGCGGGCTGGTCGGCGGCCTCTGCTCCGCCGCCGTGCTGCGTCGGGTCGGCGAACTGGGCACCCTCGGTGCCGGCGTCGCGTTCTTCGGGCCGGCCGCGCTGATGCTGGCGTACCCGAATCTGTGGCTCGGCTTCGTCGCGGTGCTGATGGCCGGCGTGTCCCTGCCGTTGACCCTGGTCGGGCTGCACACGCTGGTCCAGCGGCGGACCCCGCCCGAACTGCTCGGCCGGGTCGCGGCGGCCTCCGAGGCCGTGATCCGCTGCCCGCAGGCGCTCTCCATCGGCATGGGCGCACTGGTCGTCGGCGTGCTCGACTACCGGCTGGTCTTCGCGCTGGTCGGCCTGGCCACCCTGGCCGCTGGCGGCTACCTCTGGCGCGGCCGGCACCTCAGCCCACCGAAGCGCCCGGCCGTGCCACGTCCCCGCCCACCGGTCCCCGCCCCCCGGCTACCCGTCGCCCACCCGATCGACAATGAGGTGGTCGCCGCGACACGCCGATCGCCGCGGCAATAACTTCATGATCGACCAGGTGAGGGCGGGCGGGGCCGGGCCGCGACCTCAGGCGGCGATGGTGGCCAGGTGCTGCTTGACCTGGTTGATCGAGGGGTTGGTGAGGGAGCTGCCATCGGCGAAACGCAGGGTGGGGACGGTCTGGTTGCCGCCGTTGACGCCCATCACGAACTCGGCGGCCGCCGGATCCTGCTCGATGTCGACCACCTGGTAGGCGATCCCCTCCCGGTCGAGCTGCGACTTCAGCCGGTGGCAGTAGCCGCACCAGGGAGTGGAATACATGGTCAGCATGGTGGGATCCTCCAAGGTCACGACCGGCGGCTTGCCGATCAAGTCCAGGCTATTCGCTGCAACGTCCACGGCAGCTGAGACAATTCCCCGCTGTGGTGGTCAACTCCCAGTCCGAACGCGTGCTCGCCGGGCTCGATCCGGAGCAGCGCTCGGCGGTGACTGCCTCGGCCGGGCCGGTCTGCGTACTTGCCGGTGCCGGCACCGGCAAGACCCGGGCCGTCACCTCCCGGATCGCGCACCGGGCGCTGACCGGCGAGATATCCGCCCGGCACGTGCTCGCGGTCACCTTCACCGCCCGGGCCGCCGCGGAGCTGCGCCACCGCCTCGCCGCGCTCGGCGTGGCCGGTGTGCAGGCGCGTACCTTCCACGCCGCGGCGTTGCGCCAGGTGCGCTACTTCGCCCCCCGGCTGCTTGACGGCCGGGCCATGCCCGAGCTGCTGGACAGCAAGGTCCGGCTGGTCACCCTGGCCGCGGCCCGGGCCGGCGTACGGGCCGACCGGACCGCCGCCCGGGACCTCGCCGGTGAGATCGAGTGGGCGAAGTCCTCCCTGGTCGAGCCAGGGGAGTACGTCGTGGCTGCGGCCAAGGCACTTCGCGAGACGCCGTACGAGCCGACGAAGGTGGCCGAGGTCTTCGCCGCGTACGAGAAGCTCAAACGTTCCGGTGGAGTGATCGACTTCGAGGACGTGCTGCGCGCCGCGGTCTGGGGGATCGAGGAGCATCAGGACGTTGCCGAGCAGGTGCGCAACCAGTACCGGCACTTTGTCGTCGATGAGTACCAGGATGTCAACCCGTTGCAGCAGCGGCTGCTGGACGCCTGGCTGGGCGGCCGGGACGACGTGACAGTGGTCGGCGACGCCAGCCAGACGATCTACTCGTTCACCGGGGCGACCTCGTCGTACCTGGTGGACTTCCCGCGCCGGCACCGCGGCGCCACCGTGGTCCGGTTGGTCCGCGACTACCGGTCCACCCCCCAGGTGGTCGGCCTCGCCAACGCGGTCATCTCCCAGGCGCGGGGAACCGAGGCGCGGCTGCGGCTGGAGCTGGTCGGCCAGCGCCCGGCCGGCCCCGAGCCGGAACGGCGGATCTTCACCGACGAGCCGGCCGAGGCGAACGCCGTCGCCGCCCGCTGCCGCGCGTTGATCGACGCGGGCACGCCGGCCCGGGAGATCGCGGTGCTGTTCCGCACCAACGCGCAGTCAGAGGCGTACGAGAAGGCGCTCGGCGAGGCCGGCGTGCCGTACGTGGTGCAGGGTGCCGAGCGGTTCTTCGAGCGGGCCGAGGTGCGCCAGGCGATGGTGGCGCTGCGTGCGGCCACCCGCGCCATTCCGGGCGAGACCCCGCTGCCGGCGGCCGTGGTGGAGGCGCTCGCCGGTGTCGGCTGGGCACCGGAGGCACCCCCGGCCGGTGGTGCCGCCCGCGAGCGGTGGGAGGCGCTCGCCGCGCTGGTCCAACTCGCCGAGGAGTACGCGGCCAGTCCGCAGCTGCTGCCGCTCGGCGCGGCGGCCACCGTCGAGCGTCCGGTCACGCTTGCCGACTTCACCGAGGAGCTGGCCCGGCGGGCGGCCCAGCAGCACGCGCCGACCGTGGAGGGGGTGACGCTGGCCTCCCTGCACTCCGCGAAGGGCCTGGAGTGGGACGCGGTGTTCCTGGTCGGCCTCGCCGAGGGCACCCTGCCCACCACGTACGCCCGCACCGCCGAGCAGGTCGAGGAGGAACGGCGGCTGCTCTACGTCGGCATCACCCGGGCCCGTCAGTGGCTCTGGCTGTCGTACGCCTCGGCGCGCTCGCCGGGCGGGCGGGCCCGGCGGCCGTGCCGTTTCCTGCCGCAGCTCGCCCCGTCCGGCAGCACGGAGCGGGCCGCGGGCAGCCGCTCGGCTCCCGGCGCCCCGCGGCGCGCCAACCGGATCGTCTCCTGCCGGATCTGCGGCACCACGCTGCTCGCCGGGCCGGACCGCAAGCTCGGCCGCTGCGCCGGCTGCCCCTCCGACATCGACGATGAACTGCACGAGCGGCTGCGCGAGTGGCGGGCCCGGGTGGCGGGCGCGCAGAAGGTGCCGGCGTACGTCGTCTTCACCGACGCGACGCTCGTGGCGCTGGCCGAGCGAAGGCCGGCCCGGGCGGAGGAACTCGTCGCGATCGCCGGTATCGGGCCGCGCAAACTGGGCCTCTACGGGGAGGCGGTACTGGCCCTGGTGAAGGGCGCGGCGGTGGACGACATCTGCCCAGAGAAAAGTTTCTGAATCTCACCGTTAATTCGTTTGCCCTCGCGCTGCCGGCAGGCATAGCCTCAGGACACACCTCGGGAGGGGGCCCTGTTCGGGCTGCTCACGGGGTTAGTGTCCGAGTCGATCGCGAGTGAACGTCAGGGAGGTGGCACCGATGGAGAGCTACGTCAACAAGCGTCCGATGGCGCTGCCCGTTGCCGTCGCTGCGTTGTCGGCTGCCCAGACTGCCGTGGCTCCGCTGTCGGCCGTTCGGGCGACGACCGTCGCTGTTGCGCGACCGTGGGCTCCGCAGGCGCACCGGGTCGAGGTTCAGGCCGAGCTGATTCTCGCACCGACGCCGAACGGGCTCCAGGGGACCAGTGGCTTCACGGGCAAGGGCGTCGATGGCGCCAACAAGCGGATGGACGTCCGCGGTGTTCCACCTCGAGGTAGACCGGTCTGACCCCAGACCACCGGCTCACCTCGAGGCCGCGGAACCCGCATACCGGGATCCGCGGCCTCAGTTTTTTGCACCGCCGAGTAGTCGGACCGCGATCCACGAGATCGACATGAGAGAGAGGTGACCGGGAGATGAGTCTGGCGTTAGCCCCGCTCGACCTGAGCGTCGAGATGGAGGCGAACCTGCCCTGCCGGAAGTTCGACCCTGACCTGTGGTTCTCCGACTCACCCACCGAGCTGGAACTGGCCAAGTCGCTCTGCGGGGACTGCCCGCTGCGCGTCGAGTGCCTCGCCGGTGCGGTCGAGCGGGCCGAGCCCTGGGGCGTCTGGGGCGGCGAGATCTTCGAGCGTGGCGCGGTCGTCCCGCGCAAGCGGCCCCGGGGCCGCCCGCGCAAGGAGGACATCGCCCGGGACGCCGCGCTGCGGGTCGAGGCCGAGGCGCGGCTGGCGGCCAATGGCCTCACCGCGTCGCGCAGCGCCGTCCGGCTGGCTGCCTGACATGTTCCCGATCCGGACCAACCCCGCCGGTGGCACACCGGCGACGAGAGAGAGCTGACCACCATGTCGCACCTGCCGAACGGAGTCGTCGAGATGCACCTACTCCAAGAAGCGTTGTCGAGGGCTCGAATGCTCCGGCCTCAGGCCGGACGCACCACGAGCACTGAGGCAACCCGATCCGCCCGCACCGTCGCCATGGCCGGCCGCGCCCGGTCCGCCCGCGAGCTGGGCGTTCTGTAAGCAGCACCGCATCCGGTGGGCGGGGACCTACGTCCCCGCCCACCGACGTGTCCGGCGGCGCTCGGCTGACCGGCGAAGCTCAGCTGACCTGGGCGAAGCCGGGCAGCCAGCGTTCCAGGATGCCCCGGTACGGCGCCTCGGCCTCCAGTTGGCACAGCACGCCGATCGAGCCGAGCGTCACCCGGTGAATGAGCAGGTACGACGGCGGCAGGTTGAGCTGCCGACTGAACTGGTACGCGGGTGATCGCGGACTCGCCAGCCGGGTGGCCTCGCCGCGCAGCCAGGCCCGGGTGAACCGGAACTCGTCGACGGCGATCGGTTCCAGCATCGGGCGGAGGAAGTCCAGCAGCGCCTGGGCGTCAACCGGTTCGTCGGAGCTGACGAAACCCTCGGCCCGCAGCCCGGCCATCACCTCGTCGGCATCGCCGCGCAGGGCCAGCCCGGCGATCCGGCCGATCGGTTCCGGCGTACCCTCCGGCATCCGGGCGACCGCGCCGAAGTCGATCACGCCGAGCCGGCCGTCGGGAAGCAGCCGGAAGTTGCCCGGATGCGGGTCGGCGTGCAGCAGCCCGGCCCGGGCCGGCGCGGAGAGATGCAGAGTGGCCATCAACCGGCCCGCCTCGTTGCGCTGCTGCTCGCTGCCGTCCCGAATGATGTCGGCCAGCGGAGTGCCCTCGACCCACTCGGTCACCAGGACCCGGGGCGAGGCGGAGAAGACCGCCGGCACGAAGATCTCCGGATCGTCGGCGTACGCGGCGGCGAAGGCTCGCTGCGACTCGGCCTCCAACTCGTAGTCCAGTTCCTCGGTGATCCGTTCCCGTAGCTCGGCCAGCAGCGGCTTGACATCCAGCCCCGGCTGGATGGCCCGGAACATGCCGCCGAGCCGGGAGAGCTGCTTGAGATCGGCGAGCAGGGCGTCACCGGCACCGGGATACTGGATCTTGACGGCCACGTCCTGACCGGTGCCGTCCGGCATCCGCCACACCGCCCGGTGCACCTGGCCGATGCTTGCCGCCGCGGCGGGCGAGTCGTCGAAGGTCACGAACCGGTCCCGCCAGGCGGGGCCGAGCTGGCTGGCCAGCACCTTGTGCACGCTGGCGGCGGGCAGCGGCGGCGCGGCCTCCTGGAGCTTGGTCAGGGCCTGCCGGTAGGGCGCGGCGACCTCTTCCGGCAGCGCCGCCTCGAAGACCGAAAGCGCCTGACCGAACTTCATCGCCCCACCCTTGAGCTGGCCGAGGACGCTGAACAGCTGCTCGGCGGTGCGCTGCTGGATCTCCGCAGAGATCACGTCGGAGGCGAGCCCGGTGACGCGCTTTCCCATGCCGAGGACGGTCCGGCCGGCGAAGCCGAGCGGCAGAGCGGCGAGTTTGGCGGTGCGGGACACGGCCCGGCGCGGGATGTCGGTCACTTGGTCATTGTTACCGACTCGGCGTGCCTGCTGCTGCCGTGCGGCGGGGTCGGCCGTACTGCACCGTCCTGTCGCCGCAGCCGCAGCGCGGATGTGGCGGCCAGTGGCGGCGTCGCAGGTTGCCCGCCGTGACGATCTCGACCGCCCCGCCGAGGGTCTCCGGGGTGCCGCCGTCCAGTTGGCTGAGCGCCTCGCTCACCGCGTACCCGATGGCCGCCAGCTGGGTGCTCACGGCGCAGGTCGGGGTGGTCGGGGTGGCGGCGAGTTGGGCGGCGAGCACCGGCCAGTCGGGATCCCGGTCGGCCCGGTGCAGGTCGAGGCAGTGCAGGCAGGGGCCGGTCGGCGGACGGACCATCGGCCCGACCACCGGGATGCCCTCCCGCACGTCGAGCAGCAGATGTGGCCGGCGCCGCTGGGCGTAGGCCGTCGCCAGCAGCGCGGCTGGCCGATCGGCGCCGAGCAGGATCACCAGGTCAGGTCGGTGCCGGCGCAGCGGGCCGGTCCCGGTGCCGGCTGCCGTCCGGGCCACCGCCGCCCGGGCCGCCTCGCCGAGCGGACGCCCGATCTCGTCGGCCGCGATGCCGGTGCCGACCAGATCGACCGGACGGACCGGTCCGGGCAGGTCGGTATGGATGTGACCGACGCCGGCCTGGGCCAGGGCGACGGCGATGGCGGCGCCGAACGGGCCGCTGCCGGTGACCACCACCCGGGCGACCAGGCGACGCCGAAGCACCTGGGCCGGCGTGCCGGGCAGCCGGGCGGCGGCGAGCGCCAGCGCGCCGGCCTCGGCGGCGAGCCGAAGCCGTCGTGGTCCGGCGAGGTCCCGGGGAAAAAGTGTGTATGCCGGCACCACCAGCCCCGCGCGGCGCAGGGCGTCGAGCAGGGCCCGGGCGTGCTCGGCGGAGACCCCCGTGCGGGTCGCCCCGGCCAGTACGTGCCGTTCGCTGCGGGTGCCGTCGAGCAGGTCGAGCAGCCGGGTGGCGCGCGGGTCGGCGACCTCGACCAGGACGGCCCGCCCCTGATCGAGCCCGAGTTGCAGGGTGTGCCGGTTGCGCCAGAGCCGACTCAGCCCGGGCAGCAGCGTCGGTCGGGGAGACGGCGGGCGTTGCGTGGACGGCGACATGGCACGAACAGTGACCGATTCCATGCTGTCCGTCGATCGTTGTCCACAGGTGGGTGGCCCCAGATCCAGGGCTGTCCACAGGATTCGGCGAGATATCCACAACCAGCGGGTAACCAAGTCGGCTCTCCGACAGTGCCCGGAGACGTGGGACGGGGGTGGCCGCCGGCCACCCCCGTCCCACGGGACGCGAACGTCAGACCTTCGCCTTGCCCAGGATGCGGTTCACTGTTGTGCCGCACACCGGACACTTTCCCTTGGCCATGTTCATGCCGGTCTTGGAAACCTCGACATGGCCTTCGAAGTCCCGCTTCTCCTTACACTTGACGCAGTAACCGTTGTAGGTCTGGGCCTGGTCGGCCACGGTGTGCCTCCTCGTCTCGTCCGCCGGTCGGTACCCCTCCGGCGGGTTTCCCTGCGGCGGTCGCTCGCGCGTCCGGCGCCGGGCTTGCCGTGGCCACCCACGTGACCACTGGTTGGCGGACCCTACCCAGGTGCGGGCGGTTCCATGTCAGCTGCGCATTGCCACTGTGAGCAAGGCGACGTCGAGAGTGTGCACGCCTGACCGGCCCAGATCTGCCAGTTTGGCGGGGACACGCCGACTGAGAGTCGGTAAATCCGCTGGTCGTGACGCTTGAACCCCGGTCGGCACCCCCGACGGCGGCCATCGCTTGATGATCACCTAGGGTGTCGGCTGGCGCGGGTGTGACAGCTCGGCGGCCGACACGAAGGGTGATCGTGACGTCAATCGGTGGTCCGGCAAGAAATTTTTCGGGACTCCTGGCGACCAATCACCATTTTCCGGGCGCGTGTCGAGGGGTTGACCCTTGCGGACCCCTGGTCACACTGCATTAGCTTGCCAACGTGACAGCAAACCGAGGCTGCGCGGTCCACTGATGGCTGGGCCGCGGAAGCCGGTCGTCGAGGTACGGCGCAGCCAGCGCCGGCGACGCACGGTGTCCGCCTACCGCGACGGCGAACGGGTCGTCGTCCTCATCCCGGACCAGTTCTCCCGGGCCGAGGAGAGCGAGTGGGTCGATCGGATGCTCGCCCGGCTCGCCGCCCGGGAGGGGCGCCTGACCCGCTCGGACGCGGGCCTGTTGGAGCGGGCCGCCCGGCTGATCAAGCTCTACCTGACCGATTACGGCGACCAGGCCCTGCCGATCAGCGTCCGGTGGGTGAACAACCAGAACGGCCGATGGGGCTCCTGCACTCCCGCGGACCGTTCGATCCGGCTCTCGCACCGGATCCAGGAGATGCCCGATTGGGTGATCGACTACGTGCTGCTGCACGAACTCGTCCACCTCATCGTGCCCAGCCACAACGCCCAGTTCTGGGCCCTGGTCGGCCGATATCCGAAGACCGAACGCGCGCGGGGTTACCTGGAGGGTGTGGCGGCGGTTTCCGGCCCGCCCTGAGCGGCCCGCGCACCACGAGCTGACCGGATGTCCGGCGGGCGTAGGGTCGACGGATGGCCGTACGTGTGGTGGTGGCGTTGCTCGCGCCGGTCGGTTGGGCACCGCCCGGCGTCGACCCGGTCCAGTGGCGGACGGCGCTCGCCGAGGACGTGGTGGACCTGCTCACCACGCTCAACCAGGTGGAGACCGCGGTGGCGGTCACCCCGGCCGACCGGTGGCTGGCCGACGCGGTGATCTGGCCCGGCATGGCGGTGCACGAGGTGCCCGAGCCGACCCCGAACGCGGTGTTCGCGGCGACGGAAGGCCGGTACGAGCAGGTTGCGGTGGTTGCCGGGGACGCACCCGACCTGCCCGGTCTCACGGTCGGAAAGCTGCTGCGCCCGCTGACCAGCCGCCCGGTCGCGGTCGCACCGGTCGAGGGCGGTCTGCCGGGGCTGCTGGGGGTGGCGGCCCGGTTGCCCGTACCGCAGTGGCTGCCGACGTTGGACATGGAGGCCGCGGTGCCCGCGGCCGTGCGCGCGGTGGCACCCCGCCCGGGTGACCTGGCCGTGACGCCGTCCTGGCACCGGCTGCGCGGGCCGGCGGACCTGGCCCGGCTCGACCCGGCCCTGGGCGGGTGGGAGAACACCCGCGCCCTGCTCTCCGGGACCGGCCGGCCCGGCTGAGCCGAGGGCAACGGTCGCCGCCGGTCCGTCGGCGGCGGCCGTTGCGATCCAGCGACCGGATCAGGAGCGCTGCTCGCCGCCGTCGCCGTCGTCGCGGCGGTCCGGCTCGCCCGGAGCCTGCTCCGATGGCCCGGCCGAAGGCCCACCCGGAGCCTTCTCCTCCGGCCCGCCCGGCGCGGAGAAGTCGAAGTTCTCCAGCTCGGTCATCAGGTCGGTGTCGGCCATCGCGAAGGCCACCGGGTCGGCGAAGTCATCGTCGGAGGGAAGCAGGTCCGGGTGCCCCCAGAGCGCGTCCCGACCGGAGATGCCCCGATGCTCGGTGAGCGCCGCCCAGAGCGCGGCGGCCTCCCGCAGCCGGCGCGGACGCAGTTCCAGGCCGACCAGCGCGGCGAAGGTCTGTTCGGCCGGACCACCGGCGGCCCGGCGACGGCGGAACGCCTCGCCCAGCGCCACCACGTTCGGCAGCCGGCCGGCCGCCGCCCCGTCGACCACGTGGCAGACCCAGCCCTCCACCAGGGCGAGGGCGGTCTCCAACCGGGCCAGGGAGGCCTTCTGCGTCGGGCTGTCCTCCGGCGTGAAGATGCCCTCCAGGGCGATCGCCTGCATCGACTCCGGGTCGGTCGGGTCGACCCGGCCCATCGCCTCCTCGATCGCCTCCCGGTTCACCCGGATGCCCGCCGCATACGTCTCCACGGCGCTCAGCACATGCCCGCGCAGCCATGGGACGTGCTCGAACAGCCGCTGGTGCGCCGCCTCGCGCAGGGCCACGTAGAGGCGTACCTCATCCTCGGGGAGTTCCAGGCCCTCGCCGTAACTGCGGATGTTGGCCGGGATCAACGCGGCCGTGCCGGCCGGACCGAGCGGTAGGCCGATGTCGCCCGCCGAGAGCACCTCCGCAGCGAGCGAGCCGAGCGCCTGGCCGAGCTGGCCGCCGAAGAGCGCACCGCCGAGGGTGGCCACCATCGACTGCATCGGGCCGAGCTGGGCGCGCGCCTCCGGCGGCACGAGGTCGCCCATCGCCCCGACCATCCGGCTGGCCACCGGGTCACAGAGCTTGCGCCAGACGTCGAGGGTCTTGAAGATCCACTCGTTCCGGTTCCAGGCCACCGCGGTCCGGATGCCCGAGGGCAGCGCGGAGGCCGGCTCCAGCCAGAGATCGGCGATGCGCAGCGCCTCCTCGACCGCGTTGCGCTCGTACGGCGAGACCGCCGGATCGCCGGCCGCGGCGAGCTGGCTGGCCGCGACCTGGCGGGCGAGGTCCCAGTTGACCGGCCCGCTCCCCGGCGCGGAGAGCAGGTGCTGCAACTGCGACATGAACTGCTGCATCTGCGCGGGGTCGTTGGGGTCGGGCGGCTGCCCACCCGGTAGCGCGAAACCGAACGGAATATCAGGCACGACGTCTACGGTACGCGGGCAGCGCCCCAGGTCGCCGCTGCCGCGGTTGCGCTGAGGGCGAAGTCGTGGTCGTGCCGACCGGGCGATCTCGCCCGGATCGGTACGCTCTGCCGCATGAGACGTCGCGGCGTGACCGTCCTGCTCGGTGCTCTGCTCACCGCTCTGCTCAGCATCGGGGTGCTCGGCGCGCCCGTCCCGTACGTGGTGCTCGGTCCCGGTCCGACGGTCGACACGCTGGGCCAGGAGGACGGCAAGGAGGTGATCCAGGTCACCGGCCGGGAGACCTCCACCTCCGCCGGTCAACTGCGGCTGACCACCGTCGGTGTGCAGCCCAGCGTCAAGCTCCGCGCGGCGATCCAGGGCTGGCTCTCCGACGACCAGGCGGTGGTGCCGCGTGAGCTGGTCTACCCACCGGGGGAGACCCGGGAAGAGGTCGAACAGCGCAACGCCGAGGACTTCCAGGTCTCGCAGACCAGCGCGGAGACCGCCGCGCTGCGCGAGTTGGGGTACGAGGTGCAGGTGGTGGTCAAGACGGTGGCCGCCGACGGTCCGGCGGCCGGCGTGCTCCAGCCGGGCGACGTGGTGACCTCGGTGGACGGGGAGCCGGTGCCGCTCGCGGCCCGACTGACCGAGTTGATCCGGTCAAAGCCGGCGGGCACGGCGCTGCGGATCGGCTACACCCGCGACGGCGCCGCCCGAACCGGCACCATCACCAGTCGCGAGCAGGACGGCCGGCCCCGCATCGGCATCGAGATCGAACAGCAGCAGCCACACCCGTTCACGCTCTCCTTCGACCTGAAGGACATCGGTGGCCCGAGCGCCGGGCTGATGTTCGCCCTGGGGATCATCGACAAGCTGACCCCGGACGATCTCACCGGCGGCCGGGTCATCGCGGGCACCGGCACCATCGACGACACCGGTCGGGTCGGCCCGATCGGCGGCATCCCGCAGAAGCTGGTCGGGGCGAAGCAGGCCGGCGCGACGGTCTTCCTGGTGCCGGCGGCCAACTGCGCCGAGGCGGTACGCAACCGGCAGCCCGATCTGCCGTTGGTGAAGGTGGGCTCGCTCGACGAGGCGCTGGCGGCACTGGAGACCCTGCGTTCCGGCGGCGAACCGACCCACTGCTGATTCCCGGCGACACCTTGGGCGGACGCTCTCAGAAACACCCCGTACTCTGGGTGCCTGGTCGGAGCCGATCATATCGAGCGTGCGGAGCCAACAGTGGTCATGCGTAGCAGCAGCCCCCTGCCAAGGATGAGCCGACGCGGACGCGTCACGATCGGTGTCCTGATCGGGGTGTTCGTCCTCTTCACCCTGCTCGGCTGGGGTGTTCAGGCCTGGACGGACTGGCTCTGGTTCTCCGAGGTCGACTACACCGGCGTATTCCGTGGCGTGCTCGTCACCCGGCTGCTGCTCTTCCTGGCCGCCGCGCTGGCGATGGCGGCGATCGTGGGCGGCAACCTCTGGCTCGCGCAGCGACTGCGCCCCCGCAACCGGCCGCACTCACCCGAGCAGGCGACCCTGGAGCGGTACCGGATGCTGCTCGGTCCCCGGCTCGGGCTCTGGATCGTGGCGGCCGCCACGATCGTCGGTCTCTTCGCCGGGCTGTCGGCGCAGAGCCGCTGGAACCAGTGGCTGCTCTTCCTGCACGGCGGCGAGTTCGGCGTCAACGACCCGGAGTTCGGCACCGACGTCGGCTTCTACGTCTTCCAGTTGCCGTTCTGGCGGTTCCTGCTCGGCCTCGGCTTCACCGCGGTGGTGCTGGCCCTGATCGGCTCGCTGGCCATGCACTACCTCTTCGGCGGGGTGCGCCTACAGGGCGTCGGTGACCGGATGAGCAACGCCGCCCGCGCCCACCTGAGTTCGCTGGTCGCCGTCTTCGTCCTGCTCAAGGCGGTCGCGTACGTGCTGGACCGGCGCTCGATGCTGCTTGAGTACAACGACGGCGTGGGCGTTTACGGCGCCGGGTACGCCGACATCAACGCGCTGCTGCCGGCCAAGGAGATCCTGGCCTACATCTCCGTGGTGGTGGCGATCGCGATCATCGTGTTCTCCAACGCCTGGATGCGGAACCTGGTCTGGCCGGGGATCTCCCTGGCGCTGCTCGGCGTGTCGGCGGTGGCGATCGGCGGCATCTACCCCTGGGCGGTGCAGACCTTCGAGGTCAAGCCCAGCGCCCGGGACAAGGAAGCGCCGTACATCGAGCGCAGCATCGAGGCGACCCGCGCGGCGTACGGGCTGGACATCGCCAAGCATTCGGCGTACGCGGCGAGCAACCTGACCCCGCAGGAGAGCCTGGCCACCGACACCGCGGTGGTGCCGAACGCCCGGCTGCTCGATCCGCAGCTGGTGAGCGAGACCTACACCCAGCTCCAGCAGGTCCGTGGCTTCTACGACTTCGGTCCGAAGCTCGACATCGACAGGTACACGGTCGACGGCAAGACCCAGGACTACGTGGTCGGCGTACGTGAGATCAACTACAGCGAGCTGACCGCACAGCAGAGCAACTGGATCAACCGGCACACCGTCTACACCCACGGCTACGGGGTGGTCGCCGCCCCCGCGAACCGGGTGGTCTGCGGTGGCCAGCCGTTCTTCGTCTCCGGCTTCCTCGGCGAGCGGTCGCAGGAGTCCTGCTCCTCGCCCACCGACCTGATCCCGGCGAACCAGCCCCGGATCTACTACGGCGAGCGGATGACGGAGGGCGACTACGCGATCGTCGGCAAGCCCAACGCGGACGCCAACCCGGCCGAGTTCGACAGGCCCGCCGGCGAGAGCGGCGAGGGGCGCGAGTCGTACTACACCTACACCGGCGAGGGCGGCGTCGAGATCGGGTCGTTCACCCGCCGACTGCTCTACTCGATCAAGGAGCAGGAGGCGAACTTCCTGCTCTCCGAGGCGGTCAACGAGAACTCCAAGCTGCTCTACGTGCGTAACCCCCGGGACCGGGTGGAGAAGGTCGCCCCGTTCCTCACCCTCGACGGCGACCCGTACCCGGCGATCGTGGACGGCCGGGTGCAGTGGATCGTGGACGGCTACACCACCGCCGCCACTTTCCCCTACGCCGAGCGGGTCAACCTCCAGCAGGAGACCACCGACGAGCTGACCGGCCGGGGCACCATCCAGCTGGCCCGGGAGAACGTCAACTACATCCGCAACTCGGTGAAGGCGACAGTCGACGCGTACGACGGCACGGTCACCCTCTACGAGTTCGACGAGAACGACCCGGTGCTCAAGGCGTGGAACAAGGCGTTCGGCGGTGACCTGATCAAGCCGCGCGCGGAGATCCCGCCGTCGCTGGTCGAGCACTTCCGCTACCCGGCCGACCTGTTCAAGGTGCAGCGCAACCTGCTCACCCGGTTCCACGTCACCAACCCGGGTGACTTCTACTCCGGTCAGGACTTCTGGCAGGTGCCGAACGTGCCGGACGCGCCGGACAGCGGAGTGAAGCAGCCGCCGTACTACCTCTACACCCAGTTCCCGGAGCAGGAGGAGCCGCGTTTCCAGCTGACCAGCGCGGTCACCCCGAACGGGAGGCAGAACCTGGCCGCCCTGATCTCCGGGTCGTACGAGGACGGCAAGCCGACGTTGCAGGTGCTGGAGCTGCCCGACCAGACCCGTGTCTCGGGTCCGGTCCAGGTGCACCAACAGATGACCAACAACGCCAACATCCGGCAGCAGCTGAACCTGCTCTCCTCGAACCAGGCCCAGGTGCAGTACGGCAACCTGCTCTCGCTGCCCTTCGGCAACGGCATGCTCTACGTTGAGCCGGTCTACGTGAAGAGCAACCAGCAGGACGCGTACCCGCTGTTGCAGAAGGTGCTGCTGTCGTACGGCGACGGTGGTTCGTTCGTGGTGCTGGCCGACAACCCGGCCGACGGCATCAAGCAGCTCGTCGAGCAGGGCAAGCGGGCCGCCGCCGGCAATCCGCCGCCGGCCACCGAGGAACCGCCGGCCGACGGTGAGGAGCCACCGGCCTCGCCACCCGCCTCGCCGCCGGCGACCGAGGCGCCGCCGCTCACCGGCGAGCTGGGGGCGGCCGCGAACCAGGTGCAGGCCGCGATCACGGAGGTGCGGGCCGCGCAGGCGTCCGGTGACTTCGAGCGGTACGGTCGCGCGCTGAAGGCGCTGGACGAGGCGCTCACCGCGTTCCAGCAGGCTCAGCAGGCGGCCGGGGGCACTGCGTCGACACCGGCGCCGACCGGCAGCCCGTCACCGAGCGGCTGACGTTCCAACCGAGAAGGGCCTGCGGCCCGGCGATCCCCGGTCGCCGCCGCGGGCCCTTTTCTCTTGGTCGGTCAGGCGCGGTCCAGGCCGTTCCCCGGGTCGTTTTGCAGCGGCCCGGGGTGGTGCGCTACGGTGGATCTACCGACGCGGGGTGGAGCAGCTCGGTAGCTCGCTGGGCTCATAACCCAGAGGTCGCAGGTTCAAATCCTGTCCCCGCTACCACCGCAGAACGGCCCCGGACGAGTCCGGGGCCGTTCTCTTGTTCGTGGCCCATGTTGGTGGCTCTTGTTCGTGGCCCATGTTGGTGGCCCGTGTTCTGTGGCCCGAATGCCTTCGACAGGCGTCTGCGTGCCTGCCAGTGGCGCTTCCGGAGCGAAACGGGTGGGGCGGATGAGAGGGCGGCGGAGGGTGGGGTAAGGTTGTTTCTACCGACGCGGGGTGGAGCAGCTCGGTAGCTCGCTGGGCTCATAACCCAGAGGTCGCAGGTTCAAATCCTGTCCCCGCTACTGCCAGACCAGAGGCCCCGGATTCGTCCGGGGCCTCTGGTCGTTTCCGGACCCGGGCCCCGATCGTCGTCGTGGGGTTGTCCGGGTCGGCGAGGATGGGCCCATGTCTTCCTTCGGCAAATGGTGGGGGCGGCTCGGCACGCTCCTGGGCACGGTCGTGTTGTCGCTGTACGTGCCGGTCGCCGCGTGGGCCTCCACCGGCACCGGGGAGTTGGTGGTCGAGGCCGCCCGGCGGCGGGGGCGTGGTTTCGGCTTCTTCGGTTTCCTGAGCCTGCTCTGCTGCCTGCTGGTGGTGGGCGTGATCGTCCTTCTGGTGATCCGGATGACCCGCGGTCGTCGACGCTGACGCGCTCCGGCAAGTCGACGAGGGGCACTTCCTCGCCCCCCGGTTGGGGGTGGTGTACTTGTCGCCGTGGAACTTCTGCACTCGGGCAAGGTGAGGGACGTCTACGCCGACGGGGACGATCTGATCCTGGTCGCCTCGGACCGCGTCTCCGTCTACGACGTGGTGCTGCCCACTCCGATCCCGGACAAGGGCAAGCTGCTCACCGCGCTGTCGCTGTGGTGGTTCGAGCAGTTGGCGGACCTGGTGCCCAACCATGTCATCTCCACCGACGTGCCGGCGGAGTACGCCGGCCGGGCGATCCGTTGCCGCCGGCTGGAGATGGTTCCGGTCGAGTGCGTCGCCCGGGGTTACCTGACCGGCGGGGGCCTGAAGGAGTACGAGAGCACCGGCGCGGTTTCCGGCGTCGAACTGCCGCGTGGCCTGGTCGAGGCGGCCATCCTGCCGGAGCCGATCTTCACCCCGTCGACCAAGGCGCCGGTGGGTGAGCACGACCAGCCGATGACCTACGCCGAGGCGGTCGACAAGGTCGGTGCGGAGACCGCCGAGCGGCTGCGGCGGGTCACCATCGACGTCTACTGCCGGGGTGCCGAACTCGCCGCCGACCGGGGCATCCTGGTCGCCGATACCAAGATCGAGCTGGGCTGGGCGGCCGACGGCACCCTGGTCCTCGGTGACGAGGTGCTCACCCCGGACTCGTCCCGGTTCTGGCCGGCCGAGTCGTACCAGCCGGGCCGGGCGCAGTTCTCCTACGACAAGCAGCACGTGCGGGACTGGGCGATTGCCAGCGGCTGGGACCGGCGGGAGCCCGCCCCCGAGGTGCCCGCCGAGGTGGTGGACGCCACCCGAGCCCGCTACATCGAGGTCTACGAGAAGCTCACCGGCGAGCGCTGGGACTGACCCCACCGACGGGCTCGTCCACCGGCCCGACCGCGCCCGCTCAGTCCTGCCGGTGCCGACCGATGTGCTGCTCGGTGGGGACGGTCGCGGTGATGATGCGTACCGTGGTGCCGGCGGAGCCGGTCTCGACCTCCATCGCATCGGTCAGCTCGCGGGCCAGCCAGAGCCCCCAGCCGCCGGCCGTGTCCGGTGCCGGCCGGTTGCGGTTGTCGAGGCGCTGCACGCTGATGCCCGTGCCGTGGTCGGAGACCTCGCAGAGCACCAGCCCGGGTTCCTGCCACAACCGCAGCCAGCCCTGACCGCCACCGTGCCGCACGGCGTTGGTGATCAGCTCGTTGACGGCGAGCACGAAGTCGTCGAGGCGATCGCCGAGCAGTCCGGCGGAGCGCGCGCAGGAGGTGACCGAGTGTCGAAGCTCGGTCACCTGGGCCTGGTCGAAGGCGTCGGCGATCAGGAGGGCGTTTTCGATGGGCACCACCGTACGCGGTCTGCGGGGTTGTGCGTTCGTCATGGCCCCGTCCCGACAGAGATCACGGAGGTTTACGCGGCATTTCCCACCGTACGTCAGGATTCGCTCGACCGCTCGTCCGAGGGGTGCCGGAACGGCCTGTGGCATCGTGACGCACGTGTCCGTGCCCGGTGGTTTCGAGGTCCCGCTCTGGCGGGCCGTCGCGGTGTACCGGGTGGCCTCCCTGGCGTACGTCTGCGTGGTGGTGGCCCGGGACGCGGACCGGTACGCGCACCCGCTCGCCGCCGGCGCGCTGGTGCTGGTGATGGCGGTCTGGACCGCCGTCACCGCGGTCAACTACGCCGTGCCGGCCCGGCGCGGCTGGCCGCTGCTGCTGGCCGATCTGGCGGTCGTCCTGGCGATCCTGCTGGTCACCCCCGCGGTGATGGGCCGCGCCGCGCTCGCCGCCGGCCTGCCGACCCTGGCGGTGGCCTGGCTGGGCGGACCGGTGCTCGCCTGGGCCGTCTGCGGCGGGCGACGCCGTGGCGTGACGGCGGCGCTCGTGCTCGGCGCGGCCGACCTCGTGACGCGGGGCATGCTCACCCCGAGCGCGCTCAACGGCGCGATCCTCATGCTGCTCGCCGGCGTGGTCGTCGGGCACGTCGCCCGGTTGGCGGTGACCGCCGAGGAACGGTTGCAGCGGGCGGTCGAGTTGGAGGCCGCCAACCGGGAGCGGGAGCGGCTGGCCCGCGACATCCACGACTCGGTGCTCCAGGTGCTCGCCCTGGTGCAGCGGCGTGGTGCCCGCCTCGACGGCGAGGCGGGGGAACTGGCCCGGCTGGCCGGCGAGCAGGAGGCGGCGCTACGCGCGCTGATCTCCGGGACCGGGCCGGCCCCGGCCGGTGCCGCCGACGACCCGGTGGACCTGCGTGGGCTGCTCGGCCGGTACGCCTCGGCCACCGTGTCGCTCTCCGCCCCGGCCACTGCGGTGCCGCTGCCTCCGACGGTCGCCCGCGAACTGGCCGCCGCTACCGGCGCGGCCCTGGACAACGCGGCCCGGCACGGCGGCGGACGCGCCTGGATACTTGTCGAGGACGAAGGTTCGACGGTCACCGTCTCGATCCGTGACGAGGGACCCGGCTTCGCACCGGAGCGGCTCACCGAGGCCGCGGCCCAGGGGCGGCTCGGCGTGACCCAGGCGATCCGGGGACGCCTGACGGACCTCGGCGGCACCGCCCAGATCAGTTCCACCCCGGGCAGCGGTACCGAGGTGGAACTCACCGTGCCGAGGAGACGACAATGAGCGGCGTACGGGTAATGGTGGTCGACGACCACCCGATGTGGCGGGAGGGCGTGGCCCGCGACCTCACCGAGGCCGGTTACCAGGTGGTGGCCAGCTGCGGGGAGGGCCGCCAGGCGGTCCGGGTGGTCGCCGCCACCGTGCCCGACGTGGTGGTGCTCGACCTGCAACTGCCGGACATCTCCGGGGTGGAGGTGATCCGGGGCCTGCGCGCGGCCCGCCCCGATCTCCGGGTGCTCATGCTCTCGGCCAGCGGCGAGGAGCAGGACGTGCTGGAGGCGATGAAGGCCGGTGCCACCGGCTACCTGTTGAAGTCCGCCGCGCTGGCGGAGTTCCTGGCGGCGGTGCGCCGGACCGCCGCCGGGGAGCCGGTCTTCACGCCCGGACTGGCCGGGCTGGTCCTCGGTGAGTACCGCCGGCTGGCCGCCGGGCAGCGCGAAGCGGGCGGGACCGGTTCGGCGGCACCCCGGCTCACCGAACGGGAGACCGAGGTGCTGCGGCTGGTGGCGAAGGGGATGTCGTACAAGCAGATCGCCGAACGGCTCGGCCTGTCCCACCGGACGGTGCAGAACCACGTGCAGCACACGCTCGGCAAACTCCAACTGCACAACCGGGTCGAACTCACCCGGTACGCGATCGAACGCGGCCTCGACGACTGAGCGGGACCGCCGAGCGGTCCCGCTGAGCCGGCGTCAGACCGAGTGCGGCGGTTGGGTCTCGTGGATGGCCAGTTCCTCGGCGCTGGCACCGCCGCCGGCCGCTCCCGCGTCGTACGCGATCGAATCGGTCTCCTGGTCGGTGTGCGCCCCCTCGTCCGGTTCGACCAGCCGGCCCACCGTGGCGTCCGCGACGCTACCCAACTGGCCGTGGTCGTAGAGCGAGACGGGTGAGTTCGGGTCGGAGGTGGGGCCCGGGTCGATCACGTCCGCGTCGAGCTGGGCCTGCGCCGCCTGCTCGCGGCTGTCCGCCTCGGCCGCGATGCCCGGGTCGATCGGGCCGGCGAGCGGGTCGTCGATCGCCGGTTCGAGCCGTTCCCGGCTCAGCTTGTAGTCCAACGACTCGCCGTCGAGCTGCTCCTCGGCGGTGGTACCGAACTCGTCCACGGCCACCGTCGCCGACCGGTCGCCCGGCAGCTGCGCCGGTGCCGGACCGTCCGCCTCCCGTCCGGTCAGCACGTCGTCGCCCGCCGTTGAGTCGTCGTCGGCAGTGTCGGGCAGACCGTCGGCCTCCGGGTCGGAGACGGGGGTGGGGTACTCGTCCTCGCGCATGCCTGACCACTACCCGCTGCTCTCCCGGCGTAACCGCCGCCACCCACCGAAGGCGGCGGTGATCCGGATCAACTGGCGGCGTCGGCCGTGCCAACCGCCCGTCGACCGGGCCTCGCCGGCGGGCCGGAAGAGGTTCCCGGCGGTGTCCCTGCACTCGGTGCCGGCGGCGAACTGGGTGCGTTGGGCGTACCAGCCGAGGAGTCGTTCGGCCATCGCCGGAGCGAGCCGCCACTGGAGGCCGATCAGGCGGGCCCCACCGCCCACGTACGCCTCGCGGCGGGGCCGGCGCAGCAGCCGGACGACGGCCTTCGCGACCAGCTCCGGCGGGTACACCGGTGGGGGCGGCGCCAGCTCCCGGCCGCTGTGGTTCGCGGCGTGCCGGAAGAACGGCGTGTCGATGGCGGAGGGCAGCAGCGTGCAGACCGAGATAACGCTCCGGCCGGTGACCCGCAGCTCCTGGCGGACCGTGTCGGCGAGCCCCCGGATGCCGTGCTTGGCGGTGTTGTAGGCGGACTGGTAGGGCATCGCCACCTCGGCCAGCACCGAGGCATTGTTGATCACGACGCCTCCGCCGGCCGCACCGAGCCGGGGCAGGGCGGCCCGGATGCCGTACGCGGTGCCGAGCAGGTCCACCTCCAGCACCCGGCGGAACTGCGCGGCCGGGATCTCGTCGAAGAGCCCGACCACGCCGACCGCCGCGTTGTTGATCCAGGCGTCGATCCGGCCGAACTCCGCGGTGGCGGCTTCGGCGAGTCGCTCGACCGCCGCCGGATCGGTGACATCGGTCGGTACGACGAGCGCCCGTCCGCCCAGCTCACGGCAGTGCCGTGCGACCTCGCGCAGCGCCGGCTCGGTACGCGCGGCCAGCACCACGGCGCTGCCCTGGCGGGCCAGCGCGTACGCCGTCTGGGTGCCGATTCCGCTGGAGGCGCCGGTGATCACGACGGTGGCGTCGGCGAGCGGTCGGTTCAAGGGCATTCCGCCTCGGTACCCCGCGATGTCGGGGACCATGCCGCCGGTCACATGCCGATCTGCCAGGTTTCGGCTCCTCAGGGCCGGGTTAATGGGACGCTCTGACCGGAGGACCACCGCCCAATCCCGCATGGAGGTGACCCATGCGCGTCGGCCTCGTCTGCGCCCACGCCGCTGCGCCGCCCTCCGGCGACGGAACCGTCGTCGGCACCTACCAGCACATCGCACGGGTCGCCGCCGAACTGGTCGGGCGAGGTCACGACGTCCGGGTGTACACCCGGCGGGACGATCCGGAGTCGGCCGAGAGCGACGCCGTGGACGGCTACCGGGTGCACCGGGCACCCGTCGGCCCCGTCGCCCCGATACCCACCGCCGAACTGGTGCCGTACGTGGCCGAGCTGGGCAAGTGGCTGGCCGACCAGTGGGCCGGTGACTGGACTCCGGAGGTGGTGCACGGGCACTACTGGATCGGTGGGCTGGCCGCCGCGCACGCCGTCCGCCAGACCGACATCCCGGTGGTGCAGACGTTCCACTCGATCGGCATGGAGCAGCTGCGTCACCTCGGCCCGCAGTACGACGGTCCGGGCAACCGCATCCCGCTGGAGCGGGCGCTCACCAGGGCCATCGATGTGGCGATCGCCCAGTGCAACGACGAGGTCGACGAGCTGACCCGGATGGGCCTGCAACGCACCTCGGTCGCCATGGTCCCCACCGGCGTGGACACCGAGCGGTTCCATCCCGATGGCGAGGCCGCGCCACGCGACCAGCGGCCCCGGATCCTCTCGGTGGGCGGGCTCTCGCCCGGTCACGGCCAGGAAGACCTGATCCGGGCCATGCGTCTGGTCGGCGACGCGGAACTGGTGATCGCCGGTGGACCGCCGGCCGACCGGCTGGACAACCACACCGAAGCGCGCCGGCTGCGCGAGCTTGCCGAGCGCGCGGGCGTGGCCGAGCAGGTGCACCTGGTGGGCGCGGTGCCGCACGACCAGATGGCCACCTGGTACCGCTCGGCTGACGTGGTCGCCTGCACCCCGCGCTACTCGTCGGCCGGCCGGGTGTCACTGGAGGCTATGGCGTGTGGTGTGCCGGTGGTCGGCTACGCCATGGGCGGCATCGCCGACGCCGTGGTCGACGAGGTCACCGGCAAGCTGGTGCCGCCGGGTGACGTACGCACCCTCGGGATGACGCTGCGCCGGCTGCTCACCGACAACGCGGGCCGGTTCGCGTACGGGCACGCCGCAGTGGACCGGGTGCGGTGCAGCTACACCTGGGAACGGACGGCCGCCGCCCTGGAGCGGCTCTACGAGCGGGTGGTCGGCCGGCGGAAGCCGGTCGAGGCGGCCTGACCCGCCAGCGGTGTTAAGAACGGGCCCTTCCTATACCTGAGGCGTTAACAAGGGGCCCTTCCTTACACCTTTGCGGCGCCGACGACGGCGCGGGTGGTTTCCTGGGCGACGGCGTGGTGATGCTGTGGTTCGGCATAGCGGGTCAGCCCGATGACCGCGGCGAGGGTGACCAGGAAGCCGATCCCGGCGAGCCACTCCCGGCCCGGCCAGATCTTGTCGTTGAGCAGCAGCAGCCCGATGATCGCTGCGGGTACCGCGCCGGCGGCGTCCATGGCGGCCACCGCCGCCGTGGTGGAACCGCGCTGCATGGCCAGCCCGAGCAGGAGCTGACCGACGATGGAGTGGCCGACGAGCAGGTAGAGCAGCGGGTCGGTGAGGAACGCCTCCCAGTTCGGCGCGGAGGCCAACGGCCGGGCGGCCACTGCTGCGGCAGAGAAGCCCAGCCCGGCGAGTGAGCCCAGGGCCACCGAGCCGGGCGCACCGCGCAGCCGGACCGCGAAGAAGCCCAGCACCGCGATGACCGCCAGGGTCACCAGCAGGGCGAGTATGCCCGCCGTGCCGAGCGGTTTCGACGGTGCCGGCCGGGCGGCCAGCACCAGCGCGCTGATCCCGGCGAAGAGCAGCAGGAGCAGCACCACCTCGGCCATCGGCAGCCGCCACTTCAGCATGATCACCCCGAGGATGGCGGTGACGCCCAGCCCGGCCGCCACGCTCGCCTGCACCAGGAAGAGCGGCAGGTCCCGCCGGGCCAGAAAGGCCAGCACGAACCCGCCCACCTGGCAGGCCAGACCGACCAGGTAGGTGCGGTGCCCGGCCAGGCGCAGCAGCAAACCCGGATCGAAGGTGTGGTGCACGGTGGTGCGGGCGGCAGCGACCGACTGCAACAGGTTGGCGACGCCGTACGCGACGATCATCGCCGCCAGGAAACACCAACCTGCGGTAGCCACCTGGCGAGGATAGAGGCTACCGGGCGTCAGCGCGCGGCGGGTCGACCCAGCCGGTCGAGGATGTCGGAGTGCAACAGCCCGTTGCTGGCCACGGCGCTGTTCTCGGCTCCGGCAGGGGCCGGCCGACCGGCCAGGTCGGTGAAGGTTCCCCCGGCTTCGGTCACGATGGGTACCAATGCGGCCACGTCCCAGAGCGACAATTCCGGTTCGACCATCACGTCCAGCGCGCCCTCGGCCAACAGCATGTAACCGTAGAAGTCGCCGTAGGCCCGGCTGCGCCAGCTGTCCCGCATCAACTGGAGCACCGGCTCCAGTCGACCGGCCTGCTCCCAGCCGTCCAGTGAGGAGTAGCAGAAACTGGCGTCGGCCAGCTCGCCTACCCGGGAGACCCGGATCGGCTCGCCCCGGGCGGCGTCGGGGCCCGCGTACGCCCCGGTGCCCTGCGCCGCCCACCAGCGTCGACCGAGCGCCGGCGCGGAGACCACCCCGACCACCGGCCGGCCGTCGACCAGCAGCGCGACCAGGGTGGCCCAGATCGGTACGCCCCGGACGAAGTTCTTGGTGCCGTCGATCGGATCCACCACCCACTGCCGCGTGCCGGCGGCTGGCGTGGCACCGAACTCCTCGCCGAGCAGCCCGTCGTCGGGGCGGTCCGTGGCGAGCAGGGCGCGGATCTCCCGCTCCACGGCGGTGTCCGCGTCGGAGACCGGAGTCAGGTCGGGTTTGGACTCCACCCGTAGGTCGAGCGCGCGGAAACGGGTCGAGGAGATGGCGTCGGCGGCATCGGCGAGCCGGTGGGCGAGGGCGAGATCGTCGGCGTACCCGGTCATGTCGGACACGGTAGCGACCCGCGCGTCCGGCTCATTCCGCGCGTCCGCGCGGATCGGCGTCGCCGCGTGGGTCGGGCTCGCTGCGCGGGTCGGGCTCGCCGGCCCGGGAGGCCAGCAGCCGGCGGTACGAGGCCAGCCGGCGCGGATCGGCCCGACCGTCGGCGACCCAGGCGGCCAGCGCGCAGTCGGCCTCGTCGGCGGTGTGCGGGCAGTTCGCCGGGCAGTCGACGGTGGCCTCCACCAGATCCGGGAAGCCGTGCAGCAGGCTCTCGGCCGAGACGTGTGCCAGCCCGAAGCTGCGCACGCCGGGGGTGTCCACGATCCACCCTGGGTCGTCGTCGGCGCCGGGCAGGATGGGCAGCCGCAGCGCCACCGCGCTGGTCGAGGTGTGCCGGCCCCGGCCGATCGCGCTGACCGCGCCGACCGCCCGAGCGGCCTCCGGCACGAGGCGGTTGACAAGCGTCGACTTGCCGACCCCGGAGTGCCCGACGAGCACCGACACCTGACCGGCGAGCAGGCTGCGCAGCGCGTCCAGGGGGGAATCCGGCCGGATCAGCACGTACGGCAGCTCCAGCTCGGTGTAGTAGTCGAGCACCGCCTCCGGGCCGGCCAGGTCGGCCTTGGTCAGGCAGAGCAGCGGCTCGATGTCCGCGTCGTACGCGGCCACCAGGCAGCGGTCGATGAACCCGGTACGCGGTGGCGGGTCGGCCAGCGCGCTGACGATCACAAGTTGGTCGGCGTTGGCGACCACCACCCGTTCCAGCCGCCCCTCGGCGGTGCTGGCGTCGTCCTCGGCGGTGCGCCGCAGCACCGACCGGCGCGGCTCGATCCGGACGATGCGGGCCAGCGCGCCGGGTGCACCCGAGGTGTCGCCGACCAGGCCGACCCGGTCGCCGACCACCACCGACTTGCGTCCCAGTTCGCGGGCGCGCATCGCGGTGACGGTCGGCCGGTCTGCCCCGGCACCGGCCAGCACGCAGGTGTAGCGCCCCCGGTCCACGGCGATGACGAAGCCGTCCTTCGCGTCGGCGTGCCTGGGTCGGGTTCGGGTACGCGGACGCGAGGACCTGCCGGGTCGGACCCGGACGTCGTCCTCGTCGTACTCCCGCCGCTTGGTCGCCAGGGCCGCTCCTACCTGTTCGCTCAGCTCTTGCCGGTCACCATCGCCGACCATAGTGCCGGGAACTCGGGCATGGTCTTCGAGGTGCACCCCACGTCGTTCAGCTCGATGCCGGGCACGGCGAGGCCGACCACCGCCGCCGCGTGCGCCATCCGGTGGTCGTCGTAGGTCCGGAACAGTCCGCCGCGCAGCGGGCGGGGCCGGATCTCGAGCCCGTCAGGACCCTCGGTGAGGTCCGCGCCGAGCGCGGTGAACTCGCGGGCCAGCGCGGCCAGCCGGTCGGTCTCGTGGCCGCGGATGTGACCGACCCCGGTGAACACCGAGGGGGAGTCGGCGAGCATCGCCAGCGCGGTCAGCACCGGGGTCAACTCGCTTACGTCCGACAGGTCGGCGTGCAGGCCGTGCACCCGGCCGCTGCCCCGCACGGTCAACCCCTCGGTGGTGAACGCGACCTCGGCACCCATCCGCTGCAACAGCGACCGGAGCACCTCGACCGGCTGGGTGCTGCCGCTCGGCCAGCCCTGGAGGGTCACCTCGCCGCCGGTGACCATGGCGGCGGCGAAGAACGGCACGGCACCGGAGAGGTCCGGCTCGATCTCCCAGCCGCGCCCGGTCAGCGGACCCGGCTCGACCACCCAGACGTCTGGCGTGCTGTTGTCGACCGCCGCACCGGCGGCCTGCAACATCCGGACGGTCATCCGCAGGTGCGGCGCGGAGGGCACGGGCGGGCCGACGTGCCGGACCACCAGGCCGCGGTCGAAGCGCGGCGCGGCCAGCAACAGCCCGGACACGAGCTGGCTGGAGGCCGAGGCGTCGATGACCACCTCGCCGCCGGTGACCCGGCCGGTGCCCAGCACGGTCAGCGGCAGGCTGCCGGGACCGGCGACGTCGATGCGTACCCCGAGCGAGCGCAGCGCCTCGATCAGCGGCCCGAGCGGCCGGGTGCGTACGGACGGGTCGCCGTCGAAGGTGACCTGCCCGTCGGCCAGCCCCGCCACCGGCGGCACGAACCGCATGATCGTGCCGGCCTGCCCCACGTCGACGTGCGCCGGACCGACCAGCCGGTGCGGCCGGACCAGCCAGCGTTCGTCGTCGGCGATCGACACGTGCGCGCCCAGCGCGCGCAGCCCGCCGGCCATCAACTCGGTGTCCCGGGCGCGCAGCGGCTTGGTGAGCGTCGACGGGCCGGCGGCCAGGGCGCTGAGCACCAGGGCCCGGTTGGTCATCGACTTCGAGCCGGGCAGGCGCAGCGATGCCGACACCGGGTCGCTGGCGGTCGGGGCGGTCCACGGCAGTGGCGGCCGGGTCGCGGTCAGGTTCCCCACGGCTTCATTCTGCCGTGTCGGGTACGGCGCCGGTGACGGCCCGCGCCGTCGCTCCCGGTGGACGGGACATCCGGACGGCCGGCGGCGCGCTAGCGTGTGCGGCATGTGCGGGAGGTACGCCACGACCCGGAGTGCCGGCGACCTGAGCGGCATGTTCGAGGCCGTCGACGAGACCGACGGCCGGCTCGTCGCCGACCACAACGTCGCGCCGACCGATCCGGTGCCGTTGGTCCGGGTCAGTTCCGAGGGGCATCGGGCGCTCTCGCTCGGCCGCTGGGGGTTGGTGCCCGCCTGGTCCCGCTCGCCCGCCGGCGCCGCCCGGATGATCAACGCGCGGGCCGAGACGGTCGCGACCAGCCGGGCGTACGCCTCCGCCTTCGCCCGCCGCCGCTGCCTGGTCCCGGCCGACGGCTGGTACGAGTGGGTCCGCCGGCCGGACGGGCCGAAGCAGCCGTACTACCTGACCCGGTGGGACGGTTCGGTGCTCGCCTTCGCCGGCATCTGGTCGGTGTGGGAGGGCCCCGGTGGTCCGCTGTTGACGTGCAGCGTGTTGACCACCACCGCCCTCGGCGAACTGGCCGAGGTGCACGACCGGATGCCGCTGCTCCTGCCGCCGCAGCGGTGGGCGGGTTGGCTGGAGAGGGCCGGCGATCCGGCCGAGCTGCTCGCGCCTCCGCCGAGCGACTGGCTGGCCGGGCTGGAGATCCGGCCGGTTGGGCCGGCGGTGGGTGATGTCCGCAACGACGGCCCGCAACTCACCGCCCGGGTGTCACCGGCGTCCTCCACGGCACCGGAGGACATGACGCTGTTCTGATTACCGGTGCGCATTGTCGAGAGTGATTTGCCGCGGTTGCGGGCGAAACGTCGCTCGGTCGTTCTGGCAACTTCCCGGCGAAGTCTTGTCTCCGTGTCCGTAAATGCGATAGAACACAGCGCCGGTGGGGGTGTCGCTCACGCCCTGTGAACGATCTCCATCGATATTTCTGATCCCACGGGGGAGGTGGGTGGATGACTCGGGCGCGTATGCCCCGTCCGCACGAGGTGGCCGCCGCGCGGCGTGATCCGCGACTGTTGCGTGCTCTGCGGGAACGTCGGCAGGATGAGGCCTGGCGGACCAGAGGGACCTGCCAGAGCGTCGATCCGGAGACGTTCTTTCCGGCACCGAACGAGCCGGCCGACGCGGCGGTGGCGCTCTGCCGCAGCTGTGAGGTGCAGGGTTCCTGCCTGGCCTGGGCGCTGGAGGTGGGCGACTGCCACGGGGTGTGGGGCGGCACCACCCCGCGCGAACGGCGGGCGATGCTGGTGGCCTGGCGCAGCGAGGTGCAGCCCGATCCGGACGCCGTCGACGAGGCGGGTCCGCCGGTGCGTGACCAACTGCTCACGCTGGTGCCGCTGAGCTGACCGGCACCCGCGCGCCGCGGTGACCGGCGCGGCCACCGAGTGCGGGCCGTACGGGCTGCTGCGGGGTGTTGCGGAGCGGCGACGCAGAATGGGCCGATGCCGCACGACGACCTCCTGGACACTCCGCGCGGCCCGGCGCGGGTCGATACCGGACTGCCCGCCGGCACCGCCCGGGCGCTGCTGGTGCTCGGGCACGGTGCGGGCGGCGATGTCGACGCCCCCGACCTGCTCGCGCTCTGCGACGCGGCGCTGGCCGCCGGGTTGGCCGTGGCCCGGGTGACCCAGCCCTATCGGGTCGCCGGCCGGCGGGCGCCGGCTCCCGCCGGCCATCTCGACGAGGCGTGGCGCAGTGTGCTCGCCGTGCTGCGCGACCGTCATCGGGGCGTACCGCTGCTGGTCGGCGGCAGGTCCAGCGGAGCGCGGGTGGCCTGCCGGACCGCGACCGCCGTGGGCGCCGCCGGGGTGGTGGCGCTCGCCTTTCCGCTGCATCCGCCCGGCCGACCGGAGCGCAGCCGGGCCGGGGAGTTGGCGACCGGCCTGCCGACCCTGGTGGTCAACGGTGACCGGGATCCGTTCGGCGTGCCCGAACCGGCCCCCGGAGTACGGGTGGTGATCCGGCCGGGCGAGCGGCACGATCTGCGCGGCGACCCGGCAGCGACGGCCGCCGTGGTGGTCGACTGGCTGCGCGAGCACGGCTGGGCGGGTTGACCGAATCACCGTTCCGCCGACCGGATCACCGTTTCCGCCGGCCGGGCCGATTCGTTGCATCCGTTGGTGTCGGCCCGCCCGTTCCAGGGCGGTGACACCGGGCTCCCAGGCCCTTCCTGGTCCCAGCCTCGGCGTACGACCCCCGGGCCGGGACCAGGAACGGGAGCGGGGAGGAACTGCTATCCCGCCGGATCTTTGGCGCTCTTTGAGCGACTATAGTGGTCGCGTGAACTTGAAGGAATGGGCTGCGTCCACCGGTATCGCGTACATCACGGCTCGGCGGCAGTACGCGGCCGGGACGCTGCCTGTTCCTACTTACCGGGTCGGCCGTCTGATCATGGTGGGGAAGCCGGTGACCGGTGCTGCCTCCGACGCTGGGCAGACGGTGGTGTATGCCCGGGTGTCCTCGGCCGATCAGAAACCGGATTTGGACCGGCAGGTCGCCCGGGTCACCGTGTGGGCCACCGGCCAGAAACTCGCCGTGGACCGAGTGGTGACCGAGGTCGGCTCGGCGTTGAACGGGCACCGCAAGAAGTTCCTCGCCTTGCTTCGCGACCCGGCGGTGAGCACGATCGTGGTCGAGCGCCGCGACCGGTTCGTCCGGTTCGGGGCCGAGTACGTGGAGGCGGCGCTTTCGGCGCAAGGTCGTCGGTTGCTGGTGGTCGACTCGGTCGAGGTCGATGACGATCTGGTCCGGGACGTGACCGAAATCCTGACGTCGTTGTGTGCCCGACTGTACGGGCCTCGCGCCGCCGCGGACCGGGCCCGCCGCGCCGTCGAAGCGGCCACCGGGGGTGGCTCGGCGTGAAGACGATCCAGGCGTACCGCTTCGCTCTCGACCTCACGCCAACCCAAGAGCGCGCGGCGCTGGCGCACGCGGGCGCGGCCCGGGTCGCGCACAACTGGGCGCTGGCCCGGGTCAAGGCGGTCATGGATCAACGTGCGGCCGAACGCACCTACGGTGTCGCCAGCGTGCAGATGACGCCCGTGATCGGCTGGTCGCTGCCCGCGCTGCGAAAGGCGTGGAACGCGGCGAAGGGTGAGGTGGCGCCGTGGTGGCGGGAGTGCTCCAAGGAGGCGTTCAACACCGGACTCGACGCGCTCGCTCGCGCGCTTAAGAACTGGTCGGACTCCCGTAGCGGGAAGCGTGCCGGGCGGCCGGTCGGGTTTCCCCGGTTCGCCTCCCGCCGCCGCAGCACGCCGTCGGTGCGGTTCACCACCGGCGTGATCCGCGTGGAGTCGGACCGCAAGCATGTCGTGCTGCCCCGGTTGGGCCGGTTGAAGCTGCACGAGTCGGCCCGCAAACTCGCACGCCGTCTGGAGGCGGGCACCGCCCGGATCATGTCCGCGACCGTGTGCCGTGGCGGCGGTCGGTGGCATGTGTCGTTCACCGTCGAGGTCGAGCGGGCCGAGCGGGCACCGGCTCGACCCGGGTCGGTGGTCGGGGTGGATGTCGGGATTAGGCATCTGGCGGTGCTCTCGACCGGGGAACTGGTCGATAACCCGCGTTACTTGACCTGCGCCCAGCAGCGGCTGCGGCGGCTGGGTCGGGCGCTGTCACGTAAGACCGGCCCGGACCGCCGCACCGGCCAACGGGCGTCGAACCGGTGGCAGCGCGCGGCGGCCCGGCTCGGGCGGGCGCACGCTCGGGTGGCGAACCTACGCCGTGACGGCTTGCACAAGCTCACCACCCGTCTGGTCCGCGAGCACGGCACGGTCGTGGTGGAAGACCTCAACGTGGCCGGGATGCTGCGCAACCGGCGGCTGGCCCGGCATATCGCTGACGCCGGATTCGGCGAGATCCGCCGACAGTTGGCGTACAAGACCGAATGGAACGGCGGCCGGCTGCTGGTGGCCGACCGCTGGCATCCATCCAGCAAGACATGCTCGGGCTGCGGCGCGGTGAAAACCAAGCTCGCCCTGTCGGAGCGCGAGTACGAATGCGAGGCGTGCGGCCTGGTCATCGACCGTGACCGCAACGCCGCACTCAACCTGGCCGCCCTGGCGGCGCAGTTCGACACTGCCGGGAGTGGCCCGGTGGCAGGACGTGGAGCCGACCAGAAGACCCGCCGTGGTGGGCAGGTGGCCGTGAAGCGTCAACCCGGCACGACGCCAGTCGGTCAGACCGGGACCGTCCCACCGCAAGGCGGGACTACCGATCGCGTGCTCACCAAAGCGCACTGAAAGGTAACGGAGGAATTCCCCGGCCCGCGGTGGGTGTTGAACCCCTCGGACGACCACTAGGCGAGGGGGGTGACCGGTGCCGACCGAAATCCGGAGCCGGGAACGCGAGGAGCGGGAGGCGCGGCAGCTCAGGCGGCTGCTCGCCGGCCCGGACTGGCCGGCGGCGGTGTCGCCGACCGGGGTGGCGACGGGCACACCCGTCGGAACCGAATCTGCTGCTGGGTCTGGACGCGTATCCTCGGCGAGGAAGCATCCGACCCGAGGGGATGTGCGGTTGACCACCGAGAAGACGGACGAGCGCAGGGCCCGGTTCGAGCGGGACGCGATGCCCTTCGTCGATCAGCTGTACGCGGCCGGTCTACGGATGACGCGTAACCCGGCCGATGCCGAGGACCTGGTCCAGGAGACGTACCTCAAGGCGTACGCGGCCTTTCACCAGTTCGAGCAGGGCACGAACCTGAAGGCCTGGCTCTACCGCATCCTGACCAACACCTACATCAACTCCTACCGCAAGCGGCAGCGGCAGCCGGTGCAGGCACCCACCGAGGAGATCACCGACTGGCAGCTGGCCGAGGCGGAGTCGCACACCTCAAGCGGGCTCCGGTCCGCCGAGACCGAGGCGCTGGACCGGCTGCCCGACAGCGACGTCAAGGAGGCCCTTCAGCAGTTGCCGGAGGAATTCCGGCTGGCGGTCTACCTGACCGATGTCGAGGGCTTTTCCTACAAGGAGGTCGCCGACATCATGGGTACGCCGATCGGCACCGTGATGTCGCGGTTGCACCGCGGGCGTCGTAATCTGCGCAAGCTGCTTGAGGGTTACGCCGCGGAGCGCGGCTTCTCCGCCGCCTCATCGGCCCGGAGTTCGACCGCCGCCAGTGGCCGGGAGGTGTGACGTGAGCTGTGGAGACCCGCACGAGACGGATTGCCGTGAGGTTCTCGCCGAGGTCTACCTCTACCTCGACCTGGAATGCGCGCAGGAACGCCGCACGCTGATCCGCCACCATCTCGACGAGTGCGGCCCGTGCCTGCGGGAGTACGGCATCGAGCAGGAGGTCAAGGCGCTCGTGGCGCGCTGCTGCGGCAACGACTCCGCCCCGGACGAGTTGCGTGAGCGGCTGCGGGTACGGCTCAGCGAGCTGGTCGTCTTCGAGACCACCGAGTCGCGCGAACTGGCCGACTGAGCCCGCGGCCGGCGAGCCCGGGTGTGCTGCACCCACGCCGGCACCGACAGACGACGACGCCGGTGGCCCGACCAGGGCCACCGGCGTTTCGCTGTCCGGACCGCGACGCGGACCGGCCCACCCGCTCAGGAGTTGGGGCGCTTGCCGTGGTTGGCGGCGCTCTTCTTGCGGGCCTTCTTCTTGCGGGCCTTCTTCGCCATGCTGACCTCCTCGTGATGGTCGGATCGCCCTGCGCTCGACCTCGACGCCGGTGCACGCACCGGTCCTTCCGGCGCCAGGGTCCGACCCGTTGATGTTAGAGGCCGCCCGACGCGGGGTCGGTCGGGGCTGCTCCTGGCCCGTGGGCGGCCGGCGCATGATTGGATACCTCCCAGGCAGTCGCGAGAGAAGGGGCCGGGAGATGGCCGAGGAGATCCGCGCCGAGATGGTGGCGAACGTCTGGAAGGTCGTCGCGTCGGCCGGGGACACCGTGTCCGAGGGGGACACCCTGGTGATCCTGGAGTCGATGAAGATGGAAATCCCGGTGGTGGCCGAGTCCGACGGTGTCGTGCAGGAACTCGCGGTGAACGAGGGCGACGTCGTGCAGGACGGTGATCTGATCGCGGTGATCGGCTGAACCGGCCGGTGCCCTAGCCGCCCTCTGGGTGGGGCGGGGCGGTGACGGGGGCGAGGAGTTCGTCGGCGATCTCCAGGGCCACGCGCTTGCGCTCGGCGTCGGTGATGCCCGGGGTGCGTACCACGAGCCAGCTGCTGTGCACCGCGAAGAGCGCGAGCGCGGCCCGCACCTGCCCAGCCGGCGAGTCGTCTCCGGCGGAGAGCACGGTGGCCAGCCGGAGCATCCGTTCGCGTAGCTCCCGACCGGCGGAGAGGCTCTTCAGCGCCGTCTGGTTCTGCTCGAAGAAGCGCATCACCGAGGGCTTCTCGCCACCGAACATGCTGTCGGCGTAGCGCTCGATTACCGCGCGCCTGGTGGCCGGGGTGGGTGGTTGCGCCTCCGCCCAGGCGATCAGGCTGTCCATCCGGTCCAGCCGGTCGGAGACCACGCTTGTGACGATCTCGTCCTTGCTCTTGAAGTGGTAGTAGAGCGCAGCCTTGGTCACCCCGAGCCGCTCGGCCACCTCGCGCAGGGAGGTGGCCTCGTAGCCCTGCTCGGTGAAGAGTTCCAGCGCGACGGCCTTGATCCGTTCCCGCGTGCCGCCTGTGCTCTGGCTCACCCACACTCCTGACATGGTTCGACCGGTTTTCGCTGTCCAACTTACCGTGCGGCTAGTAAGGTGCCTAGCCGGGCGGCAAGTAAGTCCGTCCTGTCTCGGGGGGAGAGCTTACCGATGGCCCAGCAGAACCAGACAGTTCCACGACCCAACGTCCGGGTCGTGCTATTCGGTCTGATGATCGCCATGATGCTGGCGATGCTCGACAACATGATCGTCAGTACCGCGTTGCCGCGCATCGTCGGTGAGTTCGGCGGGCTGAACCACTTCACCTGGGTGGTGACCGCGTACGTGCTGGGCACCACCGTCTCGACCCCGATCTGGGGCAAGCTCGGTGACCTGTACGGCCGCAAGGCGGTCTTCCTCACCGCCGTGGTGGTCTTCCTGGTCGGCTCCGCGCTCTGCGGCATGTCCGGATCGGCGTTCCTCGGCGGCCCGGACGACGGCATGGTCCAGTTGATCGCCTTCCGCGCCGTGCAGGGACTGGGCGCGGGCGGCCTCATGGTCGGCGTGATGGCGATCATCGGCGACCTTGTCCCACCCCGGGAACGGGGGCGTTACCAGGGCATGATCGCCGGGATCATGGCCATCGCGATGGTGGCCGGCCCGCTGGTCGGCGGTTTCATCACCGACCACCTCTCCTGGCGCTGGGCGTTCTACGTCAACCTGCCGCTCGGCGGCGTGGCCCTGGTGCTGCTGATCGCCACCATGCACCTGCCCCGCTACCGCACCGAGCACCGCATCGACTGGCTGGGCGCGGGGCTGCTGTCGGTGGGCATCACCGCGATCGTGCTGATCACCACCTGGGGCGGCAACGAGTACGCCTGGCTCTCCCCGCAGATCCTCGGCCTGATCGGGGTGGCCGTGGTCGCGCTGCTGGCCTTCGGGTTCGTCGAGCGGCGGGCCGCCGAGCCGATTCTGCCGCTGGGCCTGTTCATGAACCGGAACTTCGCCCTGATCTCGGTGATCGGTTTCCTCCTCGGCTTCGCGATGTTCGGTGCGATGAACTTCCTGCCGCTCTACCAACAGACCGTGCAGGGCGCCTCGGCGACCAACTCCGGCCTGCTGTTGCTGCCGCTGATGTTCGGCATGCTTGTGGTCTCGCTGGTGGTCGGCCGGGCGATCACCCGGACCGGGCGTTACCGGATCTACCCGATCGTCGGCGGCGTGGTGATGGCCGTCGGCCTCGCCCTGCTGAGCCTGCTGGACGTGCACACCAGCAAGGTCACCTCGTCGCTCTACATGATCGTGCTCGGGGTCGGCATGGGCTTCCTGATGCAGACGTCGATGCTGATCGCGCAGAACAGCGTCGAGCAGCGCGATCTCGGCGCGGCCAGCGGCGCGGCCACCTTCTTCCGCTCCATCGGCGGCTCGTTCGGCATCTCGCTGTTCGGCGCCATCTTCGCCAACCGGCTGGCCGGGTCGGCGGCCGGCGAGGCGTTCGGCGGTGGTGGCGGCGAGGGCGGTGCGGCGATGAACATCGAGCAGCTCAAGGAACTGCCGGCGCAGGCGCGTGAGCTGGTGCTCGGTGGCCTCGCCGACGCCATCTCGCACGTCTTCGGGTGGGCGGTGCTCTTCGCCGTCCTGGTCCCCGTGCTGGCCTGGTTCATTCGGGAGATCCCGTTGCGCACCACAAACGACCCCACCCCCGACGAGCACCACCCCGAACCCACCCTGGCCCGGTGAAAGGAAGGGCCCCCTGTTAACGCCTGGTGTCGAGGAGGGGCCCCCTTTTAACACCGGCGTCAGGGCGGTGGCGGTGGGCCGGGCAGGCGCGGTCGCAGCGCGCTCAACAGGCGACGTAGCAGGGTGCGCAGCCGCTCGTGAAGCCGGACGGTCCGCACTCCGGCCAGCGACCGGGCCAGCGCGACGGTGTCCGGGTCCAGGTCCGGGGTGGCCAGGGCCAGGTGGGCCAGCGACGGAAGGTTGGGCACCCCTCGTTCCCGGGCCGTCTCGACCGCCACCGCCAGCCGGCCGGCAACCAGTCGGGCCACGTCGGTCCGTACGGACGGGTCCACCCAGGCGGCGGTGACCAGCGCGAACAGGGCCGCCTCGACGACCTCCCCGGCCTCGTCGACCAACTGCACCAGCACCCGCCGACGGGTCGACTCCGCCCAGGGCTCGTCGGTGCGGTGATGCAGCAGACCGAGGCAGGACCACACCTGCACGCACCGTACCCAGAGCGCCGGGTCCTGACCGGACAGCACCCGACCCAGCGCGGTCTGCGGGGTCTCGGGCGGATGGGCCAGCAGGCCGAGCAGGTCGGTCAGGTCCAGGGTGGCCAGCACGACCGCCGTGTCGTACGCCGCCGGCGGGTGTGGCCAGGCGGGATGGGCGAGTTGGCGGAGCCGGCGGGCCGCCTCGGCCGAGGCCGGTGCCCGCTCCGCTGGTGGCGTCCCGGCGGAGCGCTGGGCTGGGACGGGTGTCGGCGCGGGCGGGGTCAGCTGCCCGAGCCAGGGGCGGGCGCGGCAGCACTCGGCCAGGTCGCCGTGCTCGTGTGAGTCGTCCGGGTGGTCCCGGACGAAGTCGGCAAGCGCGACCAGGTGCCGGACGTCCCCGTCGCGCTGGAACCGTAGCCGGTGCGCGGTGTGCACGGCGCAGTCGAAGGAGGGGTTGCGGGCCAGCGCCTGCTCGATCCAGCTGAGCGCCTCGTCCAGCCGGCCATGGTCGGCAAGCGTGCCGGCGATGTCGGCGTAGACCGCCAGGTCGTCCGGGTCGTGGTCGACGGCGCGGCGGAGCGCGGCGAGCGCCTCCCGGGTCCGGCCGGCGCTGCGCAGCGCGTACCCGAGCCAGACCTCGCCCATCTTGGAGGGCGCCGCGCGTACGCCCCGGGCGGCCCAGCGGACCGCGAGCGCGATCTCACCCACCCGGCGGGCCAGCGCGGACGCCGTGCCAAGCAGCAGGCCGTGCTCGGGGTGGACGGTGATCGCGTTGCGGGCCAGCGTCAGGTAGGCCGCCAGCGCCGGCCGGTCGGCCGGTGGCACCGGATCCGGGGCGGCGGCGCAGACCTGCATCAGGACCCGGGCGGCGCGGTCCGGACCGATCCGCTCGGCCAGCTCCGGGGCGATGACCCAGGGCACCCCCGCCCAGTCGGCTCCGGGTGCGTGCGCGGTGGCGGCGACCAGTAGGTCGAGCCCCTCGGCGGGGCGGCCGGCGGCGGCCAGCAGGTGTGCCCGGGCGACCACCGCGCCGACGAAGGTGTGGTGCTGCAGCGGGAAGAGGTCCAGCCCACCGGCACCGTCGGCCGTGGCGAGTCGGGCGAGGGTCTCGTGCACCTCGGGCAGGGTCGGTGCCCGGACCAGCGCACTCGCGACATGGTTGGCGGCGTGCGCCAGCTCGCCGGCGTCCAGGGCCTGCCGGGCCAGGGCCAGTTCCTCCGTCGCCGGCAACGCCCGGCCGTCCGTTCCCTCGGCCACGTCGTCCTCTCGCTGTCGGTACCGGTTGGCGGTGAGGTCGGGTCAGCGTAGGTGACAGCATCGAGTTTTGGTGATCGGTGCTCAGTACTGCTCGTTCGATTGCTCAAGTCAGATCAAAGATGCAAGACTGAGCAGGAAATGCGCGGGGATCGCGCAGGGGAGGAGTCTTTCGTGACGCGCCCAGGGGCCGGCATGGCCGCCGACATCGACGAGCAGCCGGCGGGTTACGAACGACTGCTCTCCGCCGAGTACGCCGACCCGATCGCCCGGGTGGCGGCGGCCGTGGCCGAACGCCGGCCGCGACACATGGTGTTCACCGCGCGGGGCACCTCCGACCACGCCGCGCTCTACGCGGCCTACCTCGCCGAGATCCGCCTCGGCCTGCCGGCCGGCCTCGCCTCACCGAGCGCGATCACCCTCTTCGGCGCCCGCCCGGACTTCTCCGACGCCCTGGTCGTCGGGGTCAGCCAGAGCGGCGGCTCGCCCGACCTGACCGAGGTGCTCCGGGTCGCCCGGAACGCCGGAGCGCTCACCCTCGCCGTGACGAACGCGCCGGACTCGCCGTTGGCGCAGGTCGCCGAGTTCTCGGTCGACATCGCGGCCGGGCACGAGCGGGCGGTGGCGGCCACCAAGACGTACACCGCCGAGCTGCTCGCCCTGCTCATGCTGGTGGAGGGGATCCGGGCCGGTGACGGCGCGCTGCCCGTCGAGGAGCGCCAGGCCCTGGCCGCCCTGCCCGAGCTGGCCGCCCGCACCCTGGCCGATCCGACCCCGGCCCAACTCGCGCCGCGCTACCGGTTCGCCGCCCAGCTGGTCACCACCGGCCGGGGATACGCGTACCCGACCGCCCGGGAGGCCGCGCTGAAGCTGATGGAGACGTCGTACCTGCCGGCGTTGGCCTTCTCCGGTGCCGACCTGCTGCACGGTCCGCTGGCGATGACCGACCCGGACGTGCCGGTGCTGGCGGTGGTCGGCTCGGGACCGGGCGGACGGTCCATGGGCGACGTGCTGCCCCGGCTCGGCGAGCGCCGCGCCGACGTGGTGGTGATCGGCTCCGCCGAGGTCGAGGGGGCCACCCGCCTCGCCGTGCCGGAGGTCGACGAGCGGTACGCCCCGCTGCTGGACATCCTGCCGCTGCAACGACTCGCCCTGGCCCTGGCCCTGGCCAGGGGCGAGGATCCGGACGCGCCACGGGGGTTGAAGAAGGTCACCGCGACGATGTGACCGGTCGCGTGGCACCCTGGTCGGCGTGTCCACGCTGCGTGATCTCGCCGAAGAGCACACCCGTCTGAGTCCGGCCGACATCGACCACCTGCACCGCATCGCCGGTGACTGGCAGCTGCTCTCCGATCTCTCCTTCGCCGACCTGCTGCTCTGGGTGCCGGTGGACGGCGAGGGCAGCTTCCTCTGCGTCGCCCAGGTCCGCCCCACGACCGCGCCCACCGCGTACCAGGACGACCAGGTGGGGCGGATCGTCGGTGGCCCGGAGGTGGCACACCTGGAGGTCGCCTACGGGCAGGGCCGGATCTGGCGGGAGGGCGATCCGGTCTGGTACGGCGACGTGCCCGCCCGCCACGAGGCGATCCCGGTCCGGCTGCGCAGCGCCGACGGCGAGTCGGGCGAGGTGATCGCGGTGGTCGGCCGGGACACCAACCTCTCCACCGCCCGCACCCCCAGCCAACTGGAGCTGAACTACCTGACCACGGCCGACGACCTGGCCCAGATGATCGCCGACGGCACCTTCCCGCCGCCCCGGCACCCCGGCGAGACCACCTCGGCACCGCGGGTCGGCGACGGCCTGGTGCGGCTGGACGCCAGCGGCAAGGTCACCTACGCCAGCCCGAACGCGCAGTCGGCGTACCGGCGACTGGGTTACGTCTCCCACCTGGTGGGTGAGGATCTCGCGGCGCTGCACCGCCGGCTGGCCAAGGATCCCCTGGAGGGCACCGAGGCCGCGAACGGCATCCTCGCCGCGCTGCGCGGCGAGGCGCCGCCCCGGCGGGAGATCGACGCGCGCGGCGCGACAATGCTCACCCGGGCCCTGCCGCTGATGCCCGCTGGAGTGCCGATCGGCGCGCTGGTGCTGGTCCGCGACATCACCGAGGTGCGCCGCCGGGACCGGGCCCTGATCACCAAGGACGCCACCATCCGGGAGATCCACCACCGGGTGAAGAACAACCTCCAGACCGTGGCCGCGCTGCTGCGGCTACAGGCCCGCCGGGTGGGTATGCCGGAGGCGCGGGTGGCGCTGGAGGAGTCGGTACGCCGGGTGGCGTCGATCGCCCTCGTGCACGAGACGCTCTCCATGTCCAGCGACGAGGCGGTCGAGTTCGACGGCATCGTCGACCGGGTGGCCAGCGCGGCGACCGAGGTGGCGGCGACCGAGGTGAGCGTCGGGATGCGGCGCACGGGCAGCTTCGGCGTACTGCCCGCCGAGATCGCCACCTCGTTGGTGATGGTCCTCAACGAGTTGCTGCTCAACGCCGTCGAACACGGCTTCCCGCCGGCCGGTGAGGAAGCCCCGGCACCGACCGGGCCGGAGCAGTCGACCGGGCCGGAGCCGACGACGGTGATGCCCGAGGCGGCGGTGGAGCCGGCGGTGGTGCCCGAGGTGGTGGTCTCCGCTCACCGGTCCCGCAAGACGTTGCACGTCACGGTCGCCGACAACGGCCGCGGGCTGCCGCCCGAATTCGACGCCGACGGCGGCAGCAAACTCGGGCTCCAGATCGTCCGTGCCCTGGTCACCGGCGAACTGCGCGGCAGCATCGAGCTGCGCCCCGGCACATCCGGCGGCACCGAGGCCGTCCTGATCGTCCCCCTCACCCGCCCCACGTCCTGACGGGGGGGGCGGTCAGCGGGTCAGCAGGGCGATGGTCAGGCCGGGGCGGGGCCAGATCCGGGTCACGCGGTACCGGGCCCGTAGCGCGTCGGCCTTGGCGGCGGGCAGGGCGGCGAGCGGGTCGCCGGGGTGGCCGGCGACCACCAGCCAGATCCGGTCGGTGCCGGCCAGACAGTCGGTCGGCCGGCCGCACTCGGTGGCCCAGTAGTCGCCGCGACGATCCTGGTCCTCGGCGAGCAGCACGTCCCTGGGCGTCCGCTCGCGCAGGTGGTAGCGCAGACCCAGATCGAGCAGGAGCCAGCCGTCCCGGGGCGAGTAGACCACCGCGTCGCCGCTGTGCTGTTCCGCCGCGACGAGCCCGGCCGCGCCCCGGTAGTCCACCGTCGCCGTCCGGGGCCACTCGTGGCTGTGGCGCAGCGCGACCTGGTCGGGGAGGCCGAGCAGCCCGGCCAGGAGCACCACGACCAGCGCGGCCGGCAACCGGGCCGAGGCCAGCGCCCCGCCGGCCAGCAGGCAGGCGAAGGGCACCACGAAGAGCAGGTAGCGAGGAACCCAGAGCGGTACGACCAACCCGGCGAGGAAGAGCAGCGCCACCGGGAGCAGGACGCAGTTCGCCGGCAGTAGCGCCCACCGGCCGGCCCGGATCAGGCCGAGCGCGGCCAACCCGACAAGTACTCCGCCGACCACGCCGCTCTGTGCCACCCCGCCGGGCAGCGCCGCCAGGTCGGCGGGGCGGGCGGCGTCCACCCAGTCCAGTTGCCGGCTGCGTTGGCCGGCACCGACAAGCGCCAGCGGCGTGACGGCCAGCGCCACCGGCACCAGGGCGGCGAGCCACCGCCACGCCGCTCGCCGACGGCAGCCCGGCCGCGAGGCGGCGCCGAGCACCACCACGGCGTGCGCGGCGAGCAGGGCGAGGGCGATCACGTGGACCAGTCCGAGAGCGGTGGTCGCCGCCGCGTAGCCGGCCCAGCGGCCCCAGCCCGGCCGGCGCAGCGCGTCGACAAGCAGCAGGGTGCTCAGCACGGCGAGGGCGGTGGCCAGGGCGTACGGTCGGGCCTCCTGGGCGTACCGGGAGGTGCCGGGCAGCACCGCGAAGAGCAGCCCGGCCAGGGTGCCGATGCCGAAGCCGGCGAGCCGTTGCCCGAGCGCGGCGGTCAGCCCGGCCGCTGCCGCCATCGCCAGCGCCGACGGCAGGCGCAGCGCGGCCACCGAGTCGCCGACGACCGCCACCCACGCGTGCATGAGCAGGTAGTACGGCGCGGCGGTGGCGTCGATGGTGCCGGCCAGCCGAAGCAGCCCGGGCACCGGCCGGGTGGCGGCGCTCCAGGTCGCCAACTCGTCCCGCCACGGCTGAGCAGCATCCAGCCCGGCCAGCGCCACGACCAGGGTGACGCCGGTCGGCACCAGCCACACCGGCAGGGACCGCAGGCGCAGACCGCCGAGCCGGACGCCCGTTCCGGCGACTGGGACCGACCTACCGGACAAATCCCCCATGCCGCGAGCCTGCCACAGGGACGGGGGTGAGGGTGGCGTGCGCCACCGCCCGTGATGTGGGATCGCGCACCCACTCATTGGCCGGGGCCGACCTGGTGTGGGAGCATGACTCTCATGACTGCCGCCGTGGTCCGCCGTTTCGTGGCTCGTCGCCACGTGGACTACGGTCGCGTGCGCAGCGCCATCTGTCCGGCTCACTGACGACGCCCGATCAATCCTGCCTCGGGCCCGCAGCGCGCCGGCCGCACCTGACACCGTTGTCCACGGCCCCATCCGGAGCCGTTGTCGCGCCCGGCCGACCGACCGAGGCACCGCAGACAACGGAGGACGCCGCGATGGCGGTCAGCGAGATTCCGGCCCGCCCCGGGAACCCCCCGGCGCGACCCGCGCGGGCACCACGCCGAGCCCGTGGCGAGGGCCAGTGGGCGCTCGGACACCGTGAGCCGCTCAATCCCAACGAGCGGATCAAGAAAGACGACAACCCGCTCAACGTGCGGGAGCGGATCGAGAACATCTACGCGCACCGCGGCTTCTCCTCCATCGACCCGCAGGACCTGCGCGGCCGGTTCCGCTGGTGGGGCCTCTACACCCAGCGCAAGGCGGGCATCGACGGCGGGCGTACCGCCGTGCTGGAGCCGCACGAGCTGGAAGACGAGTACTTCATGCTCCGGGTACGCGTCGACGGCGGCCAGCTCGACCTGGCGCAGCTGCGCACGATCGCCGAGATCTCCCGGGAGTTCGCCCGGGACACCGCCGACATCACCGACCGGCAGAACATCCAGTACCACTGGATCCGGGTCGAGGACATGCCGGAGATCTGGCGGCGGCTGGAGTCGGTCGGGTTGCAGACCACCGAGGCGTGCGGCGACTGCCCGCGTATCGTGCTGGGCAGCCCGGTGGCCGGGGTGGCCGAGGCCGAGCTGATCGACCCGACCCCGGCGATCGACGAGATCGTCCGGCGGTACGTCGGCGACAAGCAGTACTCCAACCTGCCCCGCAAGTTCAAGTCGTCGATCTCCTGGCTGGTGGACACCCCGTACGAGGCGAACGACATCGCCTTCCTCGGCGTCGACCACCCCGAGCACGGCCCCGGATTCGACCTCTGGGTCGGCGGCGGCCTCTCCACCAACCCGATGCTGGCCCAGCGCCTCGGCGTCTGGGTGCCGCTGGCCGAGGTGCCGGACGTCTGGGCCGGCGTGGTCGGCATCTTCCGGGACTACGGCTACCGCCGGCTGCGCAACCGGGCGCGGCTGAAGTTCCTCGTCGCCGACTGGGGCGTGGTGAAGTTCCGTGAGGTGCTGGAGAAGGAGTACCTCGGCCGGACCCTGCTCGACGGGCCCGCCCCCGAGCTGCCGGAGAAGCCGGTCGACCACATCGGGGTGCACGCCCAGCGGGACGGTCGCCACTACGTCGGTGCCGCCCCGGTGGTCGGCCGGGTCTCCGGCAGCCAGCTTGCCCAGCTCGCGGACGTGGTCGAGGCGCACGGCAGCGGTCGGGTACGGCTCACCCCGTACCAGAAGCTGCTGGTGCTCGACGTGCCAGCGGAGCGGACGGAGTCACTGGTCACGGCGCTGCGGGGGATCGGCCTGGAGGCCCGCCCGTCGGTCTGGCGGCGCGGCACCATGGCCTGCACCGGCATCGAGTACTGCAAGCTCGCCATCGTCGAGACCAAGGCGCGCGGCGAGGAGCTGGTGGCCAGGCTCGAGGAACGGCTCGCCGGTGCGGATCTCAAGGACGCCGACATCTCCATCCACCTCAACGGCTGCCCGAACGCCTGCGCCCGCACGCAGGTGGCCGACATCGGCCTCAAGGGCCAGCTGGTGACCGGTCCGGACGGCCGCCAGGTGGAGGGCTTCCAGGTGCACCTCGGTGGCGGGCTCGGCATGGCCGCGGGCCAGACCGCCGGCTTCGGGCGCAAGCTGCGTGGCCTGAAGACGACCGCCGAGGAGCTTCCCGAGTACGTCGAGCGGCTGGTCCGGCGTTACCTGGCCGGCCGCACCGCGGAGGAGACGTTCGCCAACTGGGTGATCCGTGCCGACGAGGAGGAACTGCGATGAGCGACCTTAACGAGGTGGCGCGATGAGCAGCGAGACCCGAGCCGCACCGCTGTACTGCCCGTACTGCGGCGAGGAGGACCTACGACCGAGCGAGGCCGGGCCTGGCGCGTGGGAGTGCCACGCCTGCGCCCGGGTGTTCACCGTCCGGTTCACCGGCCTGCTCTCCCGGGCGGTGGAGCGATGAGCGGCCTGGTTTCCGCCGCCGGCCTCGGGCTGGTCGACACCACCGCACCCGCGCAGGCTGGCCGGCGTAGCCCGGACGAACTGCGGGAGCTGGCCGAGCGCGCCGGCCGCGAGTTGGAGGGCGCGCCGGCGTCGGAGATCGCCCGGTGGGCCGCGGAAACCTTCGGCGACCGGTTCTGTGTGACAAGTTCGATGGCCGACGCGGTCCTCGCGCACCTGGTCTCCCGGGTGGCACCCGGGGTGGACGTGGTCTTCCTCGACACCGGCCTGCACTTCCCGGAGACGCTCGCGGTCCGCGACGAGGTGGCCCGGACGCTGCCGGTGAACGTCCGGTCGATCCGGCCCCGACTCACCGTGGGCCAGCAGGACGGCGAGTACGGGCCACGACTGTTCAACAGGTCGCCGGACGAGTGCTGCCGGCTGCGCAAGGTGGAGCCGCTGGAGCGGGCGCTCGCCGGTTATGACGCGTGGGCGGCCGGGCTGCGCCGCGACGAGTCGCCGAGCCGGGCCAACACGCCTGTGGTGGCGTTCGATCCACGACGCGGCAAGGTGAAGGTCAACCCGATCGCGGCCTGGAGCCAGGCGGACGTCGACGCGTACATCGCCCGGTGGAACGTGCCGGTCAACGAGCTGTTCCGGCGGGGCTACGGCTCGATCGGCTGCTGGCCGTGCACCCGACGGACCAAGGCGGGTGAGGACCCGCGCGCCGGCCGCTGGGCCATGTTCGAGAAGACCGAGTGCGGGCTGCATCTCTGAGCGGACCGATCGAGGACGGTAGCCGGCCCGGTGCGTCCGGGCCGGTCACCGACCCCGTGCTCCTGGCCGCCCACGGGAGCCGCGATCCGCGGGCGGCCGACGCGACCCGGGCGCTGGCCCGCGCGGTGGCGGCGGCCCGGCCCGGCACCCCGGTGCTGGCGAGCTGGCTCGATCACACCCGGCCCGATCCGGCGCAGGCGTTGCGTGAACTGGCCGCCGCCGGGCATCGCCGGGCGGTCCTGGTGCCGCTGCTGCTCACCGCCGCGTACCACCGGCGGGTGGACATCCCGGCGGCGGTGGCTGCGGCCAACCGCTCCGGAGCATCGATCCGGGTGCGGGTGACCGACGTGCTCGGCCCGGTCGCCGCCGAGGTGGACCCGGCGCTGCTGGCCGGCCTGCGGCGCCGGCTGACCGAGGCGGATCCGGGCCGGTGGGACGCGCTGGTGCTGGCCGCGGCGGGGACCCGGGACGCCGGGGCGCGAGGGTCCGTGGGGCGGGTGGCCGCCGCGCTGGGCGAGGCACTGGACACCCCGACCCGGGTCTCGTACGCCTCGGCGGCCCCTCCGGACGCCGGGACGGCGGTGGCCCGGCTGCGGGCGGCCGGTGCGCGGCGGGTGGCCGTGGCCGCCTACTTCCTGGCTCCCGGGCTGTTCCATGACGCGGTGACGACGACGGCGCGGGCCGCCGGTGCGGTGGCGGTGGCCGCTCCGCTTACCGATGCCCCGGAACTGGTTGACCTGGTGCTGCGCCGGGTGGACGGTGCCGGGAAGCGGGACGGCTGACGGGCTTGCCGGCCGCGACAGTTGGCGGGCCGGCGCGTCGTCGGCGTGGCGAATGGGCGCCGCTACGGTGCGTCGTCGGATCGGGACAGCAAAACGCCCCGGCGGGCGGTGCCAGCCGGGGCGTGTCGCTTCGGTGCGGTTGTGGTCAGGCGGAGTGAGCGCGCAGCACCCGGAGGCCACCGCGACGCTTGACAGCGCGCCGCTCCTCCTCGCTCATCCCGCCCCAGACGCCAGCGTCCTGACCGGACTCCAGCGCCCACTGCAGGCACTGGTCGGTCACGGAGCAGCGCCGGCAGACGGCCTTGGCCTGCTCGACCTGAAGGAGAGCCGGACCGGACGTCCCAATCGGGAAGAACAGCTCCGGGTCCTCGTCGCGGCAGACAGCATGGTGGCGCCAGTCCATGGCGGCAACACTCCTCATTCTGGATGGGTGGCAGATGTTGCTGTTAGTGCTTTTCCTATATGCATCCGCAATGCCGATGGTGACGGTTTGCATCCGTCAATTCGGCACTGCGTGAGCAGGCTGGTTGCTCCCGGGACCTGCTGGAACAGCTCAGCTTGCTGAGCGCGCCAGGCAATGTCCCGGTAACTCAAGTTCGCTTGTGAATACTTTCACGAACTCACGCAATGTCAAGGGTGGCGCTCGGAAAAACTGCGGGCGGTGAGCAAGCCCACAACCCATTTGTCCGGGTTCCGGATCGCTCCGGCTACCCGCCGTATCACAGCCAATGATCAATATAGTACAGTCCGCCGGACAACGCTGACATTTCCGACACGACTCCCGGGTGTCGCGAAGGCGGGTGTCGGGGGCCACACCGCTTCATCTCTACCCGGCGATGCCGGAGGCCTAACAGATTACTCTGAGTGCGGCCGGAACGGAGGTGAATCTGACTTTTTCCCGCTCGCCAAGATAGTCGCCGTCGAGCTGGAATGCCTGCGGACGGCCCGCTACCAGCGTGAACTCGGCCACGTCGTGCAGTCGCAGCACGTGACGACCTCGCGGGTCGGGCGTGTTGGAGAGCAATTGCGTCACCGTACGTGTCGTACTGGCGACGCCTAGCTGGCGGAGGGCCAGCACATCCAGCCCCAGATCGAACGACGCCTCCGGGTTCGGGTTGGCTTCCCGGTCCCCGACATAGGTCCACGGGGCGGTGTTCTGGACGATGACGGTGGAGAGGTCGACCTCCGCCTCCTCGCCCGGTTGTTCGAGCCCGATCGCCGGGTGTCGCCGTTCGGAGCCGAACAGGAACTGTGCGGTGAAGGCGCGGAAGTAGAGCCCCGGCGAGGAAACCCGACCCTTGCGACGGGCCTCCTCGACCCGGTGGATCACCGCCGCGTCGAGCCCGAAGCCGGCGCAGAACGTGAAGTAGCGGTCGTCCGCCCGGCCGAGGCCGATCGTCCGGTGCCGGCCCAGCCGCAGCCCCTCCAGGATCATGCTGGCGGCCTCCGCCCACTCCCTGGGTAGGCCCAACGCCCGCGCGAAGACGTTTGTCGAGCCGCCCGGCACGGTGGCCAGGGCCGGCAGCCGCTCCGCCGACGGCGGGTGACCACCGGCCGTGGTCGCGGTCATCAACCCGTTGACCACCTCGTTGACCGTGCCGTCGCCGCCGAGGGTCACCACGGCGTCGACCCCCTCGACGGCGGCCTCCCGAGCCAGGGCGGTGGCATGACCGCGCCGGCGGGTGTAGCGCACGGAGAGGTCCACCTCGCTGCGTAGCGCGCGGACCAGCACGTCCCGTGCGCGTTCACTGGTGGTGGTGGCCTTCGGATTGACCAGCAGGACAGCCCGCATGGGCGGCACTGTACTCCGGACCGTCACCGGTATCGTGTCCGCGTGGCCATCGACTCAGTCCCGACCCCCGTCACGCTCCGTTGGGCGGTCCGGCTGTTGCGGGGAGAATCGGTCGCCGTCGCTCTGGTCGCTGCCTGGCTGGTCGTCGCCGACTTCACCGCCACCAGCACCGATCTGACCTCGGCGCTGCTGATCACGGCCTTCGCCATCGGTGCCGCCGCCGCGCTCTGGGCGCTGGGCGGGGCGTTGCTGCGTCGCCGGGCGGGAGCCCGCGCTCCGGCCATCGTGCTCCAGCTCATGCTGCTGCCGATCGGTTGGTTCATGATCCAGGGTGGCCTGGGCTGGCTCGGCGTACCGTTGATCGCGCTCGGGGTCGGCGTCACCTGGCTGCTGGTGAGCCCGCCCACCACGCGCGCCCTGGGCTTCGAGTGAGCTGACGTCACCAACCCGGCGCGCGCCGGGTCAGCAGGGCGATTGTGGCCCGGCCGTCGGCCGCGCTCGCCGAGGCCGACGTGGTCAGCGCGGTGAGCACCTTCCACGCGAACGACGACTCGGCGGGCAGCTTGGCACCCGGCACGGTCGGCACGGTGACCTCGACGGTGAGGGCGTCCTCGGTCACCGCGAACCGGCAGTCGAGATCGGCCCCTCGGGCGGCGATGGCGAGCAGCATGGCGCACGCCTCGTCGACGGCGATTCGCAGGTCCTCGATCTCGTCGAGGGCGAACTGCAGCCGGGCCGCGAGGCCCGCGGTGGCGGTGCGGAGCACGCCGAGATAGCCGCCGTCGGCGGGCACGGTGAGGTGTACGACGTCGTCATCGGTCGCTGGCTGGCCGGTCAGTTGAGTCACCACTCATCCCCCCGGTCGGGGACTCTACCCGCTCAGGCGGTCAAACATGCCGGCGGCCGGCGCGCCCGGTTCCGGACGCGTCGGCCGCCGTGGCCGGCGATGTCACGCCTGCTTGGTCTCCCAGAAGATCTTCGAGATCTCGTCGATCTTCTGGAGCAGCTCGTCGGCCTTGCTCGGGTCGGTGGCGCCCTTGGCACCCGCGGCACCGGCCAGCTTGGTGGCCTCGTTGAAGAGCTGGTGCAGGTGCGGGTACTTCTCGAAGTGCGGCGGCTTGAAGTAGTCGGTCCACAGCACCCAGAGGTGGTGCTTGACCAGGTCGGCCCGCTGCTCCTTGATCAGGATGGCCCGGGTGCGGAACTCGGGGTCGGTGTTGGCCTGGTACTTCTCACAGATCATTTTCACCGACTCGGCCTCGATCCGAGCCTGGGCGGGGTCGTAGACACCGCAGGGCAGGTCACAGTGCGCGCTGGCGGTCACCCGGGGCGCGAGGATGCGTGGAAGTCGCATCGGGATCCTCCATGGGAAGTTTGCGATGATCCAAGACGACATTACTCCTGGAGGTTGGTCCCCGAGGCCGCTGGAGGTGAAACCCGGTGTCCGCGCCCCGGCTGCGGTGGCCACTGTCGGCCGTACTGGTGACCGGTCCGTCCATGTCGCCCACGCTGCGGCACGGCGACGCGGTGCTGGTCCGCAGCGGTGGTCGGGCCGTCCGTGCCGGCGACGTGGTGGTGGCGGTCTTTCGCAGCCGTCCCGACCTGCTGGTGGTCAAGCGCGCGGTCCGTCCCGTCGACGGCGGCTGGTGGCTGTACGGGGACAACGACCTGGTCACCGACGACTCCCGGGCGTACGGGGTGGCCGACGTGGTCGGCCGGGTGGTGGCCCGGTACTGGCCACGGCCCGGTCGGGTGCCGTCCCGCCCGTTATGACCCTGCTCACATGGTGGCCCCGCCCATCCCACTATGCTCGGAGACGCCCGGGTGACCCCCCGCACCGCGTGCCGCCGCTCGCCGCCTCACCGTGCGCCCGACCGGCCGGTCCAGCTGCTCGACAGATCCTGGAGTCACCATGCCTACGTCCACCGTGGACCCTGCTGATCCCGTCTTCTCACTGCACCGGGGCGGCAAGATGGCCGTCGTCTCGACGGTGCCGCTGACCAGCCGGGACGACCTCTCCCTCGCGTACACCCCGGGCGTGGCCCGGGTCTGCGAGGCCATCGCCGCCGACCCGGCGCTCGCCTACGACTACACCTGGGCGTCGAACACCGTCGCGGTCGTCACCGACGGCTCGGCCGTACTCGGCCTCGGCAACATCGGCCCGCGCGCCGCGCTGCCGGTGATGGAGGGCAAGGCCGTGCTGTTCAAGCAGTTCGGCGGGGTCGACGCGGTACCGGTCTGCCTGGACACCCAGGACGTGGACGAGATCGTGGCCACGGTCACCGCGCTCGCTCCCTCGTTCGGCGGGATCAACCTGGAGGACATCAGCGCCCCACGCTGCTTCGAGGTGGAGCGCCGGCTCGACGAGGCGCTGGACATCCCGGTGTTCCACGACGACCAGCACGGCACCGCGATCGTCGTGCTGGCCGCGCTGCGCAACGCCGCCACCCTCCTCAACCGCAAACTCGGCGAGTTGCGGGTGGCGGTCAGTGGCGCGGGCGCCGCCGGGGTGGCGGTGACCAGGATGCTGGTGGCCGGGGGAGTGGATCCGGACCAGGTGGTGGTCTGCGACTCCCAGGGCATCATCTCCGCCCACCGGCCCAGCCTGACCGGCACAAAGGCGGAGCTGGCCGAACTCACAAACGCCGACGGTCGCCGGGGCGACATCACCGAGGCGCTCCGCGACGCCGACGTCCTGGTCGGGGTCTCCGGCGGGCAGATCCCCGAGTCGGCGGTGGCGGGGATGGCCCCCGGTGGAATCGTCTTCGCGCTGGCCAACCCCACCCCCGAGGTGCACCCGGAGGTGGCCGGGCGGCACGTCGCGGTGGTCGCCACCGGCCGCAGCGACTTCCCGAACCAGATCAACAACGTGCTGGCCTTCCCCGGCGTGTTCCGGGGCGCGCTGGCGGCCCGCGCCACCCGGGTCACCGACGCCATGAAGGTCGCGGCGGCCGACGCCATCGCCGCCGTGGTGGCCGAGTCGCTGACCCCGGAGGCGATCGTGCCCTCCCCACTCGACCCACGGGTCGCCCCGGCTGTCGCCGAAGCGGTCGCCGAGGCCGCCCGCCGCGACGGCGTCGCCCGCGCCTGAGGTGTAAGGAGGGGCCCCCTATTAACGCCTCGTGTATAGGAAGGGCCCCTTCTTAACGCCCGCTCAGCTTGTTACCGTGCGGATCATGCGTGCCGCCTTTGCCTCCCGCCTGGACGACGCCGATCCGCTCGCCGCGCTCACCGTCGGTGAGCAACCCGAGCCGAGTCTGCCCGACGACGACTGGGTGATCCTGCGCATCACGGCCAGCTCGCTCAACCATCACGATCTCTGGTCGCTGCGCGGCGTGGGGCTCCGCACCGAACAGCTGCCGATGATCCTCGGCTGCGACGCGACCGGGGTGGACCCCGACGGCAACGAGGTGGTCGTCTACCCGGTGGTGGCCACCCCGGGCGACCCGCGCGGCGTCTCGATCCTCTCCGAGCACTTTCCGGGCACCCTGGCCGAGCGGGTGGCCGTACCCCGATCGAATCTGCTGCCGCTGCCGGCGGGCCTGGCGGCGACCGACGCGGCGTGCCTGCCGACCGCCTGGCTGACCGCGTGGCGCATGCTCACCACCAAGGGCCGCGTCGACAGCGCCGACGCCGTGCTGGTCCAGGGCGCCGGCGGCGGCGTGGCCACCGCGGCGGTGGCGCTGGCCGTGGCGATGGGCAAGCGGGTGTACGCGACCAGCCGGGACGCGGTCAAACGGGAACGGATCGCCGAGCTGGGTGCGACCGCGGTCGAGCCCGGCGCGCGGCTACCCGAGCGGGTCGACGTGGTGGTCGAGACCGTCGGCGCGGCCACCTTCGACCACTCGCTGAAGTCCGCCGCGCCCGGGGCCCGGATCGTGGTCTCCGGGGCGACGGCCGGGCACGAGCCCAAGGTGAACCTGCGCCGGGTCTTCGCGATGCAGCTGGAGATCCTGGGCACCTCGATGGGTACGCCGGGGGAGCTGACCGACCTGCTGACGTTCTGCGCCGAGCGGGGCGTGCGGCCGGTGGTGGACAGCGTGGTGCCGTTCAGCCGGGTGGCGGACGCCTTCGCCCGCCTGCACTCCGGCGAGGTCTTCGGCAAGGTCGTGATCGACCACACGCGGTAAGCCGGAGCATTGCCGGCTGTGTCGGAGCCAGCCGGCCGATCGGGGCGTGCCGGCCGATCGGAGCGTGCCGGCGCTGCCGGCCGCGTGCGCTGCGTGCCGGCTGTGTTCGGGGTGTGCCGGCCTGCCCGCAGCGTGCGCTGCGTGCCGGCTGATCGGGGTGTGCCGGCCTGCCCGCAGCGTGCCGGCAGCGTGCGCTGCGTGCCGGCTGTGTTCGGGGTGTGCCGGCCTGCCCGCAGCGTGCGCTGCGTGCCGGCTGATCGGAGTGTTAAGAAGGGGCCCTTGCTATACACGAGGCGTTAAAAGAGGGCCCTTCCTTACACCTACAAGTGGTTGTCGAGGGTGGCGATGTCGCCGCGGGTGCCGGCGGCGGGGATGCGGTCCCGGGCTTCGGCGTCGCCGTAGAGGGTCCAGCGGAGGAACTCGATTGTGGTGTCGGCCACCACCCGCAGGGCGGGGCCATCGCTGAGCAGCGCGCGGCCGTGGTCGCCCTTGGGCAGGCTCAGCATCGCCTTCGGCCAGGGCACCTTGTCGTAGACGGCCTTGCCGGAGGCGTACTGCACCACCTCGTCGGCCTCGCCGTGCACGAAGAGTTGCGGTGCCGCGGCGCCGGCGAACGCGGTGCCCACCCCGAGGGCGGTGCCGGCGAAGACGATCCCGGCGGCCAGTCGCTCGTCGCGGCCGGTGGTGAACAGCCCGATGGTGGTCACCCCGCCGGCCGAGTGCCCGGCGGCGGCCACCCGGTCGGCGGCGAGCCGCCCGCGCAGCGGGTCGCCGTCGCGGGTGTCGAGGGCGAGCAGCTGGGTCAACGCGTACGACACGTCGGCGGGCTGGTTGAGCACGTCGAGCACGTTCTGGTCGCTGGACCGGGAGGTGTGCGGGAAGGTCGGCGCGGCCACCACGAAACCCGCCGCCGCCCAGCGGGTCAGCAGCTCCGCGTAGTCGGCGGGCCGGCCACCCAGACCATGGCTGAACATGACCACCGGAAACCTGCCGGTCGCGGCGTCGGCCGAGGCCGTCGGCTCTGCACCGGCCCGGCCGGCCGCCGGGTACCAGACCGTCACCGGTAGCGCCCGGTCGCCGTCGCGGTTCAGCTTCAGCTGCCGTACGCCGACCGCGAACTGGCGTTCCGGCGCGCTACCGGCTGGTATCGCCGGTGCCGATCCGCTCGCCTGCGGCGCGGCTGAGGTCGGCGCCGGTGTGGCGGGGGTCGCCTGCGGGGCGGGTCCGGAGTCGGTGGAGCAGCCGACCAGTGCGCTGGCGAACAGCGTGCTGGCGAGCAGGGCGGAGGTGGCACGGCGCGACATGATTCCGATTGTGCCCTGCCCCGCCGCCGCCATCCGCATCCCCTACCGCGTTGATCTTGCACTTTCGGTCGACGAAAAGTCCCTTTTGGTAAGGATTGTCGAGGCGGAAAGTGCAAGATCGCGTAAGTGGGGTGGGGGTGGGGGTGGGGTGGGGTGGGGTTAGCGGGCGGGGCGGGTTTCGAAGGTGGTTACGTTGGGGAGCAGGGCGCGGATGGGGAGGCGGCGGCCGGCCTCGGGATCGCCGTAGAGGGTCCAGCGGAGGAAGTCGGTGGTGGCGCCGAGCACCTGGGCGAACCCGGGGCGGCCCGGGACCAGGTACTCGCCGTGCCCCTGACCCAGCAGGCTGAGAAAGCAGGCCGGTCCGGGCGTACGGCGGTAGGCGGCCCGGCCGACGCTCAGTGGTACCACCGAGTCGGCGGTGCCGTGCACGAAGAGTATGGGTGCGGTCGGCCCCGCGAAGCTGCCCGCCATCCCGCCGCCGGCGATCACGATGCCGGCGCGCAGCCGGGCCGGGTGCCCGCTGGTGAACATTCCGGCCGTGGTGAAACCGCCCGCCGAGTGGCCGGCGGCGGCCATGTGCCGCACGTCGAGATGGCCGGCGAGGGGGTCACCGGCCCGGCGGTCGAGCCGGACCAGGTGCCGGATCACCCGCCATCCGTCGGCCGGCTGGTGACGTACGTCGGCGCGGGAGAAGCGGGCCGCGCCGCGTCTGGTGTGCGGATATTCGGGAGCGGCCACCACGAAACCGGCGGCGGCCCACCGGGCGGTCAGCCCGGAGTGCAGCTCGGGCAGGCTGGCCAGGCCGTGGCTGTAGAGCACCACCGGGAACCGCCCGTCGGCCACCCGGCTGCCCTGCGCCGGGTACCAGAGGGTCACCGGCAGGGGGCGCGCCGAGCCGGGATCGACCACGAATGTCCGGACACCCACCGTGTACTGGAGTCGGGGTGCAGCCCCGGTCGGCGCCAACTGGCCAGCCAGGTCGCCGGTCGCCGCGCAGCCGGCCAGCCAGGCCATCAGAAGGGCGATCGTCGCCGCGACGCACCGCCGTGGAATTCCCACGGACTCACGGTAAGGCCCCGAGTCACCCGTCCGGGTGCCGTTACCCGGTGTCCTGCGACACCCGGCGCGGCGTAGCGGCGGGGCAAGCTGGCTGGACCGGCTTCGCTAGGGTCACGCGCATGGCTGAGAACTACACCGACCCGAGCGGCAACACCGAGGCGTTCCGCGCCTTCGCCAACACCGGGGACGCCCCGGCCCAGCCCGCCTCGCGGACTCCCTTGATCGTCGGGGCGGCCGTGGTCGCGGTGCTGCTGGTCGCGCTCGCCGGCTGGCTCGCCCTCGGCTGATCAACCGGCTCGCTTGCCCGGCGCGTGCCGTGGTCGCTGATCAACCGGCTCGGCCGCCCGGGCGCATGACCTGGCCCGCTGCTCAGCCGGCGGTGTCACCTGGCTCGCTGCTCAGCCGGCCGCGTCGACCACCGCTCTGGCCGCGCGGGCGATCTCCCGCTCCTCGTCGGTGCCGATGACGCAGACCGCCACCTCGGCGCCGTCCGGCGAGATGAACCGGTCGCCGCTGCCCGCGTTGCGTCCCGGGTCGACGGCGATGCCCAGCCGGTCGAGCCCGGCCAGCGCGGCCTCCCGCACCGGTGCCGCGTGCTCGCCGACGCCGGCGGTGAAGGCGATCGCGTCCACCCGGCCGAGCAGGGCGTAGTACGCGCCCACGTAACCGGTGATCCGTCGGCAGTACACGTCGAAGGCGAGTGCCGCCGCCGGATCTCCGGCCGCCCGCCGGGCCAGCACCTCGCGCATGTCGTTGACGCCGGTCAGTCCGAGCAGGCCGCTGCGATGGTTGAGCAGGTCGTCGATCTCGTCCACGCCCAGTCCGCCCTCGCGGCGCAGGTGGAACACGATTGTCGGGTCCAGGTCGCCGCTGCGGGTGCCCATCACCAACCCCTCCAGCGGGGACATCCCCATCGAGGTGGCGATGCTGCGCCCACCGGCGACCGCGCAGGCGCTGGCACCGTTGCCCAGGTGCAGGCTGATCGTGTTGACCTCGGCGTACGGGCGCTCCAGCAGTTCCGCCGCGCGGCGGGAGACGTACCCGTGCGAGGTGCCGTGGAAGCCGTACCGCCGGATGCCGTAGCGCTCCGCGACCTCCCGGTCGATCGCGTACGTGGCGATGGATTCGGGCAGCGTGTGGTGGAACGCCGTGTCGAAGACGGCGACCTGTGCCACGTCCGGCAGCGCCTCCCGGGCCACCGCGATGCCGGCGAGATTGGCCGGATTGTGCAGCGGGGCGAGCGGCACCAGGTCGGCGATGGCGGCCAGTACCGCGTCGTCCACAAGCGTCGGCGCGGTGAACCGCCGGCCGCCGTGCACCACCCGGTGCCCCACCGCGGTCAGCCCGGTCAGGTCCAGACCGGCCAGGATCTGGCGTACCGCGCCGGCGTGGTCGGGCGGCCCGCCGTCCGGTTCGCCGATCCGCTCGACGGTGCCCCGGTCCAGTACCCGTTCACCGTCGTAGAGCCGGTACTTCACCGACGACGAACCGCAGTTGAGCACGAGCACCTTGCTCACCGCGCCACCCCGTCCCCGGGAACCGACGCGGTGGCACCCGCGGCGGCCTGGATGGCGGTGATCGCCACGGTGTTCACGATGTCCGGCACGGTCGCTCCTCGGGAAAGATCGTTTACCGGCCGGCGCAGGCCCTGCATCACCGGCCCGACGGCCACCGCCCCGGCCGAGCGCTGCACCGCCTTGTACGTGTTGTTGCCCGTGTTCAGGTCCGGAAAGATGAAGACCGTGGCCCGGCCGGCGACCGCGCTGCCGGGCAGCTTCGTCGCCGCCACGGCCGGGTCGATGGCCGCGTCGTACTGGATCGGCCCCTCCACGGCCAGTTCGGGCCGGCGCTGGCGGACCAGCGCGGTGGCCGCCGCGACCTTCTCCACGTCGGCACCCGCGCCCGAACTGCCGGTCGAGTAGGAGAGCATGGCCACCCGGGGTTCGATGCCGAACCGGGCCGCGGTGTCGGCCGAGGAGATCGCGATGTCGGCGAGCTGGGCGGCGTCCGGGTCGCGGTTGACCGCGCAGTCGCCGTACACCAGCACCCGGTCGGCGAGCAGCATGAAGAAGACGCTGGAGGCGACCGAGACCTCCGGCACGGTCTTCACGATCTCGAAGGCGGGGCGGATGGTCGCCGCGGTGGTGTGGGTGGCGCCGGAGACCATGCCGTCGGCGTGGCCGGCCGACACCATCATCGTGCCGAAGTAGTTCGGTTGCGCGACGATGTCGTACGCCAGCTCGGCGGTGACGCCCCGGTGGGCGCGGAGCTTCGCGTACGTCTCGGCGAACTCCGACCGCCACGGGCTGGTCGCCGGATCGACAACTGTCGCACCGGTGATGTCGACGCCGAGTTCCCGGGTCCGCCGCGCCACGCTGTCCGGGTCGCCGAGCAGGGTGAGGTCGGCCACGCCTCGACGGAGCAGGATCTCCGTGGCGCGCAGGATCCGCTCCTCGGTGCCCTCCGGGAGGACCAGGTGGCGGCGCTGGGCGCGGGCACGGTCGATCAGGTCGTACTCGAACATCATCGGGGTTACCCGCGGTGAGCGGCTGACCGCGAGCCGGCGGGCCAGATCATCGGTGTCCACATTGGCCTCGAACGCGCCGAGCGCGGCCTCCACCTTGCGGGCGTTGGCCGCGCTGGGCCGCCCCTCGATACGGCTGGACGCGGCCACCGTGTCGTAGCTGTCGCTGGCCACGCTGAGCACCGCGAGCCCGGTGTTCAGCCCCTCGAAGAGCCGCAGTGCCCGAGGATCCGGCTGCTCACCGAGAGTTAGGACCAGTCCGGCCACCGAGACCTGTCCGGCGACGTGTGCGGCGCTCGCCGCCACCAGCAGGTCGTCCCGGTCGCCGGGGGTGATCACCAGGCAGCCGTCGGTCAGGTGTTCCAGCAGGGTCGGCACGTGCGCCGCGCCGACCACGTAGTCGAGCACGTCGCGGCCGAGTGCCGCCTCGTCGCCGGCGAGCAGCGTCGCGCCGAGCGCGGCGGCCACCTCGGCCACCGTCGGCGCCGACACGGTCGGCACCTCCGGGATCGCGTACGCGGGCACCGGCAGGTCGGGCAGGGTCATCGGTTCGGGCACCCGGTTGGCGATCACCGCCAGCACCGTCGCACCGAGGTCCACGAGATCGTGGTACGCGCCACGGGCCGCCGCCGCGATCGCCTCCGGTGACTGGCCCTGCCCGTCCACGACCGGCACCACCACGCTGCCGAACTCGTTCGCGAGCCGGGCGTTGAAGGCCAGCTCACGTGGGGCCGCGCCGTCGCCGGCATCGGCGAAGTCGCTACCCACCACCACGACGGCCGGGCACTGCCGCTCGACCCTTCGGTAGCGCTGGACCACCCGGGAGATCAATTCTTCCCGCCGTCCGTCGGAGACCAGGGCCGTGGCCTCGGCATATGTGGCTCCGGCCAGGTCAGAGGCTGTAACGTCCACGCGGTACCGGTCGCTGAGCAGGGCAAGGATGTGATCTGGGCCGGTGGACGGGACCAGGGGTCGGAACACGCCGATCCGCTCGACCTGTCGGGAGAGCAACTCGGCGAGGCCGAGTGCGATCGTCGACTTTCCGCCGCCGGATCCCACGCTGGTGAGGTAGACGCTGCGGGCCATGCGGCCAACCTACTCGGTCCGGTTGGTTGTGGCTCGACAACCAACTCGGGGTGAGAAGCCCCGTTTCCGCATGTCAGATGGGACACGTGAGCGAGAAGGTGAAGACCATTCACGTTTAGAATCACGTGGGTGGAGGGACCAACACAGATCATTCCTGTCGCGCCGGAACCACCCCCCGTCTTCGTCGATCCGACTGGCCGCCGACGGCGGTGGCTGCGCCGGGCCGCCTACTTCCTCGGAGCGGCGGGAGTGGCATACACGGCGATGGTCGGCGTCAGCTTCGCCGGCGGTCCGGTCCGCCCGGAGACGATCATCCCCTTCGTCGAGCCCACCGAGACCTGGGAGCCGCCGCCCGCCTCCACCGCGGCCACACCCTCACCGTCGGTTACGGCCACCCCGTCGCCCACCTCGGTCACCCCGCAGCGCCCCGCGCCTACTTCCTCCACCACACCCACCACCCGTGCGACCTCCACCAGCCCTTCCCCGAGCCCCTCACCGACGGCGGTGCCGACGAGCAGCGCCGTACCCAGCGCCACGCCGTCGCGCAGTCCCTCCCGCTCGCCTTCCCGCAGTGCCCCGCCGGCCAGCGAGCCGCCCTCGAACAGCCCGCCGCCCTCCGCGTCGCCGTCATCGCCACCGGATCCACCGAGTGAGGCAACCGCCCCCTGATGAGCCACCCGCACCAGCCCGGCCGACCGGGACACCAGGCCCCCTCCCGTACCCCCGACCGGCCGCGGCAGCGGACCCGACCCGGCCCGGCGGCGCGGGCCCGGCGACTCGTACCCCGTCCAAGCTGGACGATCTACGCGATGATCTTCGTTCTGCTCGGTGGCATCCTCTTCGTCCAGGCGTACGCCAACGGCTCGTTCATCCCCGACTACCGGGCGGAGAACACCATCGGCAGCGGCCAGTACGAGGTCCCCGACGAGATCCTCGAAGGCGGCCCGATCATCAACACCACCGCCGAGCGCCCGCAGTCGTACCGGCTGCCGGCGCGGACCGTCGTGCTCACCTTCGACGACGGCCCGGACCCGCAGTGGACCCCGGCCGTGCTGGCGGTGCTGGAGAAGCACCAGGTGCCGGGCACCTTCTTCGTCCTCGGCAACCAGGTGGTGCGCAGCCCCGACCTGGTCCGCGAGCTGGCCGCCAAGGGACACGAACTCGGCGTGCACACCTTCACCCACCCGCACCTCACCGAGATCCCCGGTTGGCAGCGGCGGATGGAGTACACCCAGACCCAGCTCGCCATCGCCGGGGCCACCGGCATCCGGACCAACCTGCTGCGCTTCCCGTACTCGTCGCGGTCGGACGCCTTCGTCGACCAGGACTGGCCACTGCTGCAACAGGCCGGTGAGCTCGGCTACCTCAGCGTGGTCAACGACCTGGACAGCCGGGACTGGGAACGGCAGGGGCCGGACGGGATGATCGAGCGGACCATCCCACCGGGCTACTCCGGCGCGATCACGCTCTGGCACGACTCCGGCGGCGACCGCTCGCAGACCGTCGAGGCGTTGGACCGGTACATCCCGCTGATGAAGGAGCGGGGGTACACCTTCACCACGGTCAGCGGTGGGCTGAACCAGGCGCTTGCCGAGGCCGGTGTCACCGGCACCACGGCCGGTCCGGTCGAGGCGACGCCCGGCGAGCGCTGGCGCGGCCAGATGCTGATCATGGCGGTCCGCGCCGCCGACGGCACCTTCGTCCTCTTCGGTGTGCTCTTCGTCCTCGTCGGGGTGCTCACCATCGGGCGTACCCTGCTGCTGTTCGTGCTGGCGCTCCGGCACGCCCGCAAGCGACGCCGCCGGGACTTCGCCTGGGGGCCGCCGGTCACCGAGCCGGTCTCGGTGATCGTGCCCGCGTACAACGAGAAGGAGGGGATCGCCGCCGCGGTCCGCTCGCTCGCCACCGGCGACCACCCGGGCGGGATCGAGGTGGTGGTGGTCGACGACGGTTCGACCGACGGCACCGCCGACATCGTCGCCGGACTCAACCTGCCGAACGTACGCGTGGTCCGCAAACCCAACGGCGGCAAGCCGAGCGCGCTGAACACCGGTATCGCCCTGGCCCGGCACGACCTGATCGTGATGGTCGACGGGGACACCGTCTTCGAACCCGACTCGGTCCGTCGCCTGGTCCAGCCCTTCGGCGATCCGCAGGTGGGCGCGGTCGCCGGCAACGTCAAGGTGGGCAACCGGCGCAGCATGATCGCCAAGTGGCAGCACATCGAGTACGTGATCGGCTTCAACCTCGACCGCCGGCTCTACGAGACGCTGCGCTGCATGCCCACCATCCCCGGCGCGATCGGCGCGTTCCGCCGCGAGGCGCTGGCGTATGCCGGCGGGATGACCGACGACACCCTGGCCGAGGACACGGACGTCACAATGGCGCTGGGCCGGGCCGGCTGGAAGGTGGTGTACGAGGAGGGCGCCCGCGCCTGGACCGAGGCGCCGACCAGCATCGGGCAGCTGTGGAAGCAGCGGTACCGGTGGAGCTACGGCACCATGCAGGCGATGTGGAAGCACCGTCGCTCGGTGCTCGACAAGGGTGCCTCCGGCCGGTTCAGCCGGCGCTGCCTGGCGTTCCTGACCCTGTTCGGGGTGCTGCTGCCGATCACCGCGCCGGTCATCGACCTGCTCGCCATCTACGGCCTGATCTTCCTGGACCGGACCGAGACGGCGTTGGCCTGGCTGGCCATGCTGGGGTTGCAGTTCCTCACCGCGATCGTGGCGTTCCGCCTCGACAGGGAGAAGCTCGGCGTCCTCTGGGTGCTGCCGTTGCAGCAGTTCGTCTACCGCCAACTGATGTACCTGGTGCTGCTCCAGTCGGTGGTCACCGCGCTGACCGGCGGCCGGCTGGGCTGGCAGAAGCTGAAACGTACCGGGCTGGAGCCGGGCGGTCCGGCTGAGGGCCAGCCCTCTCAGCCGGCGCGCTCGGCGAGCCCGAGGGCGTACCCGGGCCACCAGACACCGCTCTCCGGCTCGCCCGGGCGGCAGGCGCCGTCGGACTCGCCCGGGTACTTGACCCAGAGCAGGGCGTCGACCCGGTCCAGGCCGGTGTCGGTGGTGGGGTCCGCGCCGAGCGCCCGGCCCGGTGGGTTGCACCAGCTCGGCGCGGAGCGCACCGTCTCGCGCGGGTACGGGCCCCTGCCGTTGCGGCTCGTGTCGATGACGAACGTGGCCGTACCGCCGAGGGCGTCGGAGATCCGGTGGCCGTAGGTCACGTTCTGCGGCGTACCGATGAAGTTCGCGACGTTGAGCGCGAAGCCGTCGGCGTCGGCGATGCCAGCCTGGCGCAGGGCCGCCGCCAACCGGCCGGTGTCCTTGATCCAGGCCGGGTGGCCGGCGTCCAGGTAGACCTGGGCGCTGCCGGTGCTGCGCAGCACCGCCACCGCGTCCCGCAGCAGGCCGAGTCGCTCGTCAACGTCGTCGACGCACCGGTCCACCGCGTCCGGCACCGCGCCCGGCTCCACGATGATCGTGATCGGGCGCCCCTTCACCCCGCTGGCCACCCGCCGGATCCAGTCCTGGTACGCCGCGGCCGACTCGGCGCCGCCCGCGCCCTGTCGCCCGCAGTCGCGCTCCGGCAGGTTGTGGGTGACGAGCACCGGGGTCTGGCCGGAGCGGCTCGCCCCGGCCAGGAAGTCCGACACCTCTTCGGTGACCGTCTCGGAGTCACCGACCAGCCAGCGGGCGGTCGGGCGGGTGCTGATCCGGCGTAGCGTGGCCGCCTCCTCGACCCGGCCCTCCTGCTCCCACTCGGTGACCTGCCAGGCGGCGGCACCACGCGGGTCGACGTAGAAGACGGGCGGCAGCGGCACCGACGAGCGGCCGGCGCTGGAGGCCCCGGACGGCAACTGCCCGGCTGCCTCGGCGCCACATCCGGAAAGTAGGACGGTGAGTGCGAGCCCCACCGCCAAGGTGGAGCTGCGGGAACTGCGCGGCATGGCGGCCACCGTACCTGCCGTCCCGGCCCCGGTGGGCGCGGCCTACCAGGCCGTACGACCCCAGACCGCTCCGGGTTGGCATCCGTCGCACGCCGGACTGCCCAGCCGGAAGCACTTCCTGCACAGCGTGATTTCAGAGTGAAATTTTGATTTCTCTATGAAATCAGCGTCCTGAGGAACATCACCCCCGGCAGGCCAGCCGAGTGCGAGGTCTAGTCGTCGTCCTCGTCGTCGAGGCGGGCCAGCCAGGTGGCGAACCGCTCGATCGGGGTCTCGAACTCGGGGTTCAGGTCGACGAAGTCGCGCAGCCGTTCGCCGAGCCACTCCATGCTCACCTGCTCGTCGCCGCGCCGCTGGACCAGTTCCTCGATCCCGCGATCGGTGAAATACACGGTACGTCCTCTCGCTCTGCATGAGCCCGCCCGCCTGCTCACCGGGATCGGCGCGCAGGCGGGCGGGGCGGGTTACGGGTTACGGGCGGGGCAGCGCGGCCTCGATGAGGGCGGTCTGCTCGACCTCGTGCATCTTCGCCGAGCCGACGGCCGGTGCGGCGGCGGCGGGGCGGGAGATGCGGCGCAGCCGGACCCCGTCAAGGTGCTCCAGCAGGTTGAGCGCCACGAACGACCAGGAGCCCTGGTTGGCCGGCTCCTCCTGGACCCAGGCGAAGTCCTCGGCGTTCGGGTACTGGGCGAGCGCGGCCCGGATCTCCTCCACCGGCATCGGGTACAGCTGCTCCAGCCGGACGATCGCGGTGTCCGTGATGCCGCGCTCCTGCCGGGCCTGGAACAGGTCGTAGTAGACCTTGCCCGAGCAGAGCAGCACCCGCTTGACCTGCTCCGGCGCCGGAGCGGCCCCGTCGGCGAGCACGGGCGCGAAGGTGCCGGTGGTGAAGTCCTCCACCGACGAGACGCAGAGCTTGTGCCGCAGCAGGGACTTCGGCGTGAAGACCACAAGCGGCTTGCGCTTCGGCGAGAGGGCCTGGCGGCGCAGCAGGTGGAAGTAGTTCGCCGGGGTGGTCGGGATGGCCACCCGCATGTTGTCCTCGGCGCAGAGCTGGAGGAACCGCTCCGGGCGGCCGGAGGTGTGGTCCGGGCCCTGCCCCTCGTGGCCGTGCGGCAGCAGCAGGGTGACCGCCGAGCGCTGACCCCACTTCACCTCGCCGGAGGAGATGAACTCGTCGATCACCGACTGGGCGCCGTTGACGAAGTCGCCGAACTGCGCCTCCCAGCAGACCAGCGCGTCGAGGTTCTCCACCGAGTAGCCGTACTCGAAGCCCATCGCGGCGTACTCGGAGAGCAGCGAGTCGTGCACGAAGAAGCGGGACCGCTCGCCGTCGCCGGTAAGCGACTGCAACGGCAGGTAGTCCTCGCCGGTCTCCGCGTCGACCACCGAGGCGTGCCGCTGCACGAAGGTGCCGCGCCGCGAGTCCTGGCCGGCGAGCCGGACGGTGACCCCGTCGTGCAGCAGCGCCCCGAAGGCGATGATCTCGCCGAAGCCCCAGTCGATGTTGCCCTCGACGGACATCCGGGCCCGCCGGTCGAGCAGCTGCTGGATCCGCTTGTGCGGGGTGAAGCCCTCGGGCAGGTTGACGTGCGCCTCGCCGACGGCCTTCACCACCGACGCGTCGGTGGCTGTCTCCACCTGCGGCTCGGGCTCGTCCTGCCGGGGCGGCCGGCTCAGCTGGCGCGGCGTGCTGGCCGCGTCCCGGGTGGCCTTGAACACCCGCTCCAGCTGGGCCTGGTAGTCGCGCAGCAGCTCCTCGGCGTCCTCGACGGTGATGTCGCCCCGCCCGATCAGCTCCTCGGTGTAGAGCTTGCGGACCGACCGCTTCGAGTCAATGATCTTGTACATCTGGGGGTTGGACATCGACGGGTCGTCGCCCTCGTTGTGGCCGCGCCGCCGGTAGCAGACCAGGTCGATCACGACGTCCTTGTTGAACGCCTGCCGGTACTCGAAGGCAAGCCGGGCGACCCGGACCACGGCCTCGGGGTCGTCGCCGTTGACGTGGAAGATCGGTGCCTGGATCATCCGGGCCACGTCGGTGCTGTAGAGGCTGGACCGGGAGTACTCCGGGGCGGTGGTGAAGCCGACCTGGTTGTTCACCACCACGTGCACGGTCCCGCCGGTGCGGTAGCCGCGCAGCTGAGACAGGTTGAGAGTCTCGGCCACCACGCCCTGGCCGGCGAAGGCGGCGTCGCCGTGCACCGACAGCGGCAGCACGGTGTAGCCCTCCAGCTTGAGGTCGATGCGGTCCTGCTTGGCCCGCACGATCCCCTCCAGCACCGGGTCGACGGCCTCCAGGTGGGACGGGTTCGCCACCACCGAGACCTTCACCGAGTGGTCGCCGTCGGGCGTGGTGAACTTGCCGTTCTGGCCGAGGTGGTACTTCACGTCACCCGAGCCCTGGGTCGAGCGCGGGTCGAGGTGCCCCTCGAACTCCGAGAAGATCTTCTCGTACGGCTTGCCGACGATGTTGGCCAGCACGTTGAGCCGACCCCGGTGCGCCATGCCGATGACGACCTCGTCCAGCCCGCCCTCGGCGGCGGACTCCAGGATCTCACCGAGCAGCGGGATCAGCGACTCGCCACCCTCCAGCGAGAAGCGCTTCTGACCGACGTACTTGGTCTGGAGGAAGGTCTCGAAGGCCTCGGCCGCGTTGAGCCGGTTGAGCACGTGCTTCTGCTCGTCGGCCGGCGGCTTCTCGTACTTGCGCTCGACCCGCTCCTGGATCCAGCGGCGTTCGGCCGGGTCCTGGATGTGCATGTACTCGATGCCGACCCGACGGCAGTACGAGTCGCGCAGCACGCCCAGGATCGAGCGGAGCTTCATCCGCTGCTTGCCGGCGAAGCCGTTCACCGGGAAGGTCCGGTCCAGGTCCCACAGGGTCAGCCCGTGCTGGAGCACGTCCAGGTCCGGGTGCTTGCGGATCTTGAACTCCAGCGGGTCGGTGTCGGCCATCAGGTGGCCACGGACCCGGTACGAGTGGATCAGCTCGTGTACCCGCGCGGTCTTGTTGATCTGACCCTCGCTGTCGACAGCGACGTCGCGCATCCAGCGCACCGGCTCGTACGGGATGCGCAGCGAGGTGAAGATCTGGTCGTAGAAGCCGTGCTCACCCAGGAGCAGCTCGTGCATGGCCTTGAGGAACTCGCCGGACTGCGCGCCCTGGATGATCCGGTGGTCGTACGTGCTGGTCAGCGTGATGACCTTGCTGACCGCCAGCTCGGCCAGGGTGGCCTCGCTCATGCCCTGGTACGGCGCCGGGTACTCCATCGCGCCGACGCCGATGATCGCGCTCTGGCCCTGCATCAGCCGGGGCATGGAGTGCACGGTGCCGATGCCGCCCGGGTTGGTCAGCGAGATCGTGGTGCCGGAGTAGTCCTCCATGGTCAGCTCGTTGCGGCGGGCGCGCCGGACGACGTCCTCGTACGCCTGCCAGAACTGCCGGAAGTCCATCTGCTCGCAGCTCTTGATGGAGGGGACCACCAGGTTGCGGCTGCCGTCGGGCTTGGTCAGGTCGATGGCGATGCCCAGGTTGACGTGTTCCGGGCGGACCATCGCCGGCTTGCCGTCGGCCTGGGCGAAGGAGTTGTTCATCTCCGGGTGCGCGGCGAGCGCCCGGACCAGCGCGTAGCCGATCAGGTGGGTGAAGCTGACCTTGCCGCCGCGTCCCCGGGCCAGGTGATTGTTGATCACGATCCGGTTGTCGACCAGGAGCTTGGCCGGCACGGCGCGCACGCTGGTGGCGGTCGGTACGGCCAGCGAGGCGTCCATGTTCTGGACGATCTTGGCGGCCACCCCGCGCAGCGGCGTGGTCTGCGCCCCGGTGGCGGTCGGCGCGCTCTTCGCCGCCTCGGCCTTGGCCGGCCGGGCCTTGGCCGAGTCGCCACCCTTGGCCGGCTGCGCCTTCGCCGGGGCCGGCGCGGTACGCGGCTCGGCCTTGGCGGGGGCTGCGGTCTTCGCCGCCGGCTCGGACTTGGCCGCCGGCTCGGGCGTGCTGGTCGGTGCGTTCTTGCTGGCCGGTGCGTTCTTGGCCGGGGCGGGCTGCGTGCGGGTGGCCTCGGCCGCCTTGCCGGCGCCGGCACCCTCGGTCGCCCGGGCCGCGCCCGGGCCGGGCCGGTAGTCGGCGAAGAAGTCGTGCCAGGCCGGGTCGACGCTGCCGGGGTCGGCGAGGTAGCGCTGGTACATCTCCTCGACGACCCACTCGTTCGGGCCGAAACCCGCCAGTGGGTTCTCCTGCGAAGTCTGCTGGGTCGACACGGCCGGTAATCGCCTCTTTCACGCGGGTTTGTGTGTCACGCGGTGTCCGGTGGCGCCGGAACGGGCGCACACAGGACGGATCCAAGGCTACGCCGTAGCGATCCCTGCGGCATTTCCGCCTCCATCGCGTGGTCCGATTCACAGAAGATGCCAGAAGTTCGGTAAGCGCTGCGTGTTCCGTTGCTTGCTGCTAAGAGAGACCGGCAGTGGGACTGACACGGGCGGCGGGCCCGGTCCGCCGGTTGTCACCGGTGAACCGGACCCGCCGGTCGCCATCACGGCCGCATCGGGCCGTCCGGGCTCAGGAAATGTCGCGGCGCCGGGTGATCAGCACCCCGACGATGCCGCTCACCAGGGCGTACCCGATCAGGACGAGGGCACCGACCCACCAGGCCGGCAGCATCTCGTTCTCGCCCGGCGTGATCATGATCTGGGACGCGGCCGCCGGCCAGATCACCTGCCACTTGAGCACGGCCATGCTGTCCAGCCAGTTCGACAGCAGCAGGAAGAGCAGGCCCACCACCTGCGTGCCGATCAGGTAGAGCACGGAGGCGGTGATCACCGCACCCAGCTGGTTGGTGATCAGGGTGCCGATGCCGACGCCGAGCACGGTCCAGATGGCGTACGCCATCAGGTTGAGCAGCAGCGCCCGCTGGACCTCCCACTCACCGAGCAGGGTGCCGTAGTCGTTCAGCGCCAGGAAGGCGGCGCCGCCGACGAGGTCGATCACCGTGGTGGCCAGCCAGAACGCGAAGCCCAGCAGGCTGGCCGCGATGAGCTTGCTGGTGATCACCGCGGTGCGCCGCGGGGTGGCCAGGAAGGTCGTGGTGGCGGTCTGGTGGAAGAACTCGTTGGTGACCATCAGGATGCCGATCAGCATCACGAACAGCAGCCCGAGGTACTGCCCCGAGGTGTAGAGGTTCGCCGCCTGGGCCGGAGCGGACGCCGCGTCGCCGGTGACGCCGAACTCCTCGCCGCCACCGCTCACCGTCTCGTTGAACAGCCAGGCGTTGAACGGAAACGCCAGGGCGATCGACAGGAACGCCCCGATTGCCAGCCACCACCAGGTGCTGGTCGTACGGATCTTGAGCAGTTCGGAGCGGACCAGGTTGCTCATCGAATGCCCGCCTTTCCGGCCGTCAGTTCCAGGAACACGCGTTCCAGGTCGGGTCGTTCGGTGGTTAGCTCGTGCAGCTCCACCCCGGCCGCCAGCGCGGCCCGGCCCACCACCGGCGCGTCCACTCCGGCGATCAGCAGGTTGCCCTGCCCGTCGCTCTCCACCGTGGCGGAGTCACCCGCCAGCGCGGCGGTCAGCGCCTCCGCCTGCGGGGTGCGGACCCGGACCCGGACGCCCTGCGCCATCGACCCGATCACCTGGTCGACCGGTCCCTGCCGGACCAGCTGCCCGGCGGCGATGATCACCACGTCGTCGGCGAGCAGCTGCATCTCCGACAGCAGGTGGCTGGAGACGAGCACGGTGCGGCCCTCGGCGGCGAGACCCTTGAGGAACCCACGCATCCACCGGATGCCCTCGGGGTCGAGCCCGTTGGCCGGCTCGTCGAGGATGAGCACCTGCGGATTGCCGAGCATCGCGGCGGCGATACCGAGCCGCTGCTTCATGCCCAGCGAGTACCCCTTGAACTTGCGCTTCGCCGCCGGGGACAACCCGACCAGGGCCAGTGCCTCGTCGGCGCGCTGCCGGGGAAGTCCGGCCGCCGCGCAGATCACCCGCAGGTGGTTGATCCCGGTACGACCCTTGTGTGCGCTGGACGCCTCCAGCACCGCGCCGACGTGGCGCAGCGGATCGGCCAGATCCGGGTACCGGCGACCACCGATGGTGGCCGTTCCGGCGGTCGGGGTGACCAGGTTCAGCAGCATGCGTAGCGTGGTGGTCTTGCCCGCACCGTTCGGACCGAGGAAGCCGGTGACCCGGCCCGGTTCGACCGTGAACGACAAGTTGTTGACCGCGAGCACGTTGCGGTACTGCTTGGTCAGGCCGGATACCACGATCTGCGCGTCATTGTTGGGGCGTGGCTGCCCGTCGGACATCATTCTCCTCCCGTGGCGCCGGGAGGCGCCGTTGCACAGCGTGACGGTAGCGGTCAACCAAATCAATCGGGCGCGCTCCGGAGATCCCTCTCCGTCGCAGGCAGGAGTCGTCTCCTCCCCAGGTACGACCCGATCGACGAATCGCTCTACCGGGCGATCCAGATGGCATGGGCGCGGCCGAGCAGACTGCCGTCCGGCGCGTACAGGCTAGTGCGCACCGACGCCTTGCGTCCCTCGATGCCGACTGCCAGGCCGGTCACCACGCACTCGTCGCCGGGGCGGGGGAGCGCCTCGACCGCAGCGGTGATCCGGCCGAGCAGGTACGGCCGGCCCGCCGCGAGCACCGCCCAGCCGCCGGGGCAGTCCAGCGCGGCCCAGACGGTGGCGGCGGTCACCCGCTCCGGTACCTGGAACGGCGCTGCCGTCCGACCGTCCGGCAGCGGCCCGGGAAAGATCCGCAGGCCGTCGGTGCGCTGCGGCCCGCAGACGTAGCAGTCGGGAAAGGGGTGCTCCACCAGCCCGGGGTACGCCGCCGAGGCGGCCCGTGCGCTCGCCAGGTCGACCGGCGGCACCACCTCGTCGAACCGCTCGACCGGCCGCAGTTGTGCGATCACCGCACCGGCCGGGTCGTGCACCTGGCCATCGGCGAGCGCCAACGGGGTGTCCAGCGGCGGCGGCCGGCGCAGGGTCACCTCGACCGGACCGGGTACGCCGTACGCCTCAGCGAAGACCCCGGCGCTCCAGCCGCCGTTACCCGAGCCGGGTGGGCCGTTGAACCGTGCCTCGATGATCATCGGACTCCTCCCGCGGCGTCGGCCGCTTGCTCACAGGCTTTTTTCAGGGTCTGCCCAGCAGTAGCGCAGCGATTGCACGGATGATGGGCGGCATGGCGGCTACCCAGACCGAGGCGCGACTGCTCGTCGTCGAGGATGATCCCAACATCCTCGAACTGCTCTCCGCGAGCCTGCGTTTCGCGGGCTTCGACGTGGCCACCGCCACCAGCGGCTCGGCCGCGCTCAGCGCCGCCCGGGACCATCGGCCCGACCTGGTGGTGCTCGACGTGATGCTGCCGGACCTCGACGGCTTCGAGGTGATCCGGATGATGCGGGAGGGCGGCACGCGTACCCCGGTGGTCTTCCTGACCGCCCGGGACGCCACCGACGACAAGATCCGCGGCCTGACCCTGGGCGGCGACGACTACGTCACCAAGCCGTTCAGCCTGGAGGAGCTGACCGCCCGGATCCGGGCGGTGCTGCGTCGCACCAGCACCGGCGAGCAGGCCCCCGCCCGGCTCACCTTCGCCGACCTGGAGCTGGACGAGGAGACCCACGAGGTGTACCGGGCCGGTCAGCGGGTCCAGCTCTCGCCGACCGAGTTCAAGCTGCTGCGCTACCTGATGCTCAACGCCAACCGGGTGCTGTCGAAGGCGCAGATCCTCGACCACGTGTGGAACTACGACTTCCGGGGCGACGACAACATCGTCGAGTCGTACATCTCGTACCTGCGACGCAAGGTCGACAACACCGAGCCCCGGTTGATCCACACCCTCCGTGGCGTCGGTTACGTGCTGCGCAAGCCGGCGGCGTGAACGCCCTACAGCAGGGCAAGACCCGGCTGCGCGCGGTGCCGTTGCGCGTCAAGCTGGTCGCGGCCGTCCTCGCCCTGGTCGCCGCCGCGCTGCTGGTGATCAGCTCGCTGACCACGTTCTTCCTGCGTAGCTACCTGGTCGACCAGGTGGACGCGGAGTTGATCAACGTGGTCAACCAGCTGGAGAACGAGCTGAACAGCCGGCCCGGGGCCACGCTCGTGCTGCGCAGCGACAGCGTCGTGCCCACCGACTACGTGGTGGTGATCACCAACCGGGACTCCGGCGCGGTCGAGGACTTCGGGTTCGACAGCCGCCGGTTTAGCGACGCCGACCTCCCGCCCTGGCCGAGGAACGCGGCCGGGTTCGCCAACCTCGCCGGTGAACCGTTCCCCACCAAGTCCCGGGGCAGCGAGGTGCGCTGGCAGATGCTCTACACCGAACTGCCCAACGGGCAGTGGGTGGCGATCGGCCAGCACCTGACCGACGTCGACCGGGCGGTCACCCGGCTGGTCTGGATAGACGTGCTGGTGGGCGGGGCGGTGCTGATCCTGCTCGCCTCGCTCGGCGCGGCGATCGTCCGGACCAGCCTCAAGCCGCTTGTCGAGATCGAACGTACCGCCGCCGCCATCGCCGGCGGTGACCTGAGCCGGCGGGTGCCCGACCCGGAGGACGGCGAGCCCTGCCCGACCTCCGAGCTGGGGCGGCTCTCCCGGGCCCTGAACGCGATGCTCAGTCAGATCGAGATGGCCTTCACCGCCCGCGCGGCCTCGGAGTCCGCGGCCCGCTCCGCCGAGGCCGCCGCCCGCGAGGCCGCCGGGGCGGCCCGCGCCTCCGAGGCCCGGGCCCGCCGCTCCGAGGAGCGGATGCGGCAGTTCGTGGCGGACGCCTCGCACGAGTTGCGTACGCCGCTGACCACCATCCGTGGCTTCGCCGAGCTGTACCGGCAGGGCGCCGCCCGGGAGCCCGAGCAGACCGCCGACCTGCTGCGCCGGATCGAGGACGAGGCCGCCCGGATGGGGCTGCTGGTGGAGGACCTGCTGCTGCTGGCCCGGCTGGACCGTGAGCGGCCGCTCTCGCTCGCCCCGGTGGAGTTGCCGGTGCTGGCCGCCGACGCGATCGAGGCGTCCCGGGTGATGGCGCCGGACCGGCGGATCGAGTTGGAGATCGCGCCCGGTTCCGGCCCGCTTGTGGTACGCGGCGACGACGCGCGGTTGCGGCAGGTGATCGGCAACCTGATGACCAATGCGCTGCGGCACACCCCGCCGGAGGCGGCCGTCACGCTGCGGCTGCGTACCGAACCGGAGAACCTGGCGGTGATCGAGGTGGCCGACACCGGTCCCGGGCTCACCGGGGAGCAGGCGGAACGGGTCTTCGAGCGGTTCTACCGGGCGGACGCCTCGCGTACCCGCCGGTTGGGCGGCAACACCGGCACCGGCCTCGGCCTGGCCATCGTCGCGGCGCTGGTGACGGTGCACCAGGGCAGCGTGGAGGTGAGCGAGACACCGGGCGGGGGTGCCACCTTCCGGGTCCGGCTGCCGCTCGCCCCGGACGTGGACGCCGAACTGCCGTGACTTTCAGCGAATCCTCAGGCCAGCCCAAGGCGGATCGCAGAGCGATGGGGGAGGGTGGGGACATGACCGAGTACGAGTCCGACCCGCGCCGGCCGGCCCGCACCGACGCCGAGCCGTCGCACTCCGAGCTGCCCCGCGCCGAGCACGCGTGGGCCGACTCCTCATCCGTACCGGCGGACGATCCGACCGCCGAGGCACCGACCGTCCCGGTCCGTGCCGTCGAGACGCCGTCCGGCCCCGCTGGGTCCGACGGCGAGCCGACCCTGCCGGGCGCGCCCACCGCCGGCCCGCCCACATCGACCCCGCCGGTCTCCGGGCAGCCCGCCTGGGCGCCGACGGGCCAGCATCCCCACCAGACCGGCCAGCCCGGTTCCGCCCCGCCCTACCCGGGCACCTCCTGGTACTCCGGCCAGTCGGGCCACTCCGGCTGGGCCGGCGGTGCCCAGTCGGGCGGCGGGCACCCGGGCTATCCGGGGCAGCAGCACGCCTACTCCAGCGGCTCGACCACCGGCTATCCGGGGTCGGCCGGCGGCTACCCGGGCGGCTCGACCGCCGGCTATCCGGGCGGCTCGTCCGCCGGCTATCCGGGCGGCTCGTCCGCCGGCTATCCGGGCGGTACGGCAGTCGGCTATCCGGGCGGTACGGCAAGCGGTTACCCGGGACAGCCGGCACCGTGGTCGCCGACCCCGTCGAGCGGGGTACGGCCGGGCCGGATCGCCAAGTTCGTCGGCGCCGGCGTGGCGGTGTTCGCGCTGATGCTCGGCAGCGGCGTCGCCGGCGGGTCGCTGGCCCTGGCGTTGAACGACGGCGGCGGCATCACCCGCACCTACTCCGCCGCACCCGTCATCGACAGCGCCGACCTGCCCCGCATCGCCGCCTCGGTGCAGGACAGCGTCGTCTCGATCAGCACCGGCAGCGGTGAGGGCTCCGGGGTGGTGCTCACCGCCGACGGCTTCGTGCTGACAAACAACCATGTGATCGCCGGCGCGGACGGCGGCAGCGTCCGGGTGTTCTTCGCCGACGGCACCAACGCCCAGGCGGAGATCCGCGGCACCGACCCGAAGACCGACCTCGCGGTGTTGAAGGCCAGCGGGGTACGCGACCTCCAGCCGGCCACCTTCGGCGACAGCGATGCCATGCAGGTCGGCGACCAGGTGCTCGCGCTGGGCAGCCCGCTCGGGCTACAGGGTTCGGTCACCGCGGGCATCCTCAGCGCCCGGGACCGCACCATCCAGGCCAGCAGCGGGCAGCAGCTGCCCGGTCAGGCGGTCAGCTCGATCTCGGGCCTGCTCCAGACCGACGCGCCGATCAACCCCGGTAACTCGGGCGGCGCGCTTGTCAACACCCGGGGCGAGGTGATCGGCATCAACACCGCGATCGCCACCGCTGGGCAGGGCAACACCGGCAACATCGGAGTGGGCTTCGCCATCCCGAGCAACAAGGCCAAGGACGTCGCGGACAAGCTCCAGCGGGGCGAGAAGGTCAGCCACCCGTCGCTCGGGGTGGGCGTGAACGACGCTCCGGACGGCGGCGCGCGGATCGACAACGTCAGCCCCGGCAGTGCCGCCGAACGGGCCGGGCTGCAACGCGGCGACGTGGTCACCCGATTCGGCGACAAGGTGATCAACGACGCGAACGATCTCGTCGGTGCCGTGCAGGCCGGCAAGGTCGGTGATCAGGTCGAGGTGACGTTCCAGCGAAATGGGTCCGAGTCGAACGCAACCGTGACGCTCGCCGAAGCGTCCTAACCCCAGGAACCTGCCGCCCTCCTCCTGAGCCCGGTTCACCCGCTGCGGGTGAACCGGGCTCACCCGTCCGCCCGGCAGCCTCACCGGTGAAGACCTCGTGCGGCGGATGGGGGTGCCATGACCACCACGGCAGCGGCTCGGACCGATGACCGGATCCAGCGCGACGTGCTCGAGGAACTCGCCTGGGACGCCCAGGTGCGCTCGCTCGACATCGGGGTCACCGTCGGCGGCGGCGTGGTGACCCTGACCGGTCAGGTGGACAGCGCCGCGCGCCGGTGGGCCGCCGTCCGCGTCGCCCAGCGGATCCGTGGCGTGCGGGCGGTCGCCGACGACATCGAGGTACGTCCGGTCGGGCCGGTCGACATCACCGACGACGCGCTGGCCCTCGCGGCCAGCCGGGCGCTGGAGTGGAACAGCTTCGTGCCGGCCGAGCGGCTCGACCTGACCGTCTCGAACGGTTGGCTGATGCTCCGGGGTGAGGTGGAGTTCGGCTGGCAGCGGCGTACGGCCGAGCGGGAGCTGCGCCGGTTGCGCGGCGTACGCGGCGTGACCAACCTGGTCGAGGTGACGCCCGCCGCTCCGCCGGACGCCGACCGGATCCGGCGCGATGTGCAGCGCGCCCTGCTCCGCGGGATCGGCACCGAACGGGTCACGGTCGAGGTGCACGGCGACACGGTGGCCCTGAGCGGGGTGGTGCGGTCCTGGTGGGAACGCGACCAGGCGGAACGGGTCGCCTGGTCGGCCGAGGGAGTGTGCGGGGTACGGGTCGACCTGTTGGTGGGCGGCTGAAGGGCGCACGCGATGTCCGGTTTGCCGGTGCTGGCACCGGGAAACCGCTCCGGTCCGGCGTTGCCCGCCGGGCCGGACGCCACCGACCGACGGGGGGAGGACCCGTGCCCGACAACCACGCCGAGGGTAAGCACCGGTTGCGGATCGCGATGGTGGTGCCGCCCTGGCTGTCGGTGCCGCCACCCGGCTACGGCGGGCTGGAGCAGGTGGTGGCCGGCCTGGTGGATGCCCTGATCGACCGGGGCCACGCGGTGACGCTGATGGGTGCCGGCGAGGCGCACGGCACCGCCGCCGACTACCTCGCCATGCTTGACGACCTCCAGTACGACCGGTTGGGCGAGTCGCTGCCGGAACTGGCCCACCTGGCCCGGGTGAACCAACTGCTCAGCGCGGCCGATTTCGACCTGGTGCACGACCACACCACGGTCGGCCCGCTGGTGGCCGGGCGGCGGGAGGTGCCGACGGTGGCGACCGTGCACGGCAACCCGGTGGGCGAGTACGGCACCGTGCTCGGTGACACCGACCGGGGCGTGGGCCTGGTCGCCATCTCGCACGCCCAGCGCCGCCTGAACCCCCGGCTGCCGTGGGTCGGCACCGTGCACAACGCGATGGAGACCGACGCCTTCCCGCGCAAGAGCGAAGCCAGCCACGGCCCGGTGCTGTGGCTGGCCCGGTTCAGCCCGGACAAGGGACCGGAGTTGGCCATCCGGGCCTGCCGCGCCGCCGGCCTGCCCCTGGTGCTGGCCGGTAAGTGCAACGAACCTGCCGAGCGGCGCTACTACGACGAGGTGGTGCGACCGCTGCTCGGTCCGGATGTCACGGTGGTGCTCGACGCCGACCGGGAGGCGGTGCTCCGGCTGCTGATCGAGGCGCGCTGCCTGGTGATGCCGATCCAGTGGGAGGAGCCGTTCGGGATCGTGATGCTGGAGGCGATGGCCACCGGTACGCCGGTGGTGGCGCTGGACCGGGGGGCGGTACCGGAACTGGTCCGGCCGGGCGTGACCGGGATCGTCTGTGCCTCGGCCGAGGAGTTGCCGACGGCGCTGCGCGCGGCACCCGACCTCGACCCGGCGGAGTGCGTGGCGCACGTCGCGCGGACCTTCTCCACCGAGCGGATGGCGGCCGGTTACGAGGCGGTGTACCGGGGGTTCCTCGCCGCCGGGCCGCCGGACGGCGTGCGGGAACCCGTTCGCAGCAGGCCGGGCTGACCCCATCCGGGTCAGGTCTGCGCGGCCCCCAGCGCGGCGATGGCCGCGTCCAGCTCCTGGGCGTACGCCGGGCTCAGCGCCTGCTCGCCGAGCCGGGTGGAGACCTTCTCGCGCAGCCGGGCGACTCCCGGCCCCAGCTCGCCCTCTCCGCCGGCCACCGCCCGGGTCAGGTTGCGTAGCTCGTTTTGCAGGTCGAGGCCGACGTCCTCGCGGATGCCGCCGTCGGCGAGGCCGGCGCTGATCACCGCTTCCAGCCGGTTCGCGGCCTCGACCAGGGTGTCCGTTCCGGCCGGCGGCTCCGATGGCCGGACGGACGGGCTCGGCTGCGGTGCCGGCCTGGTCGACGGCGCGACCGAGGGCTGGGCGCTCGGGGCGTCGTCCGATGGCGTCGGCTCGAGCTGCGCGGTCGGCGCCTCGCTTGGCAGCGCGACGGGAGGTTCGTGGTCGTCCGGCAGCAGCGCCGCAATGGCCAGCGCCGCGGCGACCAGTGCCGCAGCCACCGGCACCAGCAGCGCGGGACGCAACAACCGCCGGGACGGTACGCCGGGGCGCTCCTCAGCGGCGGGGTCGCCTGCGGGCTGCTCGGGCGCGCCCGGTGACCCCGGGGCGGCGGGCGGGTCGGCCGCGACACCGAGGAGGCCCGGTGCCGCGACGCCGGCAACTGCCGGTGACGCCCCGGTCGGGGCGGTACGCGGCGGTTCGAGCGCGGGGAGGGTCACGGTGGGGGCGAGCATCGTGCTGGCCTGCGGATCGGCGGGCAGCAGCTGGTCGCGGAGCACGGTGGCCACCTGGCGGGCGGTGGGCCGGTCGGCCGGCTCGCGGGACAGGCAGCGCAGGCAGATCTCGGCCACCGCCTGCGGTAGGCCCGGCACTCCGGTGAGCGTGGGTGGTGCGCCCTCCGCCAGCGCGACGCTGAGTTCCTCCCAGGTGTCCGCCGGGTACGGCACCCGGCCGGTCAGCGTCTCGTGCAGCAGCACACCGAGCGAGTAGATGTCGGTCGCCGGCTGGGCCGGCGAGCCGTCGAGCCGCTCCGGAGCCACGTACGCGGGGGTGCCGAAGGTGGCGCCGTCCTCGTCGTCGTCCGGCGTGCCGATCCGGGCGGCGATGCCGAAGTCGAGCACCTTGGCGCCGACCTGGGTCATCATCACGTTGGCCGTGGTGATGTCCCGGTGCACGATGCCGAGCCGGTGTGCGCTGGCGAGCGCGTCGGCGACCTGGGCGCCGATCTCCACCGCCTCGGGCCAGGGCAGCGGCCCTTCGGTGAGCCGGAACTCCAGTTCCTCACCGGAGAGCAGTTCCATCACCACGAACGAGGTGATGGAGCCGTCCGGTGAGACGGTCTCGCCGTAGTCGTGGACCGACGTCACGTGCGGGTGGACGAGCTGGGCGGCGGCCCGGGCCTCCTCGCGGACCATGTCCCGGAACCGGGCGTCGGCGGCCAGCGACGGGGCGAGCACCTTCAGCGCGACCACCCGGTCGAGCACCTCGTCGTGGGCCCGCCAGATCACCGACATGCCACCGGCACCGATCTGGTTGATCAGCCGGTATCTGGTGGCCAGCAACCGGCCGGGCTGCAGTGCTGGCTTCAAGGATCGCACCTGCCTCATAGGTGGTAGCGGTATCAGGTTGCGCGAATGTTGCTCCGCTGTCAACGCACTGCGAGCCATCGGTGCCGGTCACCACAAGCCGGGTACGGAGCGTGTTCGGCGGGGTGGCCCGGCGCCTGTCGCCAGCCCGGTGCAGCGGACCGCGGGCAGGTCGGGATGACCGCGCGTGGGCGGGGCGTGCCAGGATTGGCGACATGGGGCGGGGACCGGTGGCGTTCGTGCTCGGGGGCGGAGGCGTCCTCGGCGCGGTCGAGGTGGGCATGCTGCGAGCCCTGTTCCGGGCTGGGATCCGGCCGGATCTGGTGCTCGGCACGTCGATCGGCGCGGTCAACGGTGCCCTGGTCGCCGCCGACCCGTGCGAGGCCGTCACCGACCGGCTGGTACGGCTCTGGGCCTCGCCCGAGGCGAGCGAGGTGTACGGCGACTCGGTGGCCCGGCAACTGCGCCGTTTCGCCGCCCGTACCCATCTGCACTCGCCCCGGCCGCTGCGTAAGCTGCTGGAGAGCGAGCTGGGCGCAGAGACGACATTCGCCGACCTGAAGATCCCCTTCCGCTGCTGCGCGGCGAACATCGAACGCGCCGCGGAGCACTGGTTCGTCAGCGGGCCGGTGGTGCCCGCCGTGCTGGCGTCGGCCGCCGTGCCGGGGCTGCTGCCGCCGGCCCGGATCGGTGACCAGCACTACGTCGACGGCGGCATCGTCAACTCCATCCCCATCGGCGAGGCGGTGGCGGCCGGCGCCGGCCAGATCTTCGTACTCCAGGTGGGTCGGATCGAGCGGGCGCTGACGCCGCCGCGCCGGCCCTGGGAGATCGCCCAGGTCGCGTTCGAGATCGCCCGCCGGCACCGGTTCGCCCGCGAGATGGCCGCGCTGCCCGAGGGCGTGGAGGTGCACGTGCTGCCGACCGGCGGGCTGGAACCGCGCGACGACACGCCCTGGGCGTACCGGGACATGGCGGCGGTGGGCCGGCGGATCAGCCGCGCCTACGCGGCCTCCCGGCACTACCTGGCGAACCTGGAACGCTGATGCCGCTGCCGCCCCGCTGGCTCCGTCGCGTGCTGCTGGCCCCCGGCGTGGTGCTGCTGGTGCTCCTGCTGGTGACCACGGTGCCGATCTGGGCGTTGCTGGCGCTGCTGGTGTCCCCGCTCGTCCCGGGGCGGTTGCGGCCCCTGCGGCTGTTGTGGATCGGCCTGTTCTACCTGCTCTGGGACGCGGCGGCGCTGCTCTGCCTGTTCGGGCTCTGGGTCGCCTCCGGGTTCGGCTGGCGGGTCGGTTCGCCCGCCTTCCAGCGCGCCCACTACGTGCTGGCGGGCTGGTTCCTGCGGGTGCTGTTCTGGCAGGCCCGATGGACGCTGCGGCTCAGCATCGAGGTGGTCGGCACCGACCCGGACACCGCCATGCCCGGTCGGCCAGAGCTGGTGCTCTGCCGGCACGCCGGGCCAGGCGACTCGTTCATCCTCATCCACTCCCTGGTGAACTGGTTCCGTCGCGAGCCGCGGATCGTGCTCAAGGACACCCTCCAGTGGGACCCGGCGATCGACGTGCTGCTCAACCGGCTGCCGAGCCGCTTCATCGCGCCGGGTCAGGACGGCCCCGACTCGCTCACCGAGCAGGTCGGGCATCTCGCCACCGGGCTGGACGACGACGACGCCTTCGTGATCTTCCCCGAGGGTGGCAACTTCACCCCCCGGCGGCGGCTGCGCGCCATCGACCGGCTGCGCGACCGGGGGCACGAGCGGATGGCGCTGAAGGCGGAGGCCATGCAGCACGTGCTGGCGCCGCAGCCCGGCGGGGTGCTGGCGGCGTTGGACGCCGCGCCGGACGCCGGCGTGATCTTCGTGGCCCACACCGGCCTGGATCGGATGCTCACCGTCGCGGACGTGTGGCGGGAACTGCCGATGGACAAACGGCTCGTGATGCGGTTCTGGTCGGTGCCGCCGGAGGAGATCCCGGTCGGGCGGCAGGAACGCATCGACTGGCTCTACGAGTGGTGGAGCCGGATCGACCGGTGGATCGAGGACAATCGAGAGAGCCCTGCGTAGGGCTCTGGTCACCCCGCTCGGCCTGAGTATGCGCACTCTGGCGCGCCAGGTACCGCTGCGTCGAGGATGATCGCGTGGACAACGCGTACCCCTGCCCGGCGTGCGGTGCACGAGCGGATCTCGGCTCCGGTTGCCCCGGCTGCGGCCGGGCACCGCACCCCGCCGCCGCCGAGGTGATCCGGCTGGACCGGGAAATCGTCGTACTCGATGGTGAGGTGACCCGGGCCCGCGAGACGTACCAGGGGCTGGCCGGCCGGCTGGCCGCGCTCCGGCGGCGGCGCAACGAGCTGGCCGCGGCGGTGCGGGCCGAGTTCCCGCCCGCGCCCGTCACCGCCCGGCCTCCTGTCACCGCCCAACCTCCTGTCACCGCCCGGCCTCCTGTCACCGCCCGGCCTCCTGTCACCGCCCGGCCCGCGGCACCGACTGCGGGTGTCGCCACGGCATTCGGCCCGCCTGCCGGCGTTCCCGCTGCCGTGATCCCGGTGGCCGCTCCGGCCGGCGCGGTCCCGCCTGCCACCCCGTACGGCGGGTGGCGGCAGGTACCGGCGCTGCCGGCGAGCCGGCCGGGTGGCGCGGAGACCTCTACCCGCGCCGTCCAGTGGCTGCTCTTCGTCCTGGGTGGACTGCTGCTGGGCACGGCGGCGACGGTGTTCACGGCGGTGGCCTGGGCCTCGGTCGGGCTCGTCGGCCGGGCGCTGATCCTGCTGGCGTTCACCGCGCTGCTGCTCGCCGTGCCGCTCGTCGCGCGCTGGCGCGGGCTGCGCGGCACCGCCGAGACGTTCGCCGCCGTCGGGCTGCTGCTGGTGTTGCTCGACGGGTACGCCGTCTGGGCGGTGGACCTGTTCGGCGTGACCGGTTGGCCGGGCAGCCGGTACGCCGCACTGGTCGCGGCGATCAGCGTGGCCGTCGCGGCCGGGTACGCCCGACTCAGCCGGCTGACGGTGCCGTGGTTCGCCGCGTTGATCGGCGGGCAGCCGGTGCTGCCGTTGCTCGCCGCCGAGGTGCGGCCCGAACCGGCCGGCTGGGCCGTGGTCTTCGTCGGGGTGGCGCTGCTCGACCTGGCGGTGCTGGTCGTGCTGCGGCGTCGACGGGAAAGCGTCGCGGGCGAGGGGGCCGCGACGACCCCGGTGCTGCTCGGCGGGCAGGTGGCCGCCGGTCTCGGGTACGCCGGCGCGGTGCTGCTCGCCGGCGGCTGCGCGCTGGTGCCGTTGCTGGCCGGCCGGGCGGGCGGCGTACCGCTGCTGGCCGGTGGGCCGATGCTGCTGGTGGCGGTGACCCTGCTCGCCACGGCGCTGCTGCTGGGCGACGGGACGGCGCGGGCGGTGGCGGCCGGGGCGCTGGTGCCGGTACTGGCCGGGGCACTGCTGCGTCCGGTGGCGGAGCTGCGTTCGTCGGTGCTGCTGGTGGTGGCGGCCCTGGTGGTGGCGGCGCTGGCCGGTGCCGTACGGCTGCTGCCGGTCGGCTGGCGATCAGGCCCCCGGATCGGTGCGCTGCTGGTGGCCGGCGGTACGACGGTGTTGACCACTTCGGTGGCGGCGGTGCTGGCCGGTGCCGCCGTGGGCCGCTCGGTCCCGCCGTGGCGGGGGGCCACGGCGGGACCGGCCTTCGCCTGGGGCTGGCAGTTGCCGGTGGCGGTGGCGGTGACCTCGCTCACGGTGGGCTGGTTGCTGCCCCGGGTCGTCCGGCCGGCGATCGTGGCGGCCGGCCTCGCCGTGACCGCGCTGGCCGCGCCGGTGATCTGGGCCGCGCCCTGGCCGGCCGTGGTCGCCATCGACCTGGCGGTCGGTGCGGCGCTGCTGGCCGCGGCGGTGGCCCGCTCGGTGACCCGGGGGGCGACCGCCGCGACGTCGGCGCTGGCCGGTGCCGTGCTGCTCGGACACGGGCTGCTGGTCGGCCTGGCCGGTCCGGTCGGGGCGGGCACGGCCTGCGCGGTGATCCTGGCCGCCGGTCTCGGGGCGGCCACCGTCGGCCGGCACGGCGCAGCGGTGCAGCGGAGGGTGGCCGGGTTCGGGCTGCTCGCGGCGGTGCTCGTGGTGCCGGCCGGTGCGGCGGTCGCGCTGATCGGCGCCGGGGCACCGCCGTGGTGGCAGTCGCGCGCCGCGCTGGCCGCCGTCGCGCTGCCGGCGATCGCGCTGCTTACGCTCCGTCGACACTGGCCCGACCTGCGGGCGTACGCCTCGGTGGGTCTCGCCGTGACGGCCGTCCTGACCGGTCTCGGGCCGATCGTCGTACCGGCCGAGGAACCGGTGGTGGTCTACGCGGCGGTGGCGGCCCTGCTGCTCGCCCTGGCCTGGTTCCGGATCCGCGAGGCGGGCGCGTTGCCGGTGGCCGGGCTGGGGCTGGCCGCCGTGGCGGTACTGGTCGCCGTACCGGTGACCGTGCTGGCGTTGGTGGCGCCCTACGGCCCGCCGCCCGCTGTCTGGTCGGGCGTACCGGACGCCGAGCCGCTTTCGCGCGGCTTCCCGGTCGGCCTCGCCCTGGCCATCCTGGCCCTCGCGGCGGCACTCTTCACTGTAAGGAAGGGCCCCCTGTTAACGCCTCCGGTAGAGGAAGGGCCCCCGCTTAACATCGACGGCTGGCGGCTGACGGCGATCGTGCTGCCGTTCGTGGCGGCTGCCGGGCAGGTGCTGCTGGCCGCCGGGGGAGCGCCCTGGCCGGTGGTGCCGGCGACGGCGCTGCTCGGCGGCGTGGCCCTGCTGCTGGCCGCCGCGCTGGCCACCCCGCGCGCACCGTTCCTCGCGTCAGGTGTGCCGGTGGGACTGGTGCTGACCGGGTCCGGGCTGCTCAATCTCCAGGCCACCCGGGCGGGCACCCTCGCCGGGCTGGGTCTGCTGGTGGTGGCCGCCGCCAGCATCGCGGTGGCCGCGCGGCGGCCCGGCGTACGCCTGGTCGGCTGGCTGATCACGATCACCACGGCGACGGCGTTCGCGGTCATCGCACCACTGGCCGGCGGGCAGCCGCTGCGGATGGCCGCGTTCGCGGTGCTCGGTGTGGCGGCCCTCGCCCTCGCGCTCGCCGCCGCGGCACCCGAGCGCTGGCACCGCGCCCCGCAGGTGGCAGGGTCGGCCGGGTCTGCGGGCCCTGCCGGACCCTTCGGACAAGCCGGGCCGGGCGGGCCGCAGGTGGCGGCGCCCGCCGGGGCGGTGCGGAACGTGGCGGCGGCGAGGGTGAGCCGGGTGCTGGATGCCGCCGCGCAGGCGGTGGCGCTGCTCGCGCTGCTGCTCACTCTGGGCTCGGCCCGGCACGCCGCGACGGTCTGCGTGCTCTGGGGCGCGACCGTCGGAGTACGGCTGCTGCGGCGGGGCGAGCCGGCCGGGCGGCGGTGGGTCTTCGCCGGCATATCGGGGGGTAGCGAGCTGCTCGGCAGCTGGCTGCTGTTGCGGGCCGGTGGGGTGACGGCGCTGGAGTCGTACACGGTGCCGTTGGCGGTGCTGGCGTTGGTCGCTGGCGCGCTGGCGCTGCGGACCCGGCCGGGTCTGAACAGCTGGCTGGCGCTCGGGCCCGGCCTGGCCGCCCTGCTGCTGCCCAGCCTGGCCGCCGTGCTGGTCGGTAGCGACCCCCAGCCGTGGCGGCGGCTGCTGCTCGGTGTCGTCGCCCTCACCGCGACCCTGCTCGGCGCGGTCCGTCGCTGGCAGGCACCGGTGGTGCTGGGCGGCGGAACGCTGGCCCTGCTCGCCCTGCACGAGCTGGTGCGCAGCTGGGACCTGCTGCCCCGGTGGATCTACCTCGGCGCTGCCGGGTTGGCGCTGATCGGCCTGGCGGCCACCTACGAGCGGCGTCGCCGCGACCTGCTCCGGCTGCGCAACGCGGTGACCCGGATGAGCTGACCCGGCGTGCCGGGCCGATCCGCCCGGCGCATCGGCCCGGCGGCCCGGTTCGGCCTGCCGCCTGATCTGGGGGCCGGCGGCCAGGTTTGGCATGCGCTGCCCGATCTGCGGGCCGGCGGGCCGGTTTGGCCTGTGCCGCCCGATCTGCTGGCCGGCGGCCCGGTTCGGCCTGTGCCGCCCGATCTGCTGGCCGGCGGCTCTGCCGGGAGCGGTGGCCTGCGGCGCTCACCGGTAGGGTCTGGCCATGGCAGAGGTGCTCACCGCCGAGGCGGTGCGAGACGAGCTGGGTGGGCTGGCGGGTTGGTCGGGAGACCCCGCGGCGATCACCCGCACGGTGGAGCTGGCCAGTTTTCCGGACGCCATCGAGGTGGTCGACCGGGTCGCCGCGACGGCCGAGGAGCTGGATCACCACCCCGACATCGACATCCGGTGGCGCACGGTGACCTTCCGCTGCGTGACCCACTCCGCTGGCGGGGTGACCCGGCGGGACCTCGAACTGGCCCGGCGGATCGACGAGATCGTGGGGGGCGCCCGATGAGGTTCGAGATCAGCAAGGTGCTGGATGCCATCGAGGGGCGGGTCTGCACCGACCCGCAGTTGGTCCGGGCGGTGATCGACCTGGCGGAGATCATCCGATACCAGGACCTCGACAATGGCCGACCGGCAAGCACGCTGCGCCTCGGCATGGTCATCGACGCGTTGGCGCGCAGCCTGGAGGAGGACAGCGTTCCGGTCTACGCGGTGGTGCACCGGGGCGTGCTCTCCGACGCCGACCTGACCTCCAACGAGCGCATGGTGGTTCGTCGCTGGGCCGACGACGGTCTGGTCGAGGTGCTGGACAACCCGGGCGACCGGATGCTGGAGGTCGCCGACCTGCTCGGCCTGCCGGTGCTCAGCCGGGTCCGCTTCGACGGTCTGCGCGGGCGGTTCCCCTGGCTGGCCGAGCAGCCCGGCCGGGTGGTCGCGCCGGTGCCAGGTGCGGGCGGGCCGGTCTTCATCGCCCACGTCGGTGGTGGTCACACGCCGGTGTCCGGGCCACCGTCGCCGGCCGCGGCGAAACTGCTCGCCCGGGAATGGCGTTGCCCGGAATCGGGCTGCAACCTGTTCGGCGGGAGTGGCGGTGGTGGTGCCTTCGCCGACCTCGCCGCGGTGGGCCGTAAGCCGACCGGCCAGGCGCCACCGTCACTGCGCAACGGCGTACCGACCTGCCCTCGACATGGCACCCGACTGCGCGACGCCGGGCCCCGCCCGCGCAGCGAGGTCCTCGCGGTACGCGTCGGCGGCCTGATCCGGCGCCGTTTCGTGCTCACCGAGGAGCAGCCGATCACGGTCGGCCGGGCGCCGGACGGCTCCGGCGGGATCACGCTCGGCCAGTGGCTCAACGACGAGGCCCGCCGGTGGATCAGCCGCAGCCACCTCAGGTTCGAGCTGCGCGGCGGCGACGTCGTCGCCATCGACGTGAGCACAAACGGCTCCGGCATCCGGCCGGCCGGCTCGATGGCGGAGGCGGACCGGATTCCCCTGGCGCCGCAGCAGTCGCGGGTCCTCGGCGCCGGTGACATGGTGGAGCTCTACCCCGGCGTCCAGATCGGTCGCCCGGCCGACCTGCCGGCCGGTGCGCCGTACAACCCCGACTCGGTGATGTCCGAGGCGCCCACCATGGCGATGCGCCTGCCGCGCTGAGCTGCGCCGGCAACGACAACGGCGGGCGCCGGGGCTCTGGTTCCCCCGGCACCCGCCGCCGTCGTTTCGGCAGGTCAGCTGGCGATTACGGCGGCCAGCTGGGCGACCGCGTGGTCGATCTCCTCTGCGGTGATCACCAGCGGCGGGGCGAGCCGGATGGTCGAGCCGTGGGTGTCCTTGGCCAGCACCCCGCGCTCCATCAGCCGTTCGCAGGCCTCCCGGCCGCTCATCAACGCGGGGTCGATGTCCAGACCGGCCCAGAGGCCCCGGCCGCGTACCGCGACCAGACCCTTGCCGATCAGGGATCGCAGGCCGGCGTGCAGCCGCTCGCCCAGCTCGGCCGAGCGGCGCTGGAACTCGCCGGTGGCCAGCAACCGGACCACCTCGGTGGCCACCGCGCAGGCGAGCGGGTTGCCGCCGAAGGTGGAGCCGTGCTGGCCGGGCTTGAGCACGCCGAGCACATCGGCGTCGGCCGCCACCGCGGAGACCGGCACGATGCCGCCGCCGAGCGCCTTGCCCAGCAGGTACATGTCCGGCACCACGCCGGCCTGGTCGCAGGCGAAGGTGGTGCCGGTGCGGCCCAGGCCGGACTGGATCTCGTCGGCGATGAAGAGCACGTTCCGCTCGGTGCAGAGCTGGCGGACCCCCGGCAGGTAGTCCTCCGGCGGCACCACCACACCCTGCTCGCCCTGGATCGGCTCCAGCAGCACCGCGACGGTGTGCTCGTCGACCGCCTCGGCCAGCGCCGACAGGTCGCCGTAGGGGACGATCCGGAAGCCCGGGGTGTACGGCCCGAAGTCGGCCCGCGCGTCGGCGTCGGTCGAGAAGCTGACGATTGTGGTCGTACGCCCGTGGAAGTTGCCCTCCGCGACCACGATGTTGGCCTGACCGGCCGGCACGCCCTTGACCTGGTAGCCCCACTTGCGGGCCACCTTGATGCCGGTCTCCACCGCCTCGGCGCCGGTGTTCATCGGCAGCACCAGTTCCTTGCCGCAGAGCGCCGCCAGTTCCCGGCAGAAGTCGGCGAACTGGTCGTGGATGAACGCCCGGCTGGTAAGCGTCAGCTTGTCCAGCTGGGCGTGCGCGGCGGCGATCAGCGCCGGGTGCCGGTGGCCGAAGTTCAGCGCCGAGTAGCCGGCCAGGCAGTCCAGGTAGCGCCGACCGTCGACGTCGGTCAGCCAGGCGCCCTCGGCAGAGGAGATCACCACCGGCAGCGGGTGGTAGTTGTGCGCGGTGTGGCGCTCGGCGTCCTGCACCGCGGCCGGAGTCCGCAGCATGTCCTCGATCACTTGCTCGCCTTTCCCTGACGGAGTCGCAACGTGCAGCACTTCGGGCCACCGCCGGCCTTGCGCAGCTCGGACAGGTCGACGCCGATGGTCTCGTAGCCCCGGTCGCGCAGCTGGGCGGCGAGGCCGGTGGCCTGGGCGGGCAGCACCACGTGCCGGCCGTCGCTCACCGCGTTGAGGCCGAGCACCTCGGCGTCGGCCATGGTGGCGTGCACCGCGTCCGGGAAGAGCCGGCGCAGCACGGCCTGGCTACCGGGGGTGAACGCCTCCGGCAGGTACGCCACGGTCCGCTCGTCGAGCACCGTCAGCGCGGTGTCCAGGTGGTAGAAGCGCGGGTCGACCAGCTGCATCGTGATCACCGGGTAGCCGAAGACCTCCTGCAACTGGGCGTGCGAGGCGTGTGCGGTCCGGAAGCCGGTGCCGGCGAGCAGGTGGTCGCCGGCCAGCAGGATGTCGCCCTCACCCTCGTTTACCTGCTTCGGGTCGTACAGCTCGAAGCCGGCGGCCTCGAACCAGGCGCGGTACGCGGGCGCCTCGTCGGCGCGCTGCGGGTCGCGGAACTGCACGGCCATCGCCTTACCGTCGATCACGGTGCCGCCGTTGGCGGCGAAGACCATGTCGGGCAGGCCCGGCAGCGGGGTGATCTCCTCGACGGTGTGGCCCAGGTCGCGGTACACCTGGCGCAGTCGCTCCCACTGGCGGACGGCGAGGTCGGTGTCGACCGGGGCGGTCGGGTCCATCCACGGGTTGATCGCATAGTCGACGGCGAAGTACGTCGGCCGGCACATCAGGAAGCGCTGGCGGGTGGCGTCCATCGTCATTGTCCTGCTCCCAGGGTCGGGCGCGCCCGGCCACCGTCGGCCCACGGGCTGGCGCCGTGGCTCAACGTTATGCGGCGTCGACCCACAGGATCCACCGTCGAGTGTTGCGACGGGCAGCTGATCGTTGCGTCTGCGCGGCATTTGTCGGCTGTTCGTTGCGGCGACCGCCTGATCAACTCCGCGCGGAAGCGCCAGAGCGTCGGAACGGTGGAGGAAACGCCGAGAACGACGTCAGGGGCGGCTGATCGCCGCCCCTGACGAGCAGGTGCGCCCGGCTGGTGAACCACCAGAACTGGTCGGGCATCGGCCGGTAACTCGCCGGCCGGGCGCCGGTGAACCACCGGCGGGCCGAAATGTGCCCACTAGAAACGATCGACAAACTGTGAGTCAAGCCACTCGCGGAAGCGGGCCACGGTGTCGCCGTCGGTGGTCGGCCAGTCGTACTGTCCGGTCATTGCGAGCACACCGACGACCACCGCCCCGAGGCCGAGGACGATCCCGAGCAGCGCGTCGGACTTGCCGGCGACGTGCCGCCGCCGGGTGGCGATCAGGCCGAGTACGGCGAGCACCGCACCGATCGCGCCCAGGGCGATGCCGTAGCCCGCGAGGGTCCCGGTGAGCACGAAGCCGAATCCGGCCACGCCACCGATCAGACCGAGGGTGGCCAGCAAACTGGCCCGGGGGCGCGGTCCAACCGGGGCCGGCGGGGCGTCCGGTGCGGGTACCCGCTCCCGGTCGATCGTCCGCTCTCCGTCGACGGTGCGTCGCTGCTCGACGGTGTCGTCCCGGTCGACGCTGCGGGCGGGCGCGACGGTGGCATCCCGGTCGGCGGTGCGGGCCCGGTCCGCGGAGCGGTCGAGATCGAGGGTCCGGTCCAGTTCCGAAGTGCCGGCGGGGGCGGCGGCGCGGGCGCGCCGGGAGCCATCGACACTGGACCGGGCGGTGGCGGCCCGAGCGGCGGCGGCCTGCTCGCCGGTGGGCTGCTCGACCGTCTGGTCGGTGGCGGCGCGGTCCCGGCCGTCGACGCGACCACTGCGCTCGCGGCCGTCGACCCGACCGCTGCGGTCCCGGTTGTCGGGGCGGTCGGTGGCCGTGGCGGGGGTCGCCGCCGCCCCGCTGCGGTAGGTGGTGCGACTGTCGTCGCGCTCCTCGACGGTGGGCCGGGTGGTGGTGCGGGTGTCGGTGGCTACCGCACCGCCGCGGTCGGTGTCGTCGCCGGACATCGGGGCCGCCGGCTCTTCACGGCGCGAGAGAGAAGGAAATCTCATGGCTTGACCTCCTGGTAGTGCGTGGGAGCGCCGCAAGCCCCGTGAACCGCCACCACCCACGCGCGTCGATGACCCCGCAGATACCCACCCGCAGGTCTCCCGACACCCGGGCCAGCCCGAGGCGGGGGGCGGCCACCGAGAGTCCGTGCTGATCAGCGCGGCCGGGTGAAGGGAGCCAGCGCCGAGGTGAGGAGGGCCATCCGGCGAGGCCGGGAGATCAGGACCGGACGATTGCGTACGCATCGCGCCAGGATCTCCACCGCCCGGTCGACCGGGATCATCAACGGGCGTACGGTGCCCTTGGCCATCTTGGTGTCCACGAAGCCGAACCGGACCGTGGTCACGCTCACCCCCTGCCCACGCAGCGCCGCCGAGAGCCCCATCAGGTACGCCGACAGCCCGGCCTTCGACCCGGCGTAGCCGGGTGCCTCGGGGGAGACCAGCCGGTCGGCGAGGCTGGACAGCCCGATGATGTGCCCCTCACCGGCGGCCACCATGCCCGGCACGACCGTGGCCACCGTGCGGACCGCACCCATCAGGTTCACCTCGAAGGTACGGGCCTGCGCGGCCAGGTCGGCCAGGTCGATCGGCTCACCGATCCCGGCGGCGTACACACAGAGGTCCACCCGCCCCAACTCGTCGATCGCCTTGCCCAGCACCTCGGGGTAGTCCGGCGCGGTCACGTCGATGACGTGGTGCGCGTACGTCGGGACGTTGATCCCGTTGTCCCGCCGGGACAGCCCGGCGACCCGCCACCCGTCGGCGAGCAACCGACGGGTGAACGCCAACCCGATCCCGTCACTGTTGCCGATCACCACCGCGCAACGCACCCGATCCGCCATGACCCACCGTCCTCGTCGCGCTCGACCGCTGCCTTGCCGGCGGCCCGACGCGCAATTGAACCAGACACCGGGCCCGAATCCCTACCACCCAGTAGCCGGACTTCGCCCGCCGAACGCCGTCCGCGCGGTCGGGCCCCCGGCTGGTGCCCGGCCGGCTACCCCACCGGCAACGGTCCACTCGACGCCTCAGGGAAGCCGCCGGACAACCGGGCGTAATGCGGTGATCAGAAGGCTGAGATCGGTAGTGGCGAGGTGCTGTTGGCAGGCGGTGATGTTTGCTTCCGGGTCCAGCTCGGACCAGTCCAGCAGGTAGCCAGCCGCAGCCGCGAGCTGTCGCAGGAATGAGCGGATCGTGCGTCCGTTGCCGTTACCTCTCAGTGCGCTTTAGTGAGCACACGGTTGGTAGTCCCGCCTTGCGGTGGGACGGTCCCGGTCTTGCCGACTGAGGTCGTGCCGGGTTCACGCTTCACGGCCACCTGCCCGCGTACGCGGGTCTTCTGGTCGGCTCCACGTGCTGCCACCGGGCCACTCCCGGCGGTGTCGAACTGGGCCGCGAGGGCGGCGAGGTTGCGTGCGGCGTTGAGGTCCCGGTCCAGAACCAGACCACACGTATCGCACACGTATTCACGCTCGGAGAGGGCGAGTTTGGTTTTCACCGCGCCGCATCCCGAGCAGGTCTTCGAGGACGGATACCAACGGTCGGCCACGAGCAGCCTGCCGCCGTTCCATTCGGTTTTGTAGGCCAACTGCCGGCGGATCTCGCCGAACCCGGCATCGGCGATGTGCCTGGCGAGGCGTCGATTACGCAGCATGCCGATGCTGTTGAGGTCTTCCACGACGATCGTGCCGTGCTCGCGGGTCAGACGGGTGGTGAGTTTGTGCAGGCCGTCGCGGCGCAGGTGAGCGACCCGGGCATGGGCCCGACCTAGCCGCGCGCAGGCGCGTTGCCACCGCTTCGACGGGCGCCGGCCGGTACGTCGGTCCGGGCCGGTCTTGCCAGACACCGCCCGGCCGAGAGCGCGCAGGTGACGTTGGGCGCCGTCGAGGTGGCGCGGGTTCGGCACCAGCTCACCGGTCGACAAGACGGCGAGGTTCTTGATCCCGACGTCCACGCCGACCACGTTGTTCGGTCGGGCTGGGCTGTGTTCGGCTCGTCGCACCTCGACGGTGAACGAGACATGCCAACGTCCACCGTCGCGGCGCACCGTGGCGGACATGATTCGTGCGGTGCCGGCCTCCAGGCGGCGAGCCAGCTTGCGGGCGGACTCGTGCAGCTTCAACCGGCCCAGCCGGGGTAGCACCACATGTGTGCGGTCCGACTCGACGCGGATCGCGCCGGTGGTGAACCGCACCGATGGTGTGGTGCGGTGGCGGGACTTGAAACGGGGGAACCCGATCGGCCTGCCGGCCCGCTTGCCCGTCCGAGAGTCCGACCAGTTCCTGAGCGCGCGGGTGAGGGCGTCCAGGCCGGTGTTGAACGCCTCCTTCGACACCTCGGCCCACCACGGCGCCACCTCGGCCTTCGCCGCGTTCCACTCGCGGCGCAACGCCGGAAGGCTCCATCCGATCGCCGGGGTCAGTCGCTCGTCCGGGATGCCGTAGGTGCGTTCGGCCGCGCGTTGGTCCATCACTGCCTTCACCCGACCGAGTGCCCAGTTGTGTGCCTTCCGGGCGGCCCCGGCGTGCGCGAGTATCGCGCGTTCTTGCGCCGGGGTGAGGTCGAGGGCGAACCGGTACGCCTGGATCGTCTTCACGCCGAACCGTCCGGGCCGGTGACCGCGTCAACAGCGCGACGGGCGCGGTCCGCGGCGGCGTGGCGGCCGTAGAGCCGGGCGCACAGCGACGTCAGAATCTCGGTGACGTCACGCACCAGATCGTCGTCCAGTTCGGCCGGATCCACGACCAGCAGCCTGCGGCCCTGCGCTGCGAGGGCTGCCTCCACGTACTCGGCACCGAACCGGGCGAACCGGTCGCGGTGCTCAACCACGATCGTCGACACGGCCGGGTCGCGCAACAGAGCCAGGAACTTCTTGCGCCGTCCGTTCAGCGCCGAGCCGACCTCGGTCACCACCCGCGACACGGCGAGGTTCTGTTCGGTTGCCCACGCTGCCACCCGGGCGACCTGTCGATCCAGGTCGGCGCGCTGGTCGGCTGATGACACGCGGGCGTAGACGACGGCCGCACAATCCGCAGCGGGCGTGGTCGCGGCCGGGTCGACCAGGATGGAGGAGTGGCACCACTGGACCTTGCCGCCATGCCTCGATCGCCTCATGGAACAGGGGGCGCCCTTCGCGTGCCAGGTGCCAGCCCTGGCAGTAGTAGACGAGCTTCTCCAGCTTCATGGCGGTCATGGAGCCCAGCTCACCCAGCACCGCCGCTGCGACGTCATGCGCGCTGGTCATCGTTGGCACCCCCTTTCAGCTTGTGCGTCGGTCTGTCGGTGAGCGTTGCCCCGGTACTCGGCCAGCAGGCGCAGCTTCGCGGGCGAGCAGGGCCAGGCGATCCCGCACGCCTGGCAGCGCCACGTCGGGCGGGACGCGACGTGATCGCGTAGGTGCGGTTTCATCGGTCGTCCCGCGCCGCGCCACGCCGCCTGCGGGTGCGACGGCTACCCGGTTCGGGTGCGGGGCGCATCCCGGCGGGGCGCACGAACAGCTCGCGGCGGGCGACGGCGTCGCCGTGCGGATCGAGTTCGTAGACCTGGATCCAGGTCCATTCGTGGTAGGTGTGCCGGTCGGTCAGCTCGCGGATAACCCGTACCGTGATCGGTTTGGCGAACTGCGGTGACGCGTCCCGGGTCAACAGGTACACCCCGGGTTCGACCCGGGGCGTCCCGTCCGCCCGCCGCGCAGGGGTCGGGCGGGCTGGACGGCTCGCCCAGCGGGACACCGGGACGGCATTTGCGGGCCTCGGTACGGACACTGGCGGCCTCCTGCGTCGCTGGTCTGGATGTCCTTCCACCCTGGACGCCGGCCCTCTAGCCTCGGAATAGTCATCGCTCGATCGCGGGAAAGTAGCGAACGACTTCGAGCTGGCCTGAAACGAGATGACGCCTGAGGGAAGGGTGTGGAAACCGTGGGAATCTCGCCGTCCGAGTACCTACTTCGTGAACTGCGGCGACGCCGTGGGGCGGCCGGGCTGACCCAGGCCCAGCTCGGCGAGCTGGTCTTCTGCTCGGATTCCCAGGTCAGCGCGATCGAGACCGGCACGAAGCCGCCGAACCTGCCCTATCTCGCCGCCGTCGACAAGGCGCTCGACACCGGCGGCTACTTCGGCACCCTCTGGGAGGAACTGGTCAAAGAAGATGCTTCCCCGGTCTGGCTGCGGGAATTGATACAGATCGAGCGGAAGGCCACGGCGTTCCGTTGGTACGAACACTCGTTCGTGCCCGGCCTTCTCCAGACCGAGGCGTACGCCCGCGCGACGTTCCGGGCGGCGGGCACGCCGATCTCGGAACTGGACCAGCGGGTCGCGGCACGGATAGAACGCCAGGCGGTCCTTGCCCGCGAGCCGAGTCCGCAACTCTTCGTGGTGCTGGACGAGATGGTGCTCCGCCGGCCGTGCGGTGGCCCCGATGTGATGGCCGAGCAGGTCGAACACCTGCTGACCTGTGCCGAGCAGCCGCATATCCGGTTGCAGATCGTGCCGCTCTCCGCTGGCATCTACTCAGGACTGGCCGGGGCGTTCATCCTGGCCGACCTGCCCGACGGCTCACGCGCCGCCTACGTGGACAACCAGGTGGCCGCGCAGATCACGGGGCAGCCCGATGCGGTTGCTAGCCTGGGCTTGGCGTGGGACGCGGTCCGTGGCGAAGCCCTCCCGTTGGGGCAGACCCTCGACGTGCTCAAGGAGGCGGCAAAGACATGGACGATCTGACCGGGGCGCGGTGGCGCAAGTCGTCTCGCTCCTCCACCAACGGCGGTGCCTGCGTGGAGGTCGCCGACAACCTGCCTGGCGTGGTCGGCGTACGGGACTCGAAGGACGAGGCCGGTCCGGCGCTGACTTTTCCCCCGACCGCCTGGCGCGCCTTCGTCACCCACCTCGCCGGCCGGCCCTGAACCGCCGCTGCGGATCGGCCTCTAAGCTTGGCGGTCGTGCCAGAGGGACACACCATCCATCGTCTGGCGGCCCGGCACGCCGAGCTGTTCGCCGGGGACAAGGTGCTCGCCGCCAGCCCACAGGGCCGGTTCGCCGAGGGTGCCGCGCTGCTCTCCGGCACCGTGCTGGAGCACACCGAGGCGTACGGCAAGCATCTGCTGCACCACTACGCCGGTGAGCTGATCCTGCACGTACACCTCGGCCTGTACGGCAAAGTCACCGACGGTGACGGGGTGCCGCCCGAGCCGGTGGGGCAGATCCGGCTGCGGCTGGTCAGCGACCGGCGCTGGCTGGACCTGCGCGGGCCGACCGCCTGTGAACTCTTCACCCCGCCCGAGGCGGCGGCACTGCGTGCCCGGCTCGGGCCCGATCCGCTGCGCCCCGACGCCGACCCGCAGCGGGCGTACGGCCGGATTGTGCGCAGTTCGACGCCGCTTGCGGCGCTGCTGCTGGACCAGTCGGTGGTGGCCGGTACCGGTCTGATCTTCGTGACCGAGGCGCTGTTCCGCGCCGGGGTGCCGCCGACCCTGCCCGGCCGGGACCTCGGCCGCGCAGGCTGGGACGCGCTCTGGGCCGACCTGGTGGAGTTGATGACGCTCGCCGTCGCCACCGGCCGGATCGACACCGTCCGGCCCGCGCATCTGCCCGAGGCGATGGGCCGCCCGGCCCGCGTCGACCGGCACGGGGGAGAGGTGTACGTCTACCGCCGCGCCGGCCAGCCGTGCCACGTCTGCGGCACCCCGGTCAGCCGGGGCACCATCACCGCCCGCAACCTCTACTGGTGCTCCGGCTGCCAGGGGTGACGGGTCGACTCACGGCTCGCCGAGCAGCCAGCGGACCACCTCGATGTGGTCGTGGAAGACCTTGTCACCGGCGATGCTCCAGGCCATCGTCTGGCCGATCGTCCAGTCGCGTACCCGCTCGCGGTCCAGCCCCAGCTCGGCACTGAGCCGGTCGAGTCGACGTCGGACCGCCGCGCCGGAGTGCCCCAGCTCGACGCCGCGCACCATCGGCACCACCGAGAACTCGCGCTCGCCGACCAGCGGCTTCGGATCGATCACCAGCCACGGCTCGCGCTCGGCCCGCAGCACGTTGGCGGCGTGCAGGTCCTGGTTGACCAGCACCTGCTCGCCCTGACTGCCAGCCAGCCCGGTCAGCAGGTCGAGCGCCAGGTCGACAAATCGGCGATCGTACGGCCGGCCGGCCCGCTCCCACGCCGCCGGCAGCCGCACCGTCCAGCCGGCGGCGGCCTCCGCCAACGACATGAACGGGCGACCGGCCGGCACCCAGAGTCGGGGGAGTAGCCCCACCATCACGTCGAGGGCGTCGTCCAGCGGCAGCGTGTGTAGCGGGGTGCCGGGATCGCAGCGTTCCACAAGCAGCGCCCGCAGGTCGGGTTCGTGGGCGAGCAGTCGGATCGCACCCTCGCCCTCCCAGCGGCGCAGCGCGGTTGCCTCGTGCTCGCTCTCCGCGTCGGGGAACTGCAACTTGAGCACCGCGCGGGTGCCGTCCGGCAGGTCGGCCGGTACCACCAGGGAGGTCATCCCGTACCCGAAGGGTGGGCCGACCCGCAGCGACCAGCGGGCGGCGCAGGTGGCCAGGCGGTCCGGCAGCCCGGCCAACCACTCCGGGCCGCCCGTCATGCCGCGCAACCAGGTCAACTCGTCGGGGATCCGCAACGCGCCGGTCACCGGCTCATGGTGGCCGAGTCCGCCCTACCTGACAACCGGGTTCAACGCAGGCCCATCTGACACCGGGTTCAACGCAGGCGGCGGATGTCGCCGTACGCCCGGTAGAAGCCGCCCCGGCCGGACTCCCGGACCTCGGTGACCAGGTAGCGCGCTCCGGGTTCGCGGATGCCCTTGGGGAACTGCACGGACCAGTCCCGGTGGTAGCCGGCGGAGAGCACGTGCACCCGCAGCCGGCCGCCCTGCTCGACGCACTCGACGGTCACCCCGCTGCCGGTGTCGCTTACCACCTCGACCTGGGTGACGGCGGCGGGCTCCGGCAGCCGGGCCGGGGCCTTGACGTCGACCACCTCGGGCAGGCTGCCCGCCTCCGCCGCCCGGATCGCCGGCTGGCTGGCGTCCACGCAGGCCAGGTAGCCGCTTGTGGTGACCAGGTAGAGGCGCTGGTCGTGGTACTGCATGGAGTACGCCGAACCGCAGTCGGTGCCGAGCTTCCAGAGCCGGGTGCCGTCGGCGGCGAAGCAGTAGATCGAGGAATGGCTGTCGCCGGCGAAGACGTAGCGGCCGTCGGCGGTGGTGGCGCAGGAGAAGACGGGAGCGTCGGCGTGATATCTGCGCGCCGTCCGGCCGTCCTTGTCGAGGCGTACCACGTCGCGGGAGGCGGTGCCGGCGAACACCGCGTCGCGCTCCTGCCAGCCGAAGAGCACCGGCCCGGTGCGGGTGTGCCACAGCTCCCGCCCGGTACGCCAGTCGTAGCCGCTCACCCCGGTCGAGTCACCGTGGTAGACGGCGTCGGCGTCGCAGCGCACCATCCAGGCCGACTGGCCACGCCCGGCCCGCCGCCAGAGGAACTCGTCCTCGTGGTCGATCGCGGCGATGCCGCCGTCGGCGTCGGAGACGCCCAGCACGCCGTCGTGGATGTCGAGCCAGTAGATGTCGATGTCGGGCGCGATCGCGTACGCCACCCGGGGAATCTTGCCGGAGAGGTCGTAGACGTTGCCGTCGTCGCAGCCGGCGTAGATCCAGTCGTCGTCGGCCACGATGCACTTGACCCCGTCGGGCAGGCGGACCTGGTCCAGCACCCGCGACTGGTGGTCGAGAGTGGTGATCACCCCTTGCTCGTTGCCCACCATGCAGGTGCGCCCGTCGACGAAGATGCCGAACGCGGGCGCGCCGGAGTGGTAACGCCAGAGCACCGGTGCGGTGCGGGCGGTCGAACGGGTGCTGACGATCTGGCGGCGGGAGACGGACCGCTTCTGACGTACGCCGCGCACCGCCGGGGCGTACCCCTTGCGGACCTTCTCCCCGATCTTCTTCGCCGCGGCGGCCCGCGCCCGGGTGTTGTCGGGGTAGCTGGTGGTCTTCACCTGGCCCTGGTCGCCGATCCGGCCGTAGCGCACGGTCATCCTGGCGTCGTCGACCATCACCTCGTAGAACTTGTGCGCTGCACCGTCCACTTCGGACAGTTCGAGGTAGGTCGTCTCCTGCGGCATGGGGTCCTCCGAGGGGTGTGGCGCCGGGCCCTTGACTACGGTCGCGCGGACACGCTAACCCCCACCACCGACAAAGACCGTGGGCGCGTTCGTCAGCTCGCTGCCCTCGGCGGCAGCACCCAGCCCGGAACCCTGGCCACCTGACGGCTGGGCCATCTGGCGGTCGAGCACGGCGGGGGACAGGACATGCTGGATGACCATTGACGCGGCGCCGACGACGCCAGCGTTCGCGCCGGCCTGGGAGGTGACGATGCGGAGGCGCTCGGTGGCCAGCGGCAGCGAGCGACGGTAGATCGATTCCCGTACGCCCGCCAGCAGCAGCTCGCCGGCCTGCGCGAGCGCTCCACCGACCACGATCAGCGACGGGTTGAACAGGCTGACGCAGGTGGCCAGTACCTCGCCGATGTCCCGGCCGGCCTGCCGCACGGCTTGCCCGGCGATCAGGCTGCCGGCCTGCACCAGGGCCACCACGTCAGCGTTGTCCGTCGCGTCGAGGCCAGCCTCGTGGAGTTTCGCGGCGATGGCGGGGCCGCTGGCGACGGCCTCCAGGCATCCGCTGTTGCCGCAGCGGCAGCGCACGTCGCCCCCGTGCGGGGCCAGGATGTGCCCGAGGTCGCCGGCCGCGCCGACGTCGCCGCGGTGCAACCGACCGTTGCTGATCAGGCCGGAACCGATGCCGGTCGCGACCTTGACGAAGATCATGTGGGCTTCGTCGGAGAAGCAGCGGACGTGTTCCCCGAGCGCCATCAGGTTGACCTCGTTGTCCACGAGCACCGGTACGGCGAAGTCGGCGGCGATCCGCGCGGGCACGTCGTATCCGTTCCAGCCCGGCATTATCGGCGGATGGGTCGGCTTGCCGGTGGAGTGCTCGACCGGGCCGGGCAGCCCGATGCCGACGCCGGCGATGGGGGTAGTGGGAACGTGGCTGGCGCGCATCCGTTGCCAGGCGTCGACGAGCCGGCCGAGCACCGGGTCGGGGCCATCGGCGATATCCAGCGCGAGCCGCTCCACGGTCAGCGGCTCGCCGGTCAGGTCGGCGATCGCCACGGTGGCGTGGGTGGCACCGACGTCGGCCGCCAGCACCACCCGTGCGCGGGCGTTGAACACGAACCTGCTCGCGGGTCGGCCGCCGGTGGCGGCGTCGTTGCCCCCGGCGGTCACCAGGCCGGCGTCCATCAGCGCGTCGAGCCGTTGGCGCACGGTCGACCGGGCCAGGCCGGTCTCGGTGGCCAGTTCGCCACGGGTGCGTGCCTGGCCGTCGCGCAGCAGCTCCAGCAACTCGCCGGCCGATGCCGCAGCGGCGTTTTGTCCATGGTTCATCACTCAATTAAAGCCGATCGCCCTCCTTCCGCTCGCCGGTCGATCCTCTTCAGAGGCCAGTTTGCGCACTATGGACGATCGAGGCTCATCTTTTGTTGACTGCCGCCATAAGTTGACCCTACTGTCGTCGTATGTCTGTGACCGATCTAATACCGGCGTCTCGTGGGCTCGGATCCGAGCAGCAGACGCTGCGGGTGGCGGTTGTCGGCGCGGGGTTCATGGGGCGAGTGCACGCGGAGGCGGCCCGGCGCGCCGGGGCGACCGTCGCGGCTGCGGTGGCGTCGCGTCCGGAGGGGGCCGCCGCCGCGGCTCGGGCGGTCGGTGCGGACGAGGGCTACCCGGACCTGGCGACCCTGCTGGACACCGTCGAGATCGACGTGCTGCACGTGTGCACGCCCAACGCGTCGCACGCCTCCGTCGCCGGCGCCGCTCTCGCCGCCGGCGTGCACGTCATCTGTGAGAAGCCGCTCGCCACCGACAGCGCCGAGGCGCTGGCGCTGGCCGGGGCGACCGGCGACCGAGTGGCCACCGTGCCGTTCGTCTACCGCTTCCACCCGATGGTGCGCGAGTTGCGCGCCCGGCTGGCCGGCGGCGAGGCAGGCGTCGTCGGCAGCGTGACCGGCGGCTATCTCCAGGACTGGCTGTCCCGCCCAGCCGACGACGACTGGCGGGTCGACGCCGCGCTCGGCGGGCCCTCCCGGGCGTTCGCCGACATCGGCTCGCACTGGTGCGACCTGTTCGAGTTCGTCACCGGCGACCGGATCACCAGGCTGTCCGCGCGCACCTCGGTCGTGCACGAGCGCGCGCGCAGCAGCGGCAGGCCCACCGAGGACCTGGCCGCCGTGCACTTCACCACCGCCGCCGGCACGGTCGGCACGCTTGTGGTGTCGCAGGTGGCCGCCGGCCGCAAGAACCGGCTGCACCTGGAGCTCTCCGGCACGGAGGCGAGCTTCGGCTTCGACCAGGAGGACCCGGAGCGGCTCTGGATCGGCCGGCGCGAGGGCGCCCAGACGCTGCTGCGCGACCCCGGTACGTTGCACCCCTCCGCCGCGCGCTACGTCCGGCTGCCCGCCGGGCACGCACAGGGCTACCAGGACTGCTTCGACGCGTTCGTCGCCGACACCTACCGGCTGGTGCGCGGCGAGGACGTCCCGGACGGCCTGCCCACGTTCGCCGACGGCCTGCGCGCCGTCCGGATCACCGAGACGGTGCTGGCCTCGGCGGCTGCGGACGGCGCGTGGCACGAGGTGCCGGCATGACAACCGGCACCACAACGACGAACGTACGGCTGACCGGGATCACCAAGTCCTTCCTCGGCGTGCCGGTGCTGCGCGGGGTGGACCTGGAGCTGCGCGGCGGCGAGGTGCACGCGGTGATGGGCGAGAACGGCGCGGGCAAGTCCACGCTGCTCAAGGTGCTCGCCGGGGTGCACCGGCCGGACGACGGCCGGATCGAGGTCGACGGCGGCGAGGTGTCCTTCGCCGGTCCCAGCGACGCGCAGCGGGCCGGCATCGCGATCATCCACCAGGAGTTCACCCTGCTGCCGCATCGCAGCGTGGCCGAGAACGTCTACCTCGGCCGCGAGCCGGTCCGGCGGATGCAGGTCGACCAGCGGCGCATGGTGGCCGATACCCGCGAACTGCTGGACTGGCTAGGTGAGGACGGGATCGATCCGACCGACCAGGTCTCGTCGCTGTCGGTCGCCCAGCGGCAGGTCGTGGAGATCGTCAAGGCCCTGTCGACCGACGCCCGGGTGCTGGGCATGGACGAGCCCACCGCCGCGCTCGCCGATCACGAGGTCGAACTCCTCTACGACCTGGTGCGCAGGCTGCGCGAGCGGGGTATCGCGATCCTCTACGTGTCACACCGCATGCGTGAGGTGTTCGACCTCTCCGACCGGATCACCGTGCTCAAGGACGGCCAACTCGTCACCTGCGCGCCGACCAGTGAGCTGACCTCGGAGGACCTCGTCCGGCACATGGTGGGCCGCGACCTGGGCGAGTACTACCCGGACCGGGCGCTCCCCGACGATCTCGGGCCGGTCCGCCTCGCGTTGCGCGGTGCCGGCAACGCCCGGGTCCGTGACCTCGATCTTGAGGTACGCGCGGGGGAGATCGTCGGTCTCGCCGGGCTGCAAGGGTCCGGCCGCTCGGCGGTGGCGCGGGCGGTGTTCGGTGTGGAGCCGTTCACCCGGGGCTCGATGGAGGTGGACGGGGCGGTCCGGCGGGTGACCCGACCCCGCACCGCGGTGCGCCTCGGGATCGCCCTGGTCACCGAGGACCGCAAGGGCGACGGGCTGGCACTTCGCCAATCCGTACGCGACAACGCGTTGCTGGTTCGCCGCGCGGCGCTGCGTGGCCCGCGCTCCCGCGCGAAGTCCGACGTCTCGGCGCTGCTCGACAGGGTGGCCGTGGTCGCCCGCGGCGAGCACCAGGAGGTGCGCTTCCTGTCCGGCGGCAACCAGCAGAAGGTCGTACTCGCCAAATGGCTCGCGGTCGAGCCGACGGTGCTGCTCATCGACGAGCCGACGCGCGGCATAGATGTCGGTGCGAAGCGGGCCGTGCACGAGTTGCTGCGCGAACTCGCGAAGCGCGGCGTGGCGGTGCTGATGATCTCTTCAGAGTTGCCCGAACTGATCGGGATGAGCGACCGGATCCTGGTCATGCACGACGGTGCGCTGGCCGGTGAACTACCCCCCGGCGCAAGCGAGGGGGCCGTGATGGCGCTGGCCACCGGACACGGGATCGGTGAGGTGGCGTGAGCGCACTTCAGGAAAACACCGTACCGGCCACCCGGCAGGCCACCCGGCCGGCAGCGCGCTGGCGACTCCACCCGACCGCCATCGTCTATCTCGCGCTCGTCGCACTGCTCGTCGTCGGCAGCGTGCTCGTCGGGCTGCGCGGTGAGGTGCTGCTCGACCAGACCGGCATCCTCAACATCCTCACCCGGGCCACCGCGCTCGGCCTGGTGGCAATCGGACAGACGATGGTGATCCTCACCGGATCCCTCGACCTGTCCGTGGCCTACCTGGTCGGTCTCACTTCGCTGATCGCGGCGGAGACGATGGCCGGGCAGGAGGGCATGGTCCTACCCGGCGTGCTGCTCGCGCTCGCCGTGGCCGCCGGTGTCGGGCTGGTGAACGGGCTCGTCATCACCGTCCTCAGGGCCCACGCGTTCATCGCGACGCTCGGCGTGGCGCTGATCCTGCGCGGTTACCTGGAGGACAACTACACCGGGCCGGCCGGTGACGTACCGCGCGGATTCCAGCACCTCGGCTACGACCGGATCGGCCCGGTACCTGTCGCGGCGCTGCTCATGCTGGCCGTCGCCGCACTGTGCTGGTGGTACCTCAAGCGGACCCGCCCTGGCTACCACATGTACGCCGTCGGCGGCGACATCGAGGTGGCCCGGCTCTCCGGAGTGCGGACCCGGCGGACCATCATCACCGCGCACGTGCTCTGCTCGGTCGCCGCCGGCCTCGCCGGGATCTACCTTGCCAGCCGCCTGGGGTCCGGCGCCCCGTACGTCGGCACCGACGCCGGGTACGACCTGGAGTCGATCGCCGCCGTCGTACTCGGCGGGACGCTGCTCGCCGGCGGCCGGGGCGGCATCGCCGGCACCATCGGCGGCGTTCTCATCCTGGCCACCCTGGACACGATTTTCGACTCCCTCGAGGTCGACCCGTTCTTCAAGGACGTGGTGCGCGGTGTCGTCCTGGTGACCGCGGTCGCGCTCTACGCCCGGCGCATGGTCGCCGATCGCGCCCACGGGAGGTTGTCATGACCTGGCGTCCCCGCCTGGCCGAGGGCACCGCACCGGCGCTGCTCTTCCTGCTCGTGCTGCTCATCGGCCTGGCCATCGTCGGCCCGGCCTACAGCGAGCCCGCCGGCTACCTGGCGCTGCTCAAGCGGGCCGCACCGCTGATGATCCTCGCGATCGGGCAGTACTTCGTCATCGTCTCCGGCGGCTTCGACCTGTCGGTGGGCGCGCTGGTGACCGCCGGGGTGGTCATCGCGGCGCGGTTGATCGACGGCAACGACTCGGCGACGGCCTGGGTGATCCCGCTCGTGCTCGGGTTCGGCCTGCTGGTCGGCCTGGTCAACGGTCTGATCACGACGAAGCTCCTGGTGCCGTCGTTCATCGTCACGCTCGGCATGCTGCTCGTGCTCGACGGCGCGACGTTCCTCTGGACCGGTGGTGCCCCGCGTGGCGCGCTGTCCGAGGGGTTCCGGATGTTCGGGCGCGGCAGCGTGGACGTCCCGGTGTTGGGCGCGGTCCCGTGGTCGGTGCTCATCCTGCTGGCGATCCTGGTGGCCGCGGTGCTGTTCATGCGCGGCGGCACCGGTCGGGCGCTGGTGGCGGTCGGCGACAACGAAGCCACCGTGCGACTGGCCGGCGGTCAGGTCGACCGGCTCCGGCTGCTCGCCTTCACCCTCTCCGGGCTGCTCGCCGCAGTCGCCGCGATCCTGCTCGGCGGGTTCGCCGGCGTCTCGGCCCAGGTCGGCGACGGCCTGGAGTTCCGGGCGATCACCGCCGTCGTGTTGGGTGGCGTGCTCCTCGGCGGCGGACGCGGGTCGGTGGTCGCCGCCGCCGCTGGCGCGCTGTCCCTGGAGGCCCTGTTCACGCTGCTGAACCTGCTGGGCGTCAGCGGCGCCCTCAAGTCGGCCGTGCAGGGCGTGATCATCATCGTCGCCGTCGCCTACGCATCACTCGGCGGCGGTGTGCGGCAACGGCTGCGGTTGTGGCCGAAACCAAGGGACAGCGCGCGACCCGCGCAGCCCGTCTCCTCCTGATGTCCCGCAGCGAGTAAGGAGATCAACGATAATGACCAAGAGATGGTCCGCGGTGGTCGTGGCGGGCGCGCTCGCGCTCGCCGGATGCTCCAGCGATCTGCCGGCTGACGACACTCCTGGCGACGCACCGTCCAGTTCGAGCGCTGCCAAGTCGGAGTTCTTCGACCAGGCCGAGTACGACAGGCAGTTGGCGTTCCGCACCGCCACGCCGGAGGGCCCGGACGGCAAGCCGTGGGAGCAGATGCTCCAGCCGGAACTTGTCGACACCGCGAAGTTCGCCAAGCCCGGCGGCAACTACACCCTCTGCTTCTCCAACGCCGCGGTGAACAATCCGTGGCGGCAGGTCGGCTACAAGACCATGCAGGAGGAGGTGAAGCTGCACCCGGAGATCAGCACCTTCACCGTGCTCGACGCGGAGGGCAAGGATGACAAGCAGATCAGCGACATCCAGTCGCTTACCGCCAAGAACTGCTCCGCGATCATCATCTCGCCGAACACCACAGCCACGCTGACGCCCGCCGTCGAGCAGGCGTGCGGGTCCGGCGTTCCGGTGATCGTCTTCGACCGCGGGGTCAACACCACCTGCCCGGTCACCTTCATCCACCCCATCGGCGGCTTCGCCTTCGGGGCGGACGGTGCGGAGTTCCTGAAGGAGAAGGTCAAGCCGGGCGGCAAGATCCTCGCCCTGCGCATCCTGCCCGGCGTGGACGTGCTCGAGCAGCGGTGGGCGGCCGCAAACGAGATCTTCGCCGGCAGCGAACTCGAGGTGGCCGGCGTGGAGTTCACCGACGGCGATGCGGCCAAGACCAAGAGCATCGTCTCCGACTACCTCCAGCGCGTGGGGCAGATCGACGGCGTGTGGATGGACGCCGGCGCGACTGCCGTCGCCGCAGTCGAGGCGTTCCAGGACGCCGGGGTCGCCGTGCCGCCGGTCGTCGGCGAGGACCAGCAGGACTTCCTTCGACTGTGGGTGGACGAGAACCTGACCGCCGTGGCACCCACCTACCCCACCTACCAGTGGCGTACCCCGGTCATCGCGGCGCTGAAGATCCTCAAGGGCGAGCAGGTGCCGAAGGAGTGGGTGCTGCCGCAGCCGCGGATCACCGGCGACAACGTCGCGTCCTACGTCAAGCAGGACATGCCGCCGCTGCACTACGCGATGTGCGGCTGTGAGGAGATGCCGGGCTACCCGGGGCCGTGGAAGTGAGCAGGCATCAACTCGGGGTCAACACGTGGGTGTGGCACTCACCGTTGACCGACGCGACCTTGGCCGCCCTCGCGGCCAAGGTCGCGGGGTGGGGCTTCGACGTGCTCGAACTCCCGGTGGAGAACCCGGGCGACTGGGAAGCGGAGCGGGCCGCCCAGGTGCTCGCCGACCACGGGCTCGGCGCCACCGTGTGCCTCGTGATGCCACCCGGTCGCGAGCTGATCGCCGCGGACGAGGGCACCATCCGATCCACCCAGGACTACCTGCGCGCCGTGGTGGACGCCGCCGCGGCGGTCGGCTCGCCGGTGATCGCCGGGCCGGCGTACGCGTCGGTCGGCCGGACCTGGCGGTTGTCGCCCGCCGAGCGCGCCGCAGCGTACGACCAGCTGCGGGAGAGCCTCGCCCCGGTCGTCGAGTACGCGGGCACCGCCGGTGTCACGGTGGCCGTCGAGCCGCTCAACCGCTACGAGACGAGTCTGCTCAACACAATCGGCCAGACCCTGGAGGCGATCGGCGACCTGCCGCACTGCGAGGTGGCACTCGACCTCTACCACCAGAACATCGAGGAGACGGACATCCCGGCGGCGATCCGCGCCGCCGCCGGCCGGGTGGCCCACGTTCAGGTGTGCGGCAACGACCGCGGCGCCCCTGGCACCGACCACCTGGACTGGCCGGCGATCCTCACCGCAATCGACGAGGCGGGCTATTCCGGTCCGCTCTGCATCGAGTCGTTCACCGCGGAGAACGCGACGATCGCCACCGCCGCCTCCATCTGGCGTCCCCTCGCCGCCAGTCAGGACGCGATCGCCGTGGACGGCCTGAAGTTCCTGCGGGGGGTGATGACGGCCTAGCGCCGACTGCGCATTGCACCCCAGCCCGACGGCGCCGGCACGCCGCACGGTCACGCCCACACCAGTAGATTCTCGCGTCCCAGAGAGGTCCCTCCATCTCATGAACGTGACCTGGCGTCCCCGGTGGGGACGGATGATCGCCTTGCCCGTTGCCGGCGCCCTCGCGCTGTCCATGCTCAGCCCACCGCCGGCGGTCGCCCGGGAGGCCGGGCAAGACCAAGCCCACGTGTTGATCTTCACCAAGACCACCCAGTTCCGGCACACCGAGGCCATCGACCAGGGCGTGCCCGTGCTGCGGGCCGCCTTCGCCGAGGCCGGCATCACCTCGCAGCACACCGAAGACTCCGCGATCTTCAATGACGCCGACCTCGCGCAGTTCGACGCCCTGGTGATGTTCCAGGCCTCCGGCGACCCGTGGACCGCCGACCAGAAGGCGGCGATGGAGCGCTACATGCAGGCCGGCAACGGCATCGTCGCCATCCACAACGCCACCGACATGCGCGGAAACTACGCGTGGTGGGACAACATGATCGGCGCGCTGATGCCCGGCCACGCCGCCACCGGCAGCAGCCCCGGCCTGCCGGGCACCGTCCGCGTCGAGGACCACAGCCACCCGTCGACAAGTCACCTGCCGCAGCGGTGGCAGCGTGCCGACGAGTGGTACAACTACTCGCTGAATGTCCGCGGCAACGCGCACGTGCTCGCGACGATGGACGAGACGACGTACGACGCGGGTGGCAACGCCATGGGCTACGACCACCCGATCTCCTGGTGCAAGCCGTACGACGGCGGCCGCGCCTGGATGACCGGCATGGGTCACTTCGGCGCCCACTACACAGGCGAGACGCCGTTGGTGAAGCACATCCTCGGTGGCGTGCAGTGGGCCGCCGGGATAAAGCCGGGCGACTGCTCCGGCACCGACTGGAGCACGTACGAGCGGGTCCCGCTGGACCAGAACACAAGCGCCCCGTTCGCCATGGACATCGCGCCGGACGGCCGGGTCTTCTTCACCGAACTGGTGCGCGGCCAGATCCGGGTGTACGACCCGCAGACCAGGACGACCAAGACCGCGATCACGATCCCGGTCTACTCCGGCGGTGAGGACGGCCTGCTCGGCATCGCGCTCGACCCGAACTTCGCCGAGAACGGCCACCTCTACATCTACTACTCACCGGCGAGCACCAACGACAGCGACCCGGCGAACTTCTTCAACCGCCTGTCGCGTCTCACCGTCGGGCCGGACTCGCAGATCGACCGGGCCACCGAGAAGGTCCTGCTCGAGGTGCCGGCGCGGCGGCTGCCCGACGAGCCGGGTCACACCGGTGGTGGCCTCGCCTTCGACCCGGACGGGAACCTCTACCTCGGCGTCGGCGACGACGTGAACCCGCACTCCGAGCCGTCCGGCGGTTACGCGCCACTGTCCGAGCGCAACGGCACCTTCCACGATGCGCGGGAGACCTCGGCCAACACCAACGACCTGCGCGGCAAGCTGCTGCGGATCCGCCCCGAGCCGGACGGCACCTACTCCATCCCGGCGGGCAACCTGTTCGAACCGGGCACGGCGAAGACCCGGCCGGAGATCTACGCCATGGGCTTCCGCAACCCGTTCCGGTTCTCGGTCGATCCGCAGACCGGCGCCGTCGGCATGGCGGACTACTCGCCGGACAACAGCAACGACAACCCGGACCGTGGCCCCGCCGGCATCGCCGAGTGGAACCTGATCACCGAGCCCGGCTTCTACGGCTGGCCGCTCTGCATGGGCAACAACGAGCCGTTCCGGGACGTGGACTACCGGACCAGCCCGGTCACGGTCGGTGCGTACTTCGACTGCGATCGCCCGATCAACGACTCGGTGCGCAACACCGGCCTGACCGAGCTGCCGCCCGCCAAGCCGGCGAACATGTGGTACGGCTACAAGCGTTCCTCGGTGCCGTCGGTCATCCCGCAGGGCGGTGGCCTGGCCCCGATGGGCGGCCCGTTCTACAAGTACGACCCGGACCTGGAGTCGGACACCAAGTTCCCGCAGTACTACGACGGCAAGCCGTTCTTCTACGAGTGGGCGCGGAACAAGATGTACTCGATCATCCCGAACGGGCAGGGCGGGGTCGAGAAGGTCAACCCGTTCCTGCCGCAGCAGCAGTTCCTCGCCCCGATCGACTCCAAGTTCGGCCCCGAGGGCTCGATGTACGTGCTGGACTGGGGTGGTGGCTTCGGCCGGGACAACCCGAACTCCGGGCTCTACCGGATCGACTACATCTCCGGATCGCGCTCACCCACCGCGAAGATCAACGCCTCGCCGGACTCCGGCCAGGCGCCACTCGCAGTCGAATTCGACGGCTCGGGCAGTACCGACCCGGAGAACGAGCAACTGCGCTACGAGTGGGACTTCACAAGTGACGGCGTCGTCGACTCCACCGAGCTGAAGCCGACCTTCACCTACACCGCGAACGGCGTCTACAACGCCCGGCTCACGGTGACCGACCCGCACGGCAAGACCGGCACCACCACGGTGCCGATCACGGTCGGCAACACCCGGCCCGAGGTGAACTTCAACCTGCCGCCCAACGGCGCGTTCTTCGACTTCGGTGACGAGATCAGCTGGAACCTGTCGGTCAACGACGCCGAGGACACCCAGATCAACGACGCCGACGTGGTGATCCAGCCGGCGTTGGGCCACGACGAGCACGCGCACCCGGCCGAACCGCTGAACGGGCGTACCGGCTCGGTCGTCACCGCCCTCGGTGGCGGGCACGGCGAGGACATGAATGTCTTCTACGTGCTCGACGGCCGCTACACCGACTCGGGCGGCGCGGGTGGCATCCCGAGCCTGACCGGTTCGGACATCACCCTGCTGTACCCGAAGCTGCGCGAGGCGGAGTTCTTCGGCAGGTCGTCGAACGTGACTGTCGCCCCGTCCCGTGACGTCGAGGGACACGGCGACTCAGTCGCCGGCCAGAACGGCGCCTGGGCGTCGTACGACCCGGTCAGCCTGTACAACGTGGACCGGCTGATCCTGCGCGTGTCGGCAGCCAGCGCCGGACAGATCCAGCTGCGGCGGGACGCGCCGGACGGAGAGCTCATCGGCACCGCGCAGGTGCCGGCGACCACCGGCGGCGGCTACGTCGATGTCCCGGTCCCGGTGTCCGACCCGGGCCGGTCGTTCACCCTGTACGTGGTCTTCCCGGACGCGGGCGAGCGGCGGCTGAACTTCATCGAGGCAGACGGCAAGGGCGCCTCGCCGACGAGCAAGCCGAAGGTCGCGCTGACCTCCCCGACCCCTGCCGACAGGCTGGAGCCGGGCGCGATCCAGGTGACCGCCGACGCGAGCGACGCGGAGAACACCATCACCGCTGTCGAGTTCTTCGTCGACGGCACGTCGATCGGCACTGACACCACCGCCCCGTACTCGGTGACCTGGAACGTGACGGGCGAGAAGCGCTACCAGCTGACCGCGGTCGCGACAAACGACAAGGGCCAGCAGATGAAGTCCCGCATCGTGCCGGTCGAGGTCGGCGACCTCTACGGGGCCTGGCAGACCTTCACCAACACCACCGCCACCTTCGACCGGCCGGATCAGGACACCTGGACCGTCAAGGCCGGCGGCGCGAACATGTGGCAGGGAACCGACCAGTACGGCGCGGTGTACCTGCCGGCAGCAGCCGGGGACACCTGGACCGCCACGGTGAAGATCGAGAGCCAGACGAACACGAACAACTCCGCCAAGGCCGGCCTGATCGTCCGCAACGACGTCACCAGACCCGGCAGTTCGCCCGGGTACGCGGCGATGACCCTGCGGGCCGGCTCCGGGTTCGAGTGGCTGCGCGACACCGACGGCAACGGCCAACTCGACGCCAGCACCGGCGCCAGCACGACGAGCTACCCGTCCTGGGTCCGGATCGTGCGGGACGGCGATAACTACTACGGGTACTGGAGCAAGGACGGGACATCGTTCACCCCGGTCGGTGATCCGGTGACGCTGCCCGGTGCGGCCAGCCAGCAGGACATCGGTCTCGCGGTCACCGCGCACCACGCGTCGGCCATCAGCGAGGTGAAGTTCACCGGGTTCACGCTCGTCGACGAGGCATGGCAGCCGACACCGCCGGAGACCGCACCGGGCTGTGTCATCCGCAGCTCGGACGACTTCGACGGTGACACGCTGAACACCACCCGGTGGAGCAGGGTACGGAACGCCCCGAACCTGCCGGTGCGGCTGACCGGCGGCGGCCTGGTCCTGCCGGTCACCAACGGTGACATCAACGAGGCGAACGTGGGGCCGATCAGCTACGTCGGCCAGCGCGCGCGGACCGGAGCGTGGACGATCACCACGAAGGTGACGGTTCCGCACGACCGCGAGTGGCAGCACGCCGGTCTCCTCATGCACGGCAGCGACAACGACTACGTCAAGCTGGCCTTCACCCGCAACTCGTCAGGCGGCCGGATCATGGAGTTCCAGACCGAGGCCGGCGGGACGCGGACCTGGCACGCCAACGTGGGCCTACCGGCGGGCTTCCCCGCCACCGCGCACCTGCGACTGGTAAGCGACGGAGAGAAGCTGACCGCGGCCTACTCCGCCGACGGCCAGGCCTGGACCGCGCTCGCCGGATCCGCCACCGTGGTGCCGAACGCGACAGTTGGGCTCATGGCCGCCGGGGACGTCGGGACGTCGCAGGTCAACGCCGTGTTCGACCACTTCACCATGACGCCGGACGGTACGGACGACGGTGTCCGCGCGCCCAGTGACGAGTTCGACGGCAGCACGCTCGACGGCTGCCGGTGGGACGCGGTGGTCCGGTACGACTCGACAAAGGTCGCGGTGAGCAACGGTGCCCTGCGCATCGAGACCCAGCAGGGCGACATCAACGGCACCGACAACTCGCCGCGGAACTTCATCCTCCAGAAGATCCCCACTGACGTCGCCGCCGGCGACTGGACGATCGAGACCAGGCTGACGCCGACCATGCTGCACCGGTGGCAGCTTGCCGGGCTCCTGGTCTACAGCAACGACGACAACTACGTGAAGTTCGACGTGGTGGCCGACAACGCCGCCGGAGCCCGGCCCGACCTGCGTGCCGAGCTGGTCTCGGAACGCAACGCGCAGTTCGGCAACGGCGGCAACCGGTCGATCGACATCGCCGACACCTCCGAGAGCGGCTGGTACTACCTGCGGCTGAGCCGCAGTGGTAACAGCTACTCGGCCCAGATCAGCGACGGCGGGATCAACTGGACCTCGCTCGGCGAGCCGGTCACCAACGACGCTGCGATGACCTCCTTCGGTCTGATGGCGTTGGGTCCGGAGCAGACGCAGCCGGTCACTGTCGCGTTCGACTACTTCCGGCTCGTCGCCAGGACGGAGCTGCCCCTGACGGCCACCGCGCAGGTGCGGTGCGTGGCGGGCAGGGCGTACGTCGCGGTGCAGGCGACAAACGACCACGACTCGACGGTGCGGATCGCCCTGGAGACCGCGTACGGCAACAGGGCCGCCGCCGACGTCGCGCCGGGTGCGAACGCCTTCCAGCAGTTCAACACCCGGACGACCGCGATCCCGGCCGGTTCGGCGACCGTCCGCGCCACCGGGACGCTAAACGGTGAGCCGGTGACGACCGTCGTCATCAGGGAGTATCCGGCCGTCAACTGCGCCGACCCGCGCACCGTGCAGTAACCGCAAGATGACGGCGAGCCGGTGCCGGCCGGCTCCCGACCAGTGCCGGAGCACGCCATGCGTGCTCCGGCACTGCGCTCACCAGCGGCGGTTCGGCCCGGTTGCGTCCGCGGCACGCGGAGCGGAGCAGCTCCGGGGCGGGTCAGCCAGCCAGGGCGTCGACGGCCTTGCGGGCGGCGACCAGCACCGGATCCCAGACCGGGGCGTACGGCGGGGCGTAGCCCAGATCCAGCGCGGTCATGTCGTCCACCGTCATCCGGTTCCACAGCGCCACGGCCAGCGTGTCGATCCGCTTCGCCGCCTCGGACCAGCCGACGATCTGCGCCCCGAGCAGCCGCCCGCTGGGCCGCTCGGCGATCAGCTTCACGGTCATCGGTCGGGACCCGGGGTAGTAGCCGGCCCGGTTTGTCGACTCGGCGATCACCGAGACGAACTCGAAGCCGGCGGCCAGGGCGTCCCGCTCGCGCAGCCCGGTACGCCCCACCTCCAGGTCGCAGACCTTGGTCACCGCGGTGCCGATCACGCCCGCGAAGGTGGCGTACCCGCCGCCGATGTTGATCCCGGCCACCCGGCCCTGCTTGTTGGCGTGGGTGCCGAGCGGCACGTGCACCGGCATCCCACTGACCCGGTGCAGGGTCTCCACGCAGTCCCCGGCGGCCCACACCCCGGATACCCCGGTGACCCGCATCCGGCGGTCCACCCGGATCCCGCCGGTTGGGCCGAGCGGCAGGCCGGCCGCCTCGGCGAGCGCGGTGTTCGGGCGTACGCCGAGACCCAGGACGACCAGGTCGGTCGGGATGTGGCCGGCGTCGGTGTCCACCCCGTGGATCCGGCCGTCGCGCTCGCAGAGCCCGGTGACCTGCACTCCGGTGCGGATGTCCACGCCCAGCCCGCGCATCGCCTCGGTGACCAGCCTGGCCATGTCCGGATCCACAGTGGACATCGGCTGCTCGGCCCGTTCGACAAGGGTGACCGAGAGGCCGCGTATGACCAGTGCCTCGGCCATCTCGACGCCGATGTAGCCGCCGCCGACGACCACCGCGCGCCGGGGCCGTGGTTCGCCCTCCAACCACTTGCGCAGCGCCGAGCCGTCGTCGAGGGTCTGCACGCCGAACACCCCGGCGGCACCGGTCCGCGCCCAGTCCGGCTTGGTCGGTACCGCCCCGGCCGCGTACATCAGGGTGTCGAAGCGCTCGCGGACCTCGCCGCCGCCGTCCAGGTCACGGGCGACCACCTCGCGGCGGTCCAGGTCGATCGCGGTCACCTCGTGCCGGATCCGCACGTCGATGTCGAACCGCTTGCGGTGGGTGGCCGGGTCCCGCGCCACCAACTGCTCCCGGTCGGTCACCAGACCGCTGATCCAGTACGGGATGCCGCACGCCGAGTACGAGGTGAAGTGCCCCCGCTCGAACGCGACGATCTCCAGGTCGCTGCGGTCCCGGCGCCGTCGCGCCTGGGCGGCGGTCGCCATTCCGGCGGCGTCCCCGCCAACCACGATCATCCGTTCCGCCACGGGAACCTCCTGTCACTCCGGGGACCCGCCCCGGGTCTGTCGCGCCACCTCCGACACCACATCCTCCATCCGACCGGTGCGCGCGTACGCGGAACGCTGCCGCGCCGCGCCGGTGCCGTGCTGGCGTAGCTGCTCCAGCAGGCCGGTCACCTCGGCGAGGTCGCCGTGCCGCTCCAGGGCCGGTCCGAGCCGCCCGACCAACTGGTGCAGTACGTCCCAGGCCGGCCGCAGCTCACCTGTGTTCAGGTCGACCGCCGAGCCCTCCAGGCCGTCGTGCGCGGCCCGCCAGTGCGCGCCGACCAGCAGGTGATGGTCGGTGGGCAGCGGCGGCCGGCCGGCGGCGATGTCGTCAAGCGCGGTCGCCACCAGTCCGCGGACCAGCGCGGCGACCAGCACCGCGTCGTCCACGGTCGGGCAGACGTCGCCGATGCGCAGCTCCACCGTCGGGTACTTGGCCGACAGCCGGGCGTACCAGTAGAGCATGCCCTCGTCGAGCATCACGCCGCTGCCGATCAGCTGGCGGATCAGCCGTCGGTAGTGCTCGTGGTTGACCAGGTACGGGGTCGGTGCCACCGAGGGCCAGCGTTCCCATTCGATCGAACGCCAGCTGGCGTAACCGGTGTCCTCGCCCCGGGAGAACGGTGAGTTGGTGGTGACCGCGTGCAGGATCGGCAGCCACGGCCGGACGTGGTTGAGCACCTGCACGCCGGTGTCCGGGTCGGGCACCCCGACGTGGACGTGCATGCCGTTGTTGCCCGGCCCGGGCACCAGCAGCCGGTAGCGCTCGACCATCCGGTCGAAGCGGGGCTTGTCGACCACCGGTGGCACCGGCCCGTCGACCGGTCCGGTGCCGATCGCGAGCAGCCGTACGCCGGCCCGCTCGGCGGCGTCGGCCAGGGCGGTGCGGAGCAGGCCGAGCGAGTGCCGGATGGAGGAGAGCTCCAGCCCCGGCGGACTGCCGATCTCGATCTGGCTGGTCTGGAACTCCCGCTCCACCTGCCCCCGCAGCTCGGCGGGGACCTGGTCCATCACCGCGTCGACCGCGGGCACCGCGGCTCCGCTCGCCGCGTCCACGAGCAGGAACTCTTCCTCGACACCCACCGTGAGCAGGTCGGTCTGCTCGACCGCCGGGTCCGGAGCTGCCGTTGCCTGCCTGCCCATCGCCACCACCGTCCGCTCCTGCCGGTGCGGTCCGTCCGCGCCCGGTCGGCCGGGCATGTACCCGCTGTGATGGGCGCGGGAAACTCTGCTCGGCGCGGCACCTGCTCCGGCCGTTCCATCGACGCATTGACAACTGCGAGGGTGGGACGTACAACTCCTGAGAGAGCGCTCTCTGAGTCCGTCCCCGTAGAGAGGCACGTCCCCATGGCACCTGCCCCGGCGGCCCCGGCCGCCCTGCCCGCCCGACGCCGGCTGTCGCTGGCGTCGGCCCTGCTCATCGCCGCCACCACCGGCCTGGCCGGGCTCGCCGCCACCGCCGACGCCGCCGTACCGCCACCCCCGTCCGGCTGGAGCCTGGTCTGGAGCGACGACTTCACCGGCGCGGCCGGCACCCTGCCGTCGGCCAGCAACTGGATCATCGACACCGGCACCAGTTACCCGGGCGGCCCGCCCAACTGGGGCACCGGCGAGATCCAGACGTACACAAACAGCACCGCCAACGTCAGCCACGACGGCAACGGCAACCTGCGGATCACGCCGCTGCGGGACGGCTCCGGCCGCTGGACGTCGGCCCGGATCGAGACCGTACGCAGCAACTTCAAGCCGCCGTCCGGGGGCGTACTGGCCATCGAGGGGCGGATCCAGATGCCCAACGTGACAGGTGCCGCCGCCTCCGGCTACTGGCCCGCGTTCTGGGCGCTCGGGTCGCCGTACCGGGGCAACTACCAGAACTGGCCGGGCATCGGCGAGTTCGACGTGATGGAGAACGTGAACGGGCTCAACACGGTCTGGGGCGTGCTGCACTGCGGCGTCGCGCCGGGCGGGCCGTGCGACGAGTTCAACGGAATCGGTGCCTCCCGCGCCTGCCCGGGCAGCACCTGCCAGTCGGCCTTCCACACCTACCGCTTCGAGTGGGACGCCTCGGTCAGCCCGCAGCAACTGCGCTGGTACGTCGACGGGCAGCTCTACCACACCGTCAGCCAGAGCCGGATCGGCGAGCCGTACTGGTCGCAGATGACCAGCCACGCCGGCTACTTCCTGCTGCTCAACGTGGCGATGGGCGGCGCCTTCCCGAACGGGGTGGCCGGCAGCGCCACGCCGACCTCGGCGACGGTGCCGGGCCGGCCGATGCTCGTCGACTACGTGGCCGTCTACAGCCGGGGTGGCGGCAGCACCCCGCCGCCCACCACCACCCCGCCGCCGTCGGGCAGCCGCAACGCGTACGCGACGATCCAGGCCGAGTCCTTCAACGCGCAGAACGGGGTGCTCGTCGAGGCATGCTCCGAGGGTGGCCAGAACATCGGGGCGCTGCGCAACGGCGACTGGGTCCGCTTCGACAACGTGGACTTCGGTTCGCCCGGCCCGCGTGACTTCGTGGCGCGGGTCGCCTCCGGCGCGGCGGCCGGGGTGAGCGGCCTGGTCGAGGTGCGGATCGGCAGCCCGACCAGCACGCCGATCGGCAGCTTCGCCATCGCCAACACCGGCGGCTGGCAGAGCTGGCGCACGGTGCCCGGCAACGTCTCCTCGGTGACCGGCCGGCAGACCGTCTACCTAACCTTCAGCAGCGGCCAGCCGAACGACTTCGTAAACGTCAACTGGTTCCACTTCCGCCGCTGAGGTGTAAGGAAGGGGCCCTTGTTAACGCCTCCGGTAGAGCAGGGGCCCCTTATTAACATCCCCGGCCGCTCCGCCAGACCTGGACAGAAATAGTTAACAGTCCTAATAATGAGCGCCAGGTTGATGACGATGGATCTACGTCCGGTCTGGAGGGGCACATGAAACGGTCCAGAACCCTGGTGCTGTCGGTGGTCGGTGCGCTGGCCGCCGCACTGGGCGCGGTGTGGCTGGCGCCGGCGGCGTACGCCGCAGGGGTCACCGCGAGCTTCGTCAAGACGTCCGACTGGGGCTCGGGCTGGGAAGGGAAGTACACGATCACCAACGGTGGCGCCGCCACAGTCAACGGCTGGAGCCTGAGCTTCGAGCTGCCCGCCGGCAGCACGGTCGGCACCTACTGGGACGCCCTGCTCACCTCGACCGGGCAGCGGTACACCTTCACCAACCGCTCGTGGAACGGCACCATCGCCCCGGGTGCCTCGGTCTCCTTCGGCTTTCTGGGCAACGGTTCCGGCGTACCGGCGAACTGTCGGTTGAACGGCGCGGCCTGCGGCGGCGGGACCACCCCGACCACCCCGCCGCCCACCACCGTGCCCCCGACGCCGCCGCCGACCACTACCGTGCCCCCGACGACGCCGCCGACCACGCCACCCCCGACCACCCCGCCGCCGGCCACCGGGCTGCCGAAGCACATCCTGACCGGGTACTGGCACAACTTCGACAACCCGGCGGTCGAGCTGCGGCTGCGCGACGTGCCGAACGAGTACGACCTGGTCGCGGTCGCCTTCGCCGACGCCACCGGCACCCCCGGCGCGGTCGGCTTCGCCGTCGATCCGGGGCTTTCCGCGTCGCTGGGCGGCTACTCCGACGCCGAGTTCGCCGCCGACGTGCGGACCCTCCAGAGCCGGGGCAAGAAGGTGATCATCTCGGTCGGCGGCGAGACCGGTCGGGTGGTGGTGGACAACGCGGCGTCCGCGGTGGCCTTCGCCGACAGCGTGTACGCCCTGATCCAGCGCTACGGCTTCGACGGCGTGGACGTCGACCTGGAGAACGGGCTGAACCCGGCCTACATGGCGCAGGCGCTGCGATCGCTTCGGACCAAGGTGGGTAGTGGACTGATCATCGCGATGGCGCCGCAGACCATCGACATGCAGAACCCGGCGAGCAGCTACTTCAAGCTGGCGTTGGACATCAGGGACATCCTGACCGTGGTGAACACCCAGTTCTACAACTCCGGGGCGATGCTCGGCTGCGACAACAACGCCGCGTACGCCCAGGGCACGGTCAACTTCATCGTCGCGCTGGCCTGCATCCAGTTGGAGGCGGGGCTCCGGCCCGACCAGGTCGGGCTCGGCCTGCCGGCCGGTCCCGGGGCGGCCGGTGGTGGCATCGTCGCGCCCAGCGTGGTCAACGCCGCGCTGGACTGCCTGACCCGGGGCACCAACTGCGGCAGCTTCCGCCCGCCGCGCACCTACCCGGCGCTACGCGGCGCGATGACCTGGTCCATCAACTGGGATGTCACCCACAACAACACCTTCGCCCGCACCGTCGCCCCGCACCTCCGCACCCTTCCCTGACCAGCACCAACCCACCCCACCCGCCCGGACGCCGGGCGGGTGGGGTTTGCCGGGTTGGCGGCGGGGAGAAGGTTCGGGGGTATGTCTGACAGGTGGTACTCGGAGGCGGTCGTCTACTGCCTCGACATCGACACGTACGCGGACTCCGACGGTGACGGAGTCGGCGACATCCCGGGCCTGATCAGCCGGCTGGACTACCTGGCCCGGCTGGGCGTGACCTGCCTCTGGCTGCACCCCATCCATCCGTCGCCCAACGACGACGACGGGTACGACGTGACCGACTTCTACAACATCGACCCCCGCTTCGGCACCCTCGGCGACTTCGCCGAGCTGCTGCACCAGGCGAACAACCGGGGCATCCGGGTGATCATCGACCTGGTCGTGAACCACACCTCCGACCAGCATCCGTGGTTCCAGTCAGCCCGCTCCTCGCCGGACTCGCCCTACCGCGACTGGTACGTCTGGTCCGACCGCGAACCGGCCGACCGGCACCAGGGCATGGTCTTCCCCGGCGAGCAGCACGAGACGTGGACCTACGACCGCACCGCGAAGGCGTGGTACTACCACCGCTTCTACAAGTTCCAGCCGGATCTCAACACGAAGAACCCGGCGGTACGCGCCGAGATCAAGAAGATCATGTCGTTCTGGCTCCAGCTCGGGGTGGCCGGCTTCCGGATGGACGCGGTGCCGTTCATCATCGAGCGGACCGAGCCCGGCGACCCGAACCCGGACCTGGATTTCCCGTTCCTCACCGAGCTGCGCCAGCACGTGCAGTGGCGGCGCGGCGACGGGCTCCTGCTGGCCGAGGCGAACGTCGAGCCCGACCAGCTGCCCGCCTTCTTCGGGGACAGCGGCGGCTCGGCGAACCGGGTGCACATGCTCTTCGACTTCATGCTCAACGGGCGGCTGATGCTGGCCCTGGCCCGGCAGGACCCGGAGCCGGTGATCGAGGCGTTGCGCGACACCCCGGCCCTGCCGGAGGGCGGGCAGTGGGCCACCTTCCTGCGCAACCACGACGAGATCGACCTCTCCCGGCTCACCGCCGAACAGCGCAACGAGGTGTACGAGCAGTTCGGTCCCGAGGAGCACATGCGCATCTACGACCGGGGCATCCGCCGCCGGCTGGCGCCGATGCTGGGTAACGATCGGCGGCGCATCGAGTTGGCGTACTCTCTCCAGTTCTCGCTGCGCGGCACCCCGGTGCTGCGTTACGGCGAGGAGATCGGGATGGGCGAGGACCTGTCGCTGGACGGGCGGGAGGCGATCCGTACCCCGATGCAGTGGTCGAGCCAGGTCAACGCCGGCTTCTCCAACGCGGAGCCGGAGAAGCTGGTCCGCCCGATCATCGACAAGGGCGATTTCGGGTACGAGAAGGTCAACGTCACCCTCCAGCGCCGGGACCGCAACTCGCTGCTCAGCTGGTTCGAGCGGATGATCCGTACGCTCCGGGAGGCGCCGGAGATCGGCTTCGGCTCCACCACCCACATCGACGTGCCGATGCCCCCGGGCGTGCTGGCGCACCGGGCCGACGGGCCGAGCGGGACGATGGTCTTCCTGCACAACCTGGGTACCACCGACGCCGAGGTGGATCTGAGCCTGCTCCAGCCCGAGGCGGACCTGCCGATCGACGTGCTCGCCGACCGCAACTACGACGACGTCGGCAAGCTCGACAAGCTGGCGCTGGCCGGCTACGGCTACCGCTGGATCCGGCTCTGCCGTTCCTGGCGCAGCTGACCCGCCTGGGTGGCTGGCCCGCGCGGTGCTGCGGGCCGGCGCGCGCAGCGTGGCCACGCGAGGTGGCTTCGGCGGGCCTCGGCGGGCTCCGGTGTCGGCCGGATCCCGCCGGGGCCGGGGTGGGTTAGGCTCCTGCGATCAAGCAAAGTTACTGGGAGGTAGGAATGTCGGAGGGGCAGCGGGTCGCGATCGTGACCGGGGCGGCGCGGGGGATCGGGGCGACCACCGCCAAGCGGCTGGCCGCCGACGGGCTGGCCGTCGCGGTGATCGACATCGAGGAGTCGGCGACCCGGGAGACCGTGGACGCGATCACGGCGTCCGGCGGCCGGGCGCTCGGCGTCGGCGCGGACGTGGCCGACCGGGCACAGGCGGAGGCCGCCGTCGAGCGGGTCGCCGCCGAGCTGGGCGCACCGGCCGTGCTGGTGAACAACGCCGGTGTGCTCCGGGACAACCTGCTCTTCAAGATGACCGACGCCGACTGGGACACCGTCCTGGGCGTACACCTGCGCGGAGCGTTCCTGTTCAGCCAGGCCGCGCAGAAGTACATGGTAGAGGCCAGGTGGGGTCGGATCGTCAACCTCTCCAGCACCTCGGCGCTCGGCAACCGGGGCCAGGCGAACTACTCGACGGCCAAGGCCGGTCTGCAGGGCTTCACCAAGACCCTCGCCATCGAGCTGGGGCCGTTCGGGGTGACGGTGAACGCGGTCGCGCCCGGCTTCATCGTCACGGACATGACCGCGGCCACCGCCGCCCGCATGAAGATCGACTTCGAGGCGTTGCAGAAGCACGCCGAGGCGGAGATCCCGGTCCGGCGGGTGGGGCGGCCCGAGGACGTGGCCCACACCATCTCGTTCCTGGTCAGCGAGGGCGCGTCCTTCGTCTCCGGCCAGGTCGTCTACGTCGCTGGCGGCCCGAAGGACTGATCGTCGGCTGCGCGGATGGGTGCGTTAAGCGGATAGGTGCGGTTAATAGGATGGGCGCGTTAATAGGGGGCCCTTGCTATACACCAGGCGTTAACAAGGGGCCCTTCCTTACCGGGTCTTCGCGAGCCAGGCCAGGCCGAGCACGGGGAGCAGCAGGGGAATGTAGCCGTACCCGCTGCCGAAGCCGGACCAGACCGTCTCGTCCGGGAAGAGGTCGGGTCGGACGAGACTGAACGCGCCGACCCCGACCACCCCGACCAGCTCGATGGTGCAGCAGGCGAGCGCGACCCGGCGGCCCGCGTGGCCGGCCCGGGCCAGGCCCACCGCGGCCACGATGTAGACCACCGCGGCGAGCGCCGAGAGCAGGTAGGCCAGCGGCGCCTCGTCGAACCTCGTGGCGATCTGGAGGCCGGCCCGGCTGGTGGCCGCGATCGCGAAGAGCAGGTACACCGCGATCAGCAGCCGGCCCGGGCCGGCGTTGGTCCTCGTCGAGGGCGAGGTCCGCAACTCAGCCACCGATCAGCTCCCAGGTCTGTTGCAGCCGGACCACGACCACCGGTGTCACCAGGCAGATCGCGCAGACGATCGCCGAACCCCAGCGGGTGGGCTCCATCCGGGCCAGCACCGCGGCCAGCGGTGGCAAACAGACAAGCGTGACCAGGTAACCGAAGAACGCCCCCGGCTCGCCCGGTTGCTCGCCACCGGCGAGCGCCACCCCGGCCAGCACCGCCAGCCCGAGCAGGAGCAGTTCCAGCACGGCCAGGCCGATCAACTGCATCCGGTCCGGTGCCCGGTGGCGCAGCGTGGCCACCAGCGCCCAGGCGGCGACCAGCAGCGACAACACGATGGCGGCGACGGCCAGTACGCCGTCGACCGGTGACCCGGTGCCGCTCACCGACGCCGTCCGGCGCTCAATTCACTCACCGTCCCACTCTACTAAGCCCCGTAGTAAAGCCCGGTCGCGCCCGGCAGCCGATAGCGTGGGGCGTGCTGTGGGCCGGTCACGGCATCGACGATGGGGAGGTTCGCGGGATGCGGTTCGGGTTGTTCGGCACCGGGCACTGGGCGGCCGAGACGCACGGGGCGGCACTCGACGCGCACCCGAGGGCCGACCTGGTGGGCGTCTGGGGGCGCAACCCGGAGCGGGCCGCCGCGCTCGCCACCCGTTACGGCGTACCGGCCTTCGACGACGTGGACGCCCTGATCGAGGCCTGTGACGCGGTGGCCGTCGCGCTCCCGCCGGACGTGCAGGCGGAGATCGCCGTCCGGGCCGCCACCGCCGGTCGGCATCTGCTGCTGGACAAGCCCCTCGCGCTGAGCGTCGCCGACGCCGACCGGGTGGTCGACGCGGCGACCCGCTCGGGCGTGGCGTCGGTGGTCTTCTTCACCGGTCGCTACCAGCCCGAGGTGGCCGGCTTCGTGGCCGCCGCAGCGGCAGCCGGTGGCTGGCACACCGCAAACGTGATCCGGTTCGCGTCGATCTTCCAGCCCAGCAGCCCGTACGCGCAGTCGCCCTGGCGCCGCCGGCACGGCGCGCTCTGGGACATCGGCCCGCACGCCCTGGCGATCCTGCTGCCGGTGCTCGGCCCGGTGACCCGGGTGGTGGCCGTCGACGGTCCGGGCGGCCTGGTGCACCTGCTGCTCACCCACGACGGCGGTGCCGTCAGCACGGTGTCGCTCACCCTGGACGCCCCGCCGAAGGCGGTGGCCGGCGAATTCGTCCTGTACGGCGAGAACGGTGTCGAGGCGGTCCCGAACCCGGCCGGAAGCTCGGCGACGGCGTTCGGTGCGGCGATCGACCAACTGCTGGCGGAGATCGACGCCGGCACCCGGGACCACCGCTGCGACGTGCGCTTCGGCCGCGAGGTGGTGGCCGTGCTCGCCGCCGCCGACGCCGCCCGCACCCGCTCCACCGCCGTCGACCTGCCCAGCTGAGCCGGCCGGAAAAGCGGTGGAGGGAAGAGTCGGTGGTCGGTAGCGTCGCGGCCATGGGTACGTACGCTCTGATCAACGCGGCCGCCACGTCGGCCGCGTTCGGGCCGCTGTCGCAGGCCCGCCCGCGAGTCCGGCGTCCGGCCCTGGCCGGCGCGATGAGCCGCGACTGACGCCTCCGCGTACGCCTCCGGCACCGCCCGCCTGCCTGGCAGGCGCTGCCCTCGCGCCACTTCACCAGGGTCGTCCGAGTCCCGATCCCTCGGACAGGCCCCGACTCCGGCTGCCTGTCCGCATCCGTCGCCAGTCGGCGACAGACAGGACGACCGCCAGATGGCACCCCGCCGTACCCGCACCACCGCACGCGACCGGTCCCGTCGCGTACTCTCCCAGAACTTCCTCGCCGACCGGGCCGCGATCGCGCGGATGGTCGACGCCGCCCGCCCTGATCCCGACGGTCTGGTGCTCGAGGTGGGCGCCGGGCGGGGACAACTGACCCGGCCACTGGCCGCGCGCTGCGGCCGGCTGGTCGCCTACGAGGTGGATCCCGACGCCGGTGCGGAGCTGGCCCGGGTCTGCGCGGCCCTGCCCACGGTGACCCACCGCCAGGCCGATTTCCTCGCCGCGTCGCCGCCGCGCGAGGAGTTCGCCGTGGTCGGCAACATCCCGTGGTCGCTGACCGCAGCCGTGGTGCGCTGGTGCCTGGCTGCGCCCCGGCTGCGTACGGCGACGCTGCTCACCCAGTTGGAGTACGCCCGTCGCCGGGCCGGTGACTACGACCGGTGGAGCCGGTTGACCGTGCTGACCTGGCCGGAGTTCGGCTGGCGGTACGTCGGGCGGATTCCGCGTACCGCCTTCCGTCCGGTGCCCCGGGTCGAGGCGGGCATCCTGCGCATCGAGCGGCGGGCCCAGCCGCTGCTGGCACCGGCCGCGCTGCCGGCGTACCGCTCGATGGTCGAGCTGGGCTTCGGCGGTGTCGGCGGGTCCCTCGCGGCGTCGCTGGCCCGCCGGTATCCGCGCGCCCGGCTGGCGGCGGCGCTGCGGGCCAGCCGCCTCGACCCGGCCACCCCGGTCGGGCACGTCTGGCCCGAGCAGTGGCTGGTCCTGTACCGCCTGCTGCACGCCCGCTGAGGTGCCCGGTCAGTGCGTGCTGCGCAGCGCCTCGGTCAGCTCGTCGGGGGAGCCGAACTGCTCCACCGGCAGCGACCGTACGGCCTGCAACTCCGCCGTGCTCGCGCCGTTCTCCTGACACCAGCGGACGAGATCCTCGCGGGAGACGGGATAGTCCAGGCCCGCGAGGTACTCCGGCAGGGGGACACCGCTGTCGGTCATGCCGTTCGACCTACCCGGTCGACCGCCCCGGCACACCACCGCGCGGCTCCGCGTTTGCCAGCCGGGGTGCGGGGTAGCCGCGGTCATGCTCGTACAGCGGCTCGGCGCGCCGAGCGACTTCGACCCGTTGCTGGAGCGCGTGCGGGACGCCCGGGTGGTGATGATCGGGGAGGCGACGCACGGCAGCTACGACTACTACCGGATCCGGGAGCAGTTGACCCGCCGGTTGATCGCCGAGTGCGGCTTCAACTTCGTCGCGGTGGAGGGTGACTGGCCCGACTGCGACCGGGTGCACCGCTCGGTGGTCGGCGCGCCGGGTGGGGCGGCCGAGCCGCAGGTCGCGTTGGAACGCTTCGAGCGGTGGCCGACCTGGATGTGGGCGAACGCCGAGGTGGCCCGCTTCTGCCGGTGGTTGCGGGCGTGGAACATGGAGCGGGCCGAGCCGGCCCGGGCCGGCTTCCACGGCCTCGACGTCTACAGCCTCTGGGAGTCGATGCAGGCCATCTTCGACTACCTGGGCGAGGAGGACCCGGCGTCGCTGGAGGCCGCGCAGGACGCGTACCGCTGCTTCGAGCCGTACGGCAAGCGGGTCGAGGAGTACGGGATGGCCAGCCGGTTCGTCTCCGCCCGCTGCGAGCAGGAGGTGGTACGGCTGCTGGCGCGTACCCGGGAACAGGCCGCGGTGGACGGACCGGGCGCCTTCTCGGCCTGGCAGAACGCGGAGGTGGTGGCCGGCGCGGAGCGTTACTACCGGGAGATGGTCGCCGGTGGCCCGGGTTCGTGGAACGTCCGGGACACCCACATGGCCGACACGCTGGACCGGCTGCTGGAGCGCTACGGGCCCGGTGCCCGAGGGGTGGTCTGGGCGCACAACACGCACGTCGGCGACGCGCGGGCGACCGACATGGCCGTCGACGGGATGGTGAACATCGGCCAGTTGGCCCGGGAACGCCACGGCACCGACGAGGTCGTGCTGATCGGTTTCGGTAGTTGGCGCGGGACGGCGATCGCCGCGCCGCGCTGGGGCTCGCCGGCCGAGGCGATGCTGGTGCCGCCGGCCCGTGCCGGTTCGGTGGAGCACCGGTTGCACGAACTCATGCCGGAGCGGGCGGTGCTGGTCTTCGGCGGACCGGACCAGCCCGGCTGGGTCACCGACCCGCTCGACCACCGGGCGATCGGGGTGGTGTACGACCCGTCGTTCGAATCGTGGGGTAACTACGTGCCCACCCAGTTGGGGGCGCGGTACGACGCCTTCATCTGGTGCGACGAGACGACCGCGCTGCATCCGTTGCCCGCGCTCTCCACGCCTGGCGAGATGGAGACGTACCCGGCCGGCGTCTGAGTCACGCGCGGCGGAGGCGCGTTAATAAGGGCCCCCTGCTATGCACGAGGCGTTAACAGGGGGCCCTTCCTTGCACCTTCCTTGCACCTTCCTTACATTTTGTCGAGTTGAGCGCGGAGCTTCTCGCCCTCGATGTCGACGTTTGGCAGCGCCCGGTCCAGCCAGCGGGGCAGCCACCAGGCCGCCTTGCCGAGCAGCGACATCACCGCCGGGACGATGGTCATCCGGACCACGAAGGCGTCGATGGCCACGCCGATGGCGAGCGCGAAGCCCATCGACTTGATCACCGGGTCGTCGAGGAAGACGAAGCCGCCGAAGACCGACGTCATGATCAGTGCGGCGGCGGTCACCACCCGGGCACCGTGCCCCATCCCGTTGATGGTGGCCTGCCGGGCGGTGTCACCGTGCACGAAGTCCTCCCGCATCCGGGAGACCAGGAAGACCTCGTAGTCCATGGCCAGGCCGAACAGGATGCCGATCAGCAGGATCGGCAGGAAGCTGATCAGTGGACCGGGGGTGTCCAGGCCGACCAGGTCGGCGAGGTGACCCTGCTGGAACACCGCCACCGTGATACCGAACGTCGCGGCCACGGTGAGCAGGAAGCCCAGCGCCGCCTTGACCGGCACCAGCAGCGACCGGAACACCAGCATGAGCAGCAGGATCGACAGCCCGACGACGAGCGTCAGGTAGATCGGCAGGGCGTCGGAGAGCTTCTCCGAGATGTCGATGCCGATCGCGGTCACGCCGGTCAGCAGCACGTCCGCGTTCGGGACGTCGGCGACGGCCGTACGGATGTCGTGCACCATCGTCTCAGTGGTCGGGTCGGTCGGGCCGGTCTGCGGGATCACCCCGAGCAGCGCGGTCCGGCCGTCCGGGCTGAGCTGCGGCGGCGCCACCGCCAGCACGTTCGGGTTGCTCTGCACGAGGCCGGTCACCTGCGGGATCGCCGCGGCGGTGGCTTCGGCGTCGTCACCCGCCACGACCACCGCGAGGCGGCCGGTGAAGCCGGGGCCGAAGCCCTCGGTGATCAGGTCGTTGGAGACCCGGGCGGGCGAGCCGGCCGGCGCGGTGCCGGCGTCCGGCAGGGCGAGCCGCATGTCCGGCGCGGGCAGCGCGAGCAACCCGAGACCGAGTACGCCGACCAGGATCACCGGGATCCGGAAGCGGGTGACCAGTTCGGCCCAGCGGAATCCGAACGCCGAACGGTCCTCACCGGCGATGGTGGCGGCCTCCGGTGCCGCGTGGTCGGTCGACGCACTGCCGCTGCCGTCGGCCGACGTGTTGCCGCTGTGGCCGGTCGACGTGTTGCCGGTGCCGTCGGCCGGGGCGTTGTTCCCGGCGGTCCGGTCGCTCTCCCCGGTGGCCCGGTCGCCGTTTCCGGAGGGCACCGGAACCGACCTGCGCAGTCGGCGGGGCAGCACCCGGCCGCCGGCGAAGCCGAGCAGGGCCGGCTGGAGGGTGATCGCCACCAGCACCGCAACGGTCACCGTGCCGGCCGCGGCCAGACCCATGACGGTGAGGAAGGGGATGTTCACCACGGCCAGGCCGGCCAGGGCGATGACCACCGTGGCTCCGGCGAAGACCACCGCCGAACCGGCGGTGCCGACCGCCCGGCCGACCGCCTCGTCGGCGGGTAGCCCGTCGAGCAGGTTCTGCCGGTAGCGGGAGGTGATGAAGAGCGAGTAGTCGATGCCGACGGCGAGGCCGAGCATCAGCGCCAGGATCGGCGCGGTGGTGGTCAGTTCGACCACGTTGCTGAGCGCGAAGAGTCCGGCCATGCCGACGCCGACCCCGATCAGCGCGTTGAGCATGGTCATCCCCGCCGCGATCAGCGAGCCGAAGGTGACGATCAGGACGACGAGCGCCACCGCGACGCCGATCGCCTCGGTGGAGCCGACCTCGGGCTCGGTGTTCAGCACCTCACCGCCGGGGGCGACCTGCCAGCCCTGGGCCTCGGCCTGGGCACCCACCTCCTCGTAGGCGTCGCGCTGTTCCTCGGTCACCGCGTCCGCGCCGTCGCTGAACTGCACCTGGATCAGCGCGTACTGGCCGTCCGGTGAGACGGCACCGACCTGGAAGGGGTCGACCGCACCGACCACGCCGGGCACGGTGGTCGCCTCCTGGGTGATGCCCTGGACCACCGCCTGACCCTCGGGTGTGCCGAGCTGGCCGGCGCCCGGTGCCTTGACCGCGATGGTGCCGGTGGCCCCGGCCGCCGCCGGGAACTGCTCGGCGAGCAGGTCGATCGCGCGCTGGGACTCGGTGCCGGGCATGGTGAAGTTGCTGGCCGTCGGGCCGCGCAGGGTCGCCGCGGCCAGGCCGAGCCCGACGAGTACGACGAGCCAGATCACGGCGACGAGTCGCCGTCGGCGCATCGAACCCCGGCCAAGCCGGTAGAGCAGGGTCGCCATGAGGTCCTTTCCCTCGGTAGTGACTAGTGGAACGGGTCAGTTGACGGGCTCCAGGGCCCGTCGCATCAGCGTCAGCAGCGACTCGCGCAGTTCCTCGTCGGGCACGTCGGCAAACTCGCCGCAGGTCTCGGCGATCCCGGCGAGCAGCACGAACGCGGCGATCCGGGCCGAGGCCCGCTCGCTTCGCCCGGCGAGGGCGTCGAGCAGCCGCTCGGAGATCTGCTGGATGTGCGCGAAGCCCGGCTGTTGCAGCAGCTCCGGGAACTCGCCGCGGAGCAGCGCGATCTCGCCGCGGAAGCGGACCGCGAGGTCGACGAAGCCCTCGACGGCGACCCGCTGGGCCGACGCCGGCTCTGCCTGGGCCGCGATCCGCTTGTCGAGCGAGCACAGCACCTCGATCGCCGGAGCCATCAGCTCGGTGAGGATGGCCTCCTTGTTGGCGAAGTGGTAGAGCACTGCCGCCTTCGAGCAGCCCACCTCACCGGCGATGTCCTGTAGGGAGGTGCCCCGGTAGCCGGTGACGCCGAAGCGGCGCGCCGCGGCGGCGAGGATTTCGCCATGCGTCTGCGGGGTGCGGGCCATGACCCTCAGCATGCCTGACCGATCGGTCAGCAGCTGACCGATCGGTCAGATCAGTGGCGTTCCCCACAGCCACCGGCCCCGGATTGGTCCTTCAGGGTTGTCACACGGCTGCCCGAGAATCGGCTCCATGTCCGATTCTCTGAGCGCGCGGGCGAGCGCGCTGCGCGCCCTGCACCGACCGGGTGATCCGCTGGTCCTGCCCAACGTCTGGGACGCCGGCTCGGCCCGGGCGGTGGCCGACGCCGGGTTCCCGGCCGTGGCCACCGGCAGCGCCGCCGTAGCCGAGTCGCTCGGCCACGCCGACGGGGAGAATCTCCCGCTCGACGAGATGTTCGGCGCCGTGGCGCGGATCACCCGGGCGGTCGCCGTGCCGGTCACCGCCGACCTGGAGCGGGGCTACGGCCTGAAGCCGGAAGAGCTGGTCACGCGCCTGCTCGACGCCGGTGCGGTCGGGCTCAACCTGGAAGACTCCGACCCGCGTACCGGCGAGCTGGTGGACGCCGAGGAGCAGGCCGACCTGCTGGCCGGCGTACGCGCGGCGGCCGACGCCGCCGGCGTGGCGGTGGTGCTGAACGCGCGGGTGGACATCTTTCTGCACCCCGACCGGGAGCCGGCCGAGCGGCTCGACGAGGCGATCCGCCGTGGCCGCCGCTACCTGGCGGCCGGCGCGGACTGCCTCTACCCGATCGTGCTCGCCGACCCGGCACCGCTGCGTAGCTTCGTCGAGGCCGTGGCCGCACCGGTGAACGTGCTGGCCCGTGCCGGGGCACCGACGATCGCCGAGCTGGCCGCCCTCGGGGTCGCCCGGGTCAGCTACGGCTCCGGCCTGTACGCGGCGACCCGCGCGCACACCGCCCGACTGCTCGCCGCGGTCGCCGCCGGCGGTCCGCTCGCCTGAACGTGACCGCCGGATCGGGATCGTGTTCCGGTTGACCGCCGGGCGGCGGGCCGGGATGGTGGTCGGGTGAGCGGGGCGGAGAAGACCCGGGACGGCGTGACGCTGACCAACCTCGACCAGGTGCTGTTCGACGGCTCCGGCGCGGTCAAGCGCGACCTGGTCGACTACCTCGACGCGGTCGCCGACCGCATCGTTCCGCAGCTCCGGGAGCGTCCGCTGTCGGTGGTCCGGGTCCGCCCGGGCCAGCCGCCCTTCATGCAGAAGAACCTGCCGAACTACACCCCCGACTGGGTACGTCGGGTGCCGATCTGGGCCGAGGCGTCGCGCCGGGAGATCGCGTACGCGCTCTGCGACGACCGCCGTACGCTGCTCTGGTTCGCCAACCAGCGGGCGGTGGAGTACCACCCGACCCTGGCCACGGTCGACGACCTGAGCCGCCCCACCCACCTGGTGCTCGACCTCGACCCGCCCTCCGACGGCGGTTTCGCCGCCGGGGTGGCCGCCGCGTTGCTCGTCCGGCAGGCCCTCGCGGACGCCGGGCTGGCCGGTGCGGTGAAGACCAGCGGGGCCAAGGGTGTGCACGTCTTCGTCCCGATCGCTCCCGGCCCGGACGCCGAGGAGTTGGCCGCGGCCACCCGGGCCCTCGCGGCGCGCGCGGAGCGGCTGGATCCGGCGCTGGCGACCACCGCGTTCATCCGGGAGGACCGGGGCGGGAAGGTCTTCGTCGATCCGACCCGGTCCGGCGGTGCGACAGTCGTGTCGGTCTACAGCCCACGGCTGCGGCCCGGGGTGCCGGTCTCCTTCCCGGTGCCCTGGGCGGAGCTGGGTTCCGTGGCACCGGCCGACTTCACCATCCGGACGGTCACCGAGCTGCTGGCGGACCGGGACCCGTGGACGGAGCTGATGCCGCCGCCGCAGCAACTCCCGGCCGACCTGGTCGAGGAGGGCCGGGGCATTCCGGTGCCCCGGGTGCAGGCGATGCACGAGGGGCGTCGTCGGGCCCGTGCCCGGCGCGCCGCCGCCGACTGAGAGGGGTGGCCGCCGTGCCGCTGTTGGACTGGCTCGCCGCCACCACCGACGAGACCCCGGAGGCGGTCCGCGTCGTGGACCGGTCGGTGTCCTGGGTGGAGCTGCGACAGCTCGCCGCAGCGGTCGCCGACGACGTACGCGGGCTCGACCGGGTCGCCGTCGAGGCGACCGCCACCCTGGAGACGGTGGTGGGTGTGGTCGGCGCGTTGCTGGCCGGCGTGGCGGTCGTGCCGGTGCCGCCGGACGCCGGTCCGGTCGAACGCGGCCACATCCTGCGGGACTCGGCGGCCCAGGCGCTGCTCGCCCCGGTGGACGCCGGCCGCCGCGACGCAGCGGAGCCGCCGACCGTCCCCGTCGACCTGGCTCGACGTTCGGACACCACGCACGCCGAGCCGGAGCCGGCCCGGACGGCGCTTGTGCTCTACACCAGCGGCACCACCGGGCCGCCGAAGGGCGTCGTCCTCTCGCGGCGGGCGGTCGCCGCCTGCCTCGACGGGCTCGCCGAGGCGTGGCGCTGGACCCCGGACGACCTGCTGGTGCACGGGTTGCCGCTGTTCCACGTGCACGGCCTGGTGCTCGGCGTGCTGGGTCCGCTGCGGGTGGGCAGCCGGCTGCATCACGTGGGTCGACCCCATCCGGAGCGGTACGCGGCCGCGGCCGGCTCGCTCTACTTCGGGGTACCCACCGTCTGGTCGCGGATCGCCGCCGACCCGGCCGCGGCCGGATCGCTGCGTGCGGCGCGGCTGCTGGTCTCCGGCAGCGCGGGCCTGCCCGGCTCGGTCTTCGCCGACCTGGCCGCGCTCACCGGCCACCGGATCGTCGAGCGGTACGGGATGACCGAAACGTTGATCACGGTCAGTGCCCGGGCGGACGGCGACCGCCGTCCTGGCACGGTCGGGGTGCCGCTACCGGGGGTGCAGACCCGGCTGGTCGACGAGCAGGGTGCGCCGCTGCCGGCCGACGGTGCCGCGATCGGGGAACTGGAGGTCCGTGGTCCCACCCTCTTCGACGGCTACCTCAACCGGCCGGACGCCGACGAGGCGAGCCACGCCCCGGACGGGTGGTTCCGCACCGGTGACGTGGCGACGATCGGCCCGGACGGCTGGCACCGGATCATCGGCCGGTCCGCCACCGACCTGATCAAGAGCGGCGGCTACCGGATCGGCGCCGGGGAGGTCGAGGAGGTGCTGCTGGCCCATCCCGGCGTCCAAGAGGCCGCAGTGGTGGGCACTCCCCACCCGGACCTCGGCCAGCAGGTCACGGCGTACGTGGTCGGCGACGGCGTGGGCGAGGCGGAGCTGATCGACTTCGTGGCCCGGCAGTTGTCGGTACACAAGCGGCCCCGGCAGGTACGGCTGGTCGACGCGTTGCCGCGCAACGCCCTGGGCAAGGTGCAGAAGAACCGGCTGACCACCGGTTGACCGGAGGCTCAGCCGTCGGTCGGCACGACGGTGCGGGGCTCAGCCGTCGGTCGGCACGACGGTGCGGGGCTCAGCCGTCGGTCGGCACGGCGATGGTGGTGAGCAGCAGACCCTGGTCGATCAGGAACCGACCGTGGAAGCTGGTCACCGGGGTGCCCCCGAGCAGCGGGCCGGGCACCAGCAACCGGGCGACGAACGTGCCGGCCGGGTCCAGCTCGATGTCCGCCTCCTCGAACCCCAGCCACCGGCCGGTCAGCGGGAACCACGCCTTGTACACCGACTCCTTCGCGCTGAACAGCAGCCGGTCCCAGCGGATCGCCGGCTGGCCGGCGACCAGGGTCGCCGTACGCACCCGTTCGTCGGGGAGGGCGATCGCGTCGAGCACGCCCTCCGGCAGCGGTGCGTGCGGCTCGGCGTCGACTCCGATGGTGGCGATCTCCGTCGAGCGGGCGAGGGCCGCGCCACGGTACCCGTCACAGTGGGTCATGCTGCCGACCACCCCGTCCGGCCAGACCGGCGCACCGCGTACGCCCGGCAGGATCGGTGCCGGCGCCACCCCGAGCTGGCCCAGCGCCCGGCGGGCGCAGTCGCGCACCGTGCTGAACTCGCGCCGGCGCTTCTGCACCGCTCGCGCGATGACCGCCTCCTCCTCCGGGAAGAGCGCGACCTCGTCGGGGTCGGTGAGGGACTCGACCACCACCACTGCCGGCGGCAGGATTCGTTCGATCACGGTGCTCGATGATATGCGGGACGCCGGCTCGCGGCGGACCCGGCGGACTCGGGTCAGGGGGTGATGGCGGGCCTTCTGGTGGAGTCGGCCGAGGTGGCGTCGCCGGTGGGGCGGCGGGTCAGAACCTGTGGGCCGGAATCCGTGATGGCGACCGTGTGTTCGGAGTGGGCGGTGCGGGAGCCGTCGGCGGAGCGGATCGTCCAGCCGTCCTGGTCGAACTTGATTTTGTCGGTGGAGCGGCAGAACCACGGCTCGATGGCGATGGTGAGGCCGGGTTGGAGTTTCAGGCCACGGCGGGCGCGGCCGTCGTTGGGGACGTGCGGGGCCTCGTGCATGGTGCGGCCGATGCCGTGGCCACCGAACTCGCCGTTGACTCCGTAGCCGTAGGAGCGGGCGACCTCGCCGATGGCGGCGGAGACGTCGCCGAGCCGGCCACCGGGCTGGGCGGCGGTGATGGCGGCCGCCAGGGCCACCTCGGTGGCCTCGATCAGCTTCAGGTCGGCCGGGTCGGGGGTGCCGACGATGACGGAGAGGGCGGAGTCGGCGACCCAGCCGTCGATGCCGACGGCCATGTCGATGCTGAGCAGGTCACCGTCGCGCAGTACGTAGTCGTGCGGCAGGCCGTGCAGCACCGCGTCGTTTACCGACAGGCAGAGCACGTTGCGGAACGGGCCGCGGCCGAACGACGGGGCGTAGTCCCAGTAGCAGGATTCGGCGCCGCGCTCGGCGATCCGGCGGCGGGCGTGGTGTTCGAGGTCCATCAGGTTGACGCCGACGGCGGCGACCTCGCTCAACTCGGCGAGCAACTCGCCGACGAACTGGCCGGTCATCGCCATCCGGCCGATCTCCTCGGCGGACTTGAGTTCGATCATGACAGCTTCCCCTCCGTGTGCGGTATTTTTATACCACGCCCGGTCGGCGGGGCCGGGGGCGATATCCTGCTGGCATGGTTCGCCAACCACTCACCGCGGAACAGATCGCAGCGGGTCAGCGCCTCGGGGTCGCCCTCCGGGCCGCGCGGGCCGGCCGCAGCCTCGTCGAGGTGGCCCTGGCGGCCGGCATATCTCCCGAGACGCTGCGCAAGATCGAGGCGGGCCGGCTGCCCGCACCGGCGTTCGGCACCGTGGTCTGTCTCAGCCGGGCCCTCGACGTCCCCCTCGGCGACCTGGCCGACGTCTGGCTGGCCGACATGCCCGTCCGCCAGGCCTCCTAGCGGCTCTGTCCTGTCGGCCCGCTTGGCGCAGCCGGGCCACATGACTAAAGGCCGCCGACCAAATTATCTGGTCAGCGGCCTTATTTGTGCCTGTCGAATCTGGTGCCCCCGGCAGGATTCGAACCTGCGCCCCCGCCTCCGGAGGGCGGTGCTCTATCCCCTGAGCTACGGGGGCTCAGCGACTGGAGAAGATTAGCAAACCCCGTAGCCGATCGCCGAATCGGTACCGGTGAGTCACGCGGCCAGCGCCCGCCCGCAGCTCGGCAGCGGGTGCGGCACGATGCGGCGGGGGAGTCGACGCGGCCACTCGTTGCGGGCCCAGGAGCCGTCCACGATCAGGTGGACGGTGCGCTGCTCGGCACCGCTGAGCCGGAGCACGAAGTCGCGCGGCAGCCGCGGGTCCACCGACGGCGTGGTGATCATGAAGCGCACCCGGCCCCGCGAGGAGACGGCGGAGATCACGTCGGCCGCCGGCATGGTGCCCCGCAGCCGGACCCGGCCGATCCAGTAGACCTCGGCGAGGTGCTCCTGGGCCGCCCGCGTGATCGCCGGGTACTCGCTGCGTACCCAGCGCTCGACCGCGCCGACACAGAGCCCGCAGGCCCGCTCCCGGGGTTCACGCGGGCCGAGCCCCCAGGCCCGCAGGTACGCCCCGACCGCACCGACGTCCAGGGTCAGCCCGAAGTGCTGCTCGATCAGGGCGTGCAGACTCTGTCGGGTCCACAACTCCTCATTCAGGCCGAACGCGTCGGGGTGGGCGCCCCGGAGGGTGTCGATGAGTTCCAGCTCCTGTTCGCGGCTGAGTGCTCCCGGCTCACCCTGCCGCTGTCCGCGACGGACGGCGGCCACCGTCCCGTCACCACCGATGGTGTGGCGCCGGCACCAGCTGGTGACCGAGCGCTGCGCGTCTCTGAGTGCAACCCCCACGTGCTGGACAACGAGTGCACTTCCCCTCAAGTAACCCCTAGAGGGAAAATCGGTCTTATGGTCCCAACCCGGTGCGGAAACCTTCATCCCCGTACTTAAGGGCGATGCGCTGCAACGAAGACGCCGCCCCGCTCTTGGTGAGCGGGGCGGCGTCGGGTCGGTCGGGCGCGGGCGGTTCAGCCGGCCTGCTGAAGCTTGCGCAGCTCGTTGATCTCCTTCTGCTGCGCCTGCTTCATCGCCTCCGCCATCCGGATCACCTCGGGGCGATCGGTGGCCTTGAGCACCCCGTCGGCCATGTGGACGCCGCCGATGTGATGCTTGATCATCAGTTCCAGGAAGAGCCTGTCGACCTCGGCGCCCTGGGCCTCGCGCAGCTGGACGATCTCCTCGCGGGTTGCCATTCCGGGCATCAGGCCGTTTTCGTCCACCCCCACCCCGTCGGGCATCCACTCCATGGCCGGTCGGGAGCCCGTCGGCAGCAGGTCCCACTCCTGCAACCAGCGTTGCATCTGACCGACCTGGGCCTGCTGGGTCAGGGCGATGTCGTAGCTGATCTGCCGGATCTCGGGGTTCTGGCCGTTGGCGTAGCCGATCATGGCCATCTCCACCGCCTGGGCGTGGTGACGGGACATGTCCCGGGCGAAGCCGGCCTCGGCCGACTCCTCGCCCGGGGTGCGCCCGGCGAAGAGCGTCGCGCCCGTCCAGCCCACGCCGAGCAGCAGCAGCGCCGCCACGGCCAGGGTCAGGTAGCGCAGCGTCCGGGCGGAGCGGGGTGGTGCCCCGCCGGTGCCCTCCACTGTCGCCGGCTCCTGCACCGCGGTGGACATGTCAGCCGCCCATCGACGGCTGGAGCTCGCGCGGCTCCGTGCCGGTGCCGGTGGTGTAGTTGCCGGCGGAGCAGGTCGCGCCCGGCTCGACCGAGGCGTTCTGCGCCAGCGTGGTGGCGAACTCCTTGATCCGCGGGTCGTCGGCGTTGTCGACCTTGAGCTGGTAACCCCAAGCCTGGATGGAGACCGGCTTGTCGAGGCCCTCGTACGGGCTCATCAGCATGAAGTCGTTGCCGCGGATCATGCTGGCCAGCTTCTCCACGTCGGCCGCGGGCAGGTCCGGGCGGTAGGTGAGCCAGACGGCACCGTGCTCCATGCTGTGCAGCACGTGCTCACTGGCGATCGGCGAGTCGTAGACGTCGCCGAGGCAGCGCTGCCAGGTGTTGTTGTGCGGGCCGCCGACCGGCGGGCTCTGCGCGTACTCCTGCTTGCCGGTCCGGTGCTCCTGGTTGCTTATGGCTTCCGGGTCCGTTTCGCGGTAGTTGACGATGCCCTCGATCCCGGCGGCCTTGTCCTCCCAGGACTGGCTGCCCTGGAAGGTCGCATAGGCGCCGTACCCGATGATCGCGGTGGCGAGCACACCCACGGCGACGAAGAGCGCGATCGGCCCCCAGGGCCGGCCCTGGCTGACCTTGACCGGGCTGATCGGCTTGCGCGGCCCCTTGCCGCCGCCGGAGCGCTGGGGGGTCGCCGGCTTGCCGGAACCAGCCTTGGCGCCGGCGGCCGGCCGACCCGCCGCCGGCTTCTTGCCGGTGCTGACCACGGTCGGACGGCGCTGCGGGCCGCCCGGGGTGCTGATGCTCATCGGTCCTCGTCAGGTCGGTCGGTCAGGGGATCCGGCGGCCCGGCCCCCGATGCCGGGTCGCCGCCGCGGGGACCGAGTCTACCCCCGATAACATGGATCGGTGACTCCCGCAGAACTCGCCGAAGCCGTCCTCGCTGCCGCTCACGCCGTCTTCGCCGACCGAGGGCTGGACCGCTCCGCGCTGCCGGAGCAGACGACGGTCGAGCGACCCCGCAACCCCGAGCACGGCGACTACGCCGCCACGCTGGCGTTGCAGCTGAGCAAGAAGGTGGGCGTCCCGCCCCGGGAGCTGGCCGCCGCGTTGGCCGCCCAACTGGCCAGCACGCCCGGGATCAAGTCGGTGGAGATCGCCGGTCCGGGCTTCCTGAACATCCGGCTCGACGCCGCCGCCGCCGGCCAGCTGGCCCGGACGATCGTCGAGGCCGGCACGGAGTACGGCCGGGGCGACCGGCTCGCCGGCCTGAAGATCAACCTGGAGTTCGTCTCGGCCAACCCGACCGGCCCGGTGCACATCGGCGGGGTCCGCTGGGCGGCGGTCGGCGACGCGCTGAGCCGGCTGCTGCGGGCCACCGGAGCAGAGGTCGGCACGGAGTACTACTTCAACGACGCCGGTTCGCAGATCGACCGCTTCGCCCGCTCGCTGCTCGCCGCCGCCAAGGGCGAGCCGGCGCCGGAGGACGGCTACGGCGGCGCGTACATCGGTGAGATCGCCGCCGAGGTCACCGCCCGCCGCCCCGACGTGCTGGGGCTGGCCGACGCCGCCGCCGAGGAGGTGTTCCGGGTCGAGGGCGTCGCGCTGATGTTCGAGGAGATCAAGTCCTCGCTGCGCGACTTCGGGGTGGAGTTCGACACCTACTTCAACGAGAAGGACCTGCACGACCGGGGTGAGCTGGAGCTGGCCCTGACCCGGCTGCGCGAGCAGGGGCACGTCTTCGACGCCGACGGCGCCACCTGGCTGCGGACCACCGACTTCGGCGACGACAAGGACCGGGTGCTGCGCAAGTCCAACGGCGAGTGGACGTACTTCGCTGCGGACTGCGCGTACTACCTCGACAAGCGGGAACGCGGCTTCGACCGGGTCGTGATCATGCTGGGCGCGGACCACCACGGCTACCTCGGCCGGATGAAGGCGATGGCCGCCTGCTTCGGCGACGACCCCGACCGCACCCTGGAGATCCTCATCGGCCAGCTGGTCAGCCTGGTCCGCGACGGTGCGCCGGTACGGATGAGCAAGCGCGCCGGCACCGTGGTCACCCTGGAGGACCTGGTCGACGCGATCGGGGTGGACGCCGCCCGCTACGTGCTGGCCCGCTACTCCAGCGACTCGCCCATCGACATCGACATCGAGCTGTGGACCCGGGCCACCCGGGACAACCCGGTCTACTACGTGCAGTACGTGGCGGCCCGGACCGCAAGCGTCGGGCGCAACGCCGCCGAGGTCGGCCTGACCCGGGGCGACGCCGACGCCTTCCGGCCCGAGCTGCTCGACCACGACAAGGAGAACGAGCTGCTCAAGGCGCTCGCCGAGTTCCCGGCCGTGGTCGCCGCCGCCGCCGAGCTGCGCGAGCCGCACCGGGTGGCCCGCTACCTGGAGGACCTGGCCGGGGCGTACCACCGGTTCTACGACAACTGCCGGATCCTGCCCCGGGGTGACGAAGAGGTCACCGACCTGCACCGGGCCCGGCTCTGGCTCAACGACGCCACCCGGGTCGTGATCGCCAACGGGCTGCGCCTGCTCGGCGTCTCGGCTCCGGAGAGGATGTAACCATGCGCGCTCACGAGGCAGGTGCCCTGCACGGCGACCTCGGCAACCGGGGGCCGGCCTGGCTGCGTACCCCGGCCGACGTCAACGCCCTGATGCCGCAGCTCTGGCCGCGCAACACCACACGCGGCGAGGCCGGCGCGCTCGTCGTCGCGGGCCTGGACGTACGCGACCTCGCTGCCCGGTTCGGCACCCCGGTCTACGTGCTCGACGAGGACGATCTCCGCTCGCGCTGCCGCGACTTCCGGGCGGCCTTCCCGGACGAGGACATCTACTACGCGGGCAAGGCGTTCCTCTGCCGGGCGGTGGTCCGGATGATCGCCGAGGAGGGGCTCTTCCTCGACGTGTGCAGCGGCGGCGAACTGGCCGTGGCGCTGGCCGGCGGGATGCCCCCGGAACGGATCGGGTTCCACGGCAACAACAAGTCCGTGGCCGAGCTGAGCCGGGCCCTGGAGGTCGGCGTCGGCCGGATCATCGTCGACTCGTTCGCCGAGATCGACCGGCTCACCGCGCTGGCCCGCGAACGGGGCGTACGCCCCCGGGTGCTGCTCCGGGTCACCGTCGGGGTGGAGGCGCACACCCACGAGTTCATCGCCACCGCCCACGAGGACCAGAAGTTCGGTTTCTCGCTGGCCGGCGGGGCGGCCATCGCCGCCGCGCTGCGCATCCTCGACGAGGACGTGCTGGAGCTGCGCGGCCTGCACTCGCACATCGGCTCGCAGATCTTCGACACCAGCGGCTTCGAGGTCTCCGCCCGCCGGGTGCTGGCCCTTCAGGCGCAGATCCGCGACGCCCGGGGCGTGGAGCTGCCCGAGCTGGACCTCGGCGGTGGCTTCGGCATTGCGTACACCACGCAGGACGACCCCTCGACCCCGCACGACCTGGCCAAGCGACTGCGCAAGATCGTGGATTCGGAGTGCGCGGCGGAGCGGCTGGTGGTGCCGCAGCTCTCCATCGAGCCGGGCCGGGCGATCGTCGGCCCGGCCGTGTTCACCCTCTACCAGGTGGGCACGATCAAGGACGTCGATGGCATCCGCACGTACGTGAGCGTGGACGGCGGGATGAGCGACAACATCCGCACGGCCCTCTACGACGCCTCGTACTCGGCCACCCTGGCCTCCCGGGCCAGCGGCGCGGAGCCGATGCTCGCCCGCGTGGTGGGAAAGCATTGTGAGTCCGGGGACATCGTGGTGAAGGATGAATTCCTGCCCGCCGACGTGCAGCCCGGAGATCTTGTCGCGGTGCCCGGTACGGGTGCCTACTGTCGCAGCATGGCCAGCAACTACAACCATGTGCCCCGCCCCCCGGTGGTGGCGGTCCGTGACGGCCAGGCCCGACTGATCGTTCGACGGGAGACTGAAGAGGACCTGCTGGCATTGGATGTTGGATGAAGTCACCTGTGCGCCTGGCCCTGCTCGGTTGCGGCACCGTCGGTGCCGAGGTGGTCCGGCTGCTGAACGAGCAGTCGGCGGACCTCGCCGCCCGGATCGGTGCGCCGCTGGAGATCGCCGGCATCGCGGTACGCCGCCTCGGCCGGGACCGCGGCGACCTGCCGGTCGACCCGGGCCTGTTCACCACCGATGCGCTCGGGCTGATCAAGCGCGACGACGTGGACGTGGTGGTCGAGGTGATCGGCGGGATCGAGCCGGCGCGCGGCTGGCTGGTCGAGGCGCTGCGGGCGGGCAAGAGCGTGGTCACCGCCAACAAGGCACTGCTCGCCGAGGACGGCGGCGCGCTGCACGACGCGGCGGCCGAGGGCGGCGGCGACCTCTACTACGAGGCCTCGGTGGCCGGAGCGATCCCGCTGCTGCGCCCGCTGCGCGAGTCGCTGCACGGAGACCGGATCACCCAGGTCACCGGCATCGTCAACGGCACCACGAACTTCATCCTCTCCGCCATGCACGCCACTGGCGCCGGCTTCGCCGAGGCGCTCGAGGAGGCGACCGAGCTGGGGTACGCCGAGGCCGACCCGACCGCGGACGTGGAGGGCTTCGACGCGGCGGCCAAGGCGGCCATCCTCGCCTCGCTGGCCTTCCACAGCCGGGTCGGCGCGGCCGACGTGCACCGGGAGGGCATCACCGAGGTCACCGCGGCCGACATGGCCAGCGCGAAGGCGATGGGCTGCACGATCAAGCTGCTCTGCATCGCGGCCCGGGGCACCGACGCCCAGGGCCGGGAAACGGTGAGCGTGCGGGTGCACCCGGCGATGATCCCGCTGACCCATCCGCTGGCAAGCGTCGGCGATGCGTTCAACGCGGTATTCGTCGAGGCGGAGGCCGCCGGGCAGCTGATGTTCTACGGGCGGGGCGCGGGTGGTGCGCCGACCGCCAGCGCGGTGCTCGGCGACGTGGTGGCGGTGGCCCGCAACCGGCTCGCCGGGGTCCGCGCGGCCAGCGAGTCCGCGTACGCGGCCCTGCCGGTCCGGCCGATGGGGGAGGCGCTCACCCGCTACCACATCAGCCTCGACGTGGCCGACCGTCCGGGGGTGCTGGAGGCGGTGGCCGGCGTCTTCGCCCGGCACGACGTCTCAATCGCCACGGTGCGACAGGGCCCGGCCGGCGGCGGCAACGGCGAGGCGGTACTGGTGATCGTGACCCATGTGGCACCGGACGCGGCGCTCGCCGCGACCGTTCGGGAACTGCGCGGCCTGGAGATCGTCCGGTCGGTGGCGAGCGTGCTGCGCGTCGAGGGCGGTCTCTGACCGAGGCTGTTCGGCTGGTGCGGCGGGTGATCCGGTGTCCCGCCAGATGGGTGTGCGAGGGTGCGACCGGACGCGGCCCGCCGGGCTGCGCGAGGCTGGGGATGACCCGGACGGGACAGAGGCGAGGAGAGCGACATGTGGCGGGGCCTGATCGACGCCTACCGGGACCGACTGCCGGTCACCGAGGCCACGCCCGTCGTCACCCTGCACGAGGGGAACACCCCGTTGCTGCCCGCGCCGGTGCTCTCCGCCCGGCTCGGCTGCGACGTCTACCTCAAGGTGGAGGGCGCGAACCCGACCGGCTCGTTCAAGGATCGCGGCATGACCATGGCGGTCTCCAAGGCGGTCGAGGCCGGCAACAAGGCGATCATCTGCGCCTCGACCGGCAACACCAGCGCCTCCGCCGCCGCGTACGCGGCCCGGGCCGGGGTGACCTGCGCGGTGCTGGTGCCGCAAGGCAAGATCGCGCTGGGCAAGCTGGCCCAGGCGCTGGTGCACGGCGCCAAGCTGCTCCAGATCAACGGCAACTTCGACGACTGCCTGGCGTTGGCCGCCAAGCTCGCTCAGGACTACCCGGTGGCCCTGGTCAACTCGGTGAACATCGATCGGCTGCACGGCCAGAAGACGGCGGCGTTCGAGATCGTCGAGGCGCTCGGTGACGCGCCGGACATCCACTGCCTGCCGGTGGGCAACGCCGGCAACATCACCGCCTACTGGATGGGCTACACCGAGGACGCCGCCGCCGGCAACGCCAGCCGTACCCCGAAGATGTACGGCTTCCAGGCCGCCGGCGCCGCGCCGATCGTCACCGGCAAGGTGGTTCCCGAGCCCTCCACCATCGCCACCGCCATCCGGATCGGCAACCCGGCAAGCTGGACCAAGGCCCTGGACGCCCGGGACGCCTCAGGCGGTCTGATCGACGCGGTCACCGACCGGGACATCCTCGCCGCGTACCGCTTGCTGGCCCGGGAGGTCGGCGTCTTCGTCGAACTCGGCAGCGCGGCCAGCGTGGCGGGTCTGCTCCAGCAGGCCGCCGCCGGTCGGGTGCCCGCCGGTTCCACGGTGGTCTGCACGGTCACCGGGCACGGCCTGAAGGACCCGGAGTGGGCGATCTCCACCGCCCCCACCCCGGTCACCATCGCCAACGACCCGCTCGCCGCCGCCCGCTCCCTAGACCTCACCTGACCCCCACCCCCACCCCCACCCCCACCCTGCCCGCGCTCCACCCCCTGCCCTGCCCGCGCTCCACCCCCTGCCCTGCCCGTTGATCATGAAGTTATTGTCAGCGGCAAGCGCTTTCCAGGGCAATAACTTCATGATCAACTTGGTGCGGGTGCGGGTGCGGGTGCGGGTGCGGGTGCGGGTGCGGGGGGTTGGGGGGTGATGGCGCCGGCGATGGTGCGGGTGACCAGGGTGAGCACCTCGTGGCGGGAGACGTCGTGCTCGGCCAGGTAGCTCCAGCCGGCGTAGAGCTGTGACCAGAGCACCGACTGCAACCAGGTCGCGGGCAGTGCCGGGTCGATGCTGCCATCGGCATGGCCCCGGGCGACCATGGCGTGGAAGTCGTCGTCGCAGACTTCGGTGGTCCAGGCCGGATCCGAGACGAGCTGCGGATCGGCGAAGATCAGCGAGAGCAGGTCGCCCAGGTCGAAGTACTCGGCGCAGAGTCGGTGCAGCGCCTCGGCGCCGCTGCCCTCGCTCAGCCGGGCCCTGGCGGTGGCCCGGTTGAGCCGTGCCACGCCCTCGACGACCACGCCGGCCAGCAGGTCTGACCGCTCGGCGAAGTAGCGGTGCAGGGTGGTCCGGCCGACCTGCGCGGCGGTGGCGATCTCGCTCAGGCTGGCGGCCTGGTTGCGGCTCCACACCTCGATCGCAGCCTGAAGGATGGCCTGCCGGGTTCGCGCCCGGCTGCCGCTTTCCTCGGAAGTCGCCACGCCCTGAGGCTATCAATGTACTAATTTGGAATATGACTTGCCCGTAATAGAACACCGATGTTCCATTGCGGGATGACCGAGACCAGCGTCGCCGACCCTCAGCTCATCGCCCCGCGCGCTCGTACCGCTCTGCTGCTGGCGTACCTGCGACCGCACTGGCCGGCCATGCTGCTCGGGCTGCTGCTCGGCCTGGTGGCGAACGCCGCCGGGCTCGCCGCCCCGCTGGTGACCAAGTGGGTGCTGGACACCCTCGGTTCCGGCGGGTCGCTGGCCCGCCCGGTCGCCGTGCTGCTGACCCTGGTGGTGGTCGGGGCCGCCATCTCGCTCTGGCAGTGGCTGTTGATGGGCGGCCTCGCCGAGCGGGTGGTGCTCGACGCGCGGACCGGCGTGATCCGGCGCTACTTCGCCGCCCGGATCGAGCACATCACCCGGCGACCCGGCGGCGAACTGGTCACCCGGGCCACCTCCGACCCGGCGCTGCTGCGCGAGGCCTCAGGCAGCCTGGTCGGTCTGATCAACGGGGCGGTGGCGCTGCTCGGCACGTTGGTGCTGATGGGCACCCTGGACCTGGTCCTGCTCGGCGTCACCATGGCCGCAGTGGTCGTCGTCGGCGTGCTGATGGGTCTGCTGCTGCCCTCCATCGGGCGCGCGCAGGAGGCGGCACAGGAATCGGTGGGGCGGCTCGGCGGTGCCCTGGAGGGCTCGTTGCGGGCCATCCGGACGGTCAAGGCCAGCCGTGCCGAGCGTCGCCAGGCCGAGCTGATCACCACGTACGCCCGGGATTCCGCGCGGCACAGCGTGTACGCCGTGCGGCGTACCGCCGCGGTCTGGACGATCTCCTGGACCGGCATCCAGGTTGCCGTGATCGTCATCCTCGGCTTCGGTGCCGCGCGGGCCGAGCGCGGCCTGATCGAGGTCTCCACGTTGATCGCGTTCCTGCTCTACGCCTTCCAGTTGATGGGCCCGATCAGCGAACTCACCCAGAACATGACGGCCATGCAGGCCGGCATCGCGGCGGCGGGCCGGCTGCGGGAGATCGAGGCGATCACGGTCGAGCCAGCCACGCCGGCATCGGGCGGCGGACCGACCGGCGCCGTGGCTCCCGCCACCGGGCCGGTGCTGACCTTCCAGGGCGTCACCGCGCGGTACGCGCCCTCGGCGCCGCCAGCGGTGCAGGAGATCGACCTGGAGATCCCGCGCGTCGGGCACACCGCGATCGTCGGGCCCTCCGGCGCGGGCAAGACCACCCTCTTCTCGCTGCTGCTGCGCTTCCTCGAACCCGAGCACGGCCGGCTGCTGCTCGACGGCCGCCCGTACCCCGAGTACACGCCTGGCGAGGTCCGCGCCCGGCTGGCCTATGTCGAGCAGGAGGCGCCGGTGGTGCCGGGCACGATCGGCGACAACCTGCGCTTCACCCATCCCGATGCGACCGACGACGAACTGTGGGCGGCGTTGCGCGCGGTCGACCTGCACGACCGGGTCGCCTCGCTCGACCTCGGACTGGACGCGCCACTTACCGCCACCACCGTCTCCGGTGGCGAGCGGCAGCGCATCGCGCTGGCCCGGGCCGTGTTGCGTACCCCGGACGTGCTGCTGCTCGACGAGGCGACCTCCCAGGTCGACGGGCTGACCGAGGCGGCGGTCGGCCGGTGTGTCCGGCAGCGGGCCGAGGCCGGCGCGGTGATCACCATTGCCCACCGGCTCTCCACAGTGCTCGACGCCGACCAGATCGTGGTGATGGAGCGTGGCCGGATCCGGGCCGTCGGCGATCATCCGACCCTGTTGCAGGGCGACGAACTCTACCGGGACCTGGTGGCGTCGTTGCGGATCGGTACCGCCCCGGAAACCGACGGGCGGATCGGGTCGGGCACACTGCTCGTACCCTAGGTCCGTCTCCTTCAGGAGTGAGCCACGCCGATGTCGCTGCTCGCCAGATTCAGCCTCGCCAACCGGGGGCTGGTAGCCCTCATCGCGGTGGTGACCACGGCGTTCGGTGCGTACGCCGTGCCGTCGCTGAAGCAGCAACTCCTGCCGTCGCTGGAGTTTCCCGCCGCCTTCATCGTGGCCTCGTACCCCGGCGCCGCGCCGGAGGTCGTCGAGGCACAGGTGACCGAGCCGATCGAGAACAGCCTGCGGGGAATTCCCGCGCTCGACACGGTCACCTCCACCTCTCGCGAGGGCCTCACCACGATCACCGTCCAGTACGAGTTCGGCACCGACCTGGACGACGTGGTCAACAAGATGCAGACCGCGCTGAACCGCACCCGGCTGCCCGACGGCGTCGAGCCGCAGGTGCTCGCGGGCAGCACCGACGACCTGCCCGCCGTGGTGCTGGCCGCGACCGGTGGCGGTGCCGACGAGCGCACCCTGGCCGGCAAGCTGCGCGACACGGTGGTGCCGGAACTGGCGGCGATCGAGGGCGTCCGCAGCGTGGAGCTGACCGGGGTCCGGGACGACCTCGTGGTGATCACGCCGGATCCGGCCAAGCTGGCGCGGGCGAAGGTGCAGCCGACCGCGATCGGCACGGCGTTGCGGGCCAACGGGGTGGCGGTGCCGGCCGGTGCCGTCATCGACGGCGAGCGCACCCTGCCGGTGCAGGTCGGTGCCCCGCTGACCACACTGGACGAGCTGCGTGGGATCGTCGTCGCGCCGCCGGCCGGCAAGGCGGGTCCGGTCCGCCTCGGCGACGTGGCCACGGTTTCCGAACAGCTCACCCCGCCCACCGCGATCACCCGCACCAACGGCGCGGAGAGTCTGGGCATCGCGGTCACTGCGGACCCGGACGGCAACGCCGTGGAGATCTCGCACGCGGTCACCGACCGGCTCGCCGAGCTGCGCGAGGCCACCGGTGCCGAGCTGACCGTGGTGCTCGACCAGGCCCCGTTCGTGGAGAAGTCCATCAAGACGTTGAGCACCGAGGGCCTGCTGGGTCTGATCATGGCCGTGGTGGTCATCCTGGTGTTCCTGCTCTCGGTGCGTTCCACGGTGGTCACCGCGGTATCCATCCCACTGTCCGTGGTGGTCGCGCTGCTCGCGCTCTGGATCGGCAACTACTCGCTCAACCTGCTCACCCTCGGCGCGTTGACCGTCGCGGTCGGCCGCGTGGTGGACGACTCGATCGTCGTGCTGGAGAACATCAAGCGCCACCTGACGTATGGCGGGTCGAAGCGGGAGGCGATCCTCACCGCCGTCCGTGAGGTGGCCGGGGCGGTCACCGCGTCCACCCTCACCACCGTGGCCGTCTTCGCACCCATCGCACTGGTCGGCGGCTTCGTCGGCCAGCTCTTCGCGCCGTTCGCGATCACCGTCACCGTGGCGTTGCTCGCCTCGCTGCTGGTCTCGCTGACGGTGGTCCCGGTGCTCGCGTACTGGTTCCTCAAGCCGGTGACCGGGGCCGACGGCGCCGCCATCCGCCGGGCCGCCGAGCAGCGCGAGCTGCGTAGCCCGTTGCAGCGGGCGTACCTGCCGGTGATCCGGTTCGCCACCGGGCGGCGGGCGTACCGCTGGGCGACCCTGGCCGCCGGCCTGCTCGTCCTCTTCGGCACCTTCGGCCTGGCCCGCCAGTTGGAGACGAACTTCCTCGACGACTCCGGTCAGGACACCCTGAACATCCGGCAGGAACTGCCGGTGGGTACCGGGCTGGCCGGCACCGACGCCGCCGCCCGGCGCGTCGAGGCGGTGCTGGCGGAGACTCCGGGCGTGCAGTCGTACCAGGTGACCGCCGGTGGTGGGGACAACCCGTGGGCCGGCAGCGCCGGCAACAACGTGGCCAGCTACGCGCTGCGGCTCGGCGGCGACACCGACGCCGTCGAGATGCGCGGCATCCTGCGGGACCGGTTGGCGCAGCTCGGCCCGGAGGCCGGCGAGATCACCTTCCCGGCGGGGCAGGGCGGTGCCGCCGCCAACGAACTGGCGGTGGTGGTCCGGGCCGCCGACCCGGAGGCGCTGGCCCGGGCCGCGGAGCAGGCCCAGGCGGCGCTGGCCGGTATCGAGGGCGTCGAGGACGTGTCGACCACCCTGGCCGACCGGGTGCCGCGGATCGACGTGGCCGTCGACCGGGTCGCCGCCAGCCGGGCCGGGCTCACCGAGGCCGCGGTCGGCGAGCTGGTCGGGCAGGCGTTCCGCGGTACGCCGGTGGGCCAGGTGAGCCTCGACGGCGAGCGGCGGGACATCGTGCTGCGGCTGTCGCCGCAGCCGCCGGTGACGGTCGAGGAGCTGAAGGCGCTGCCGGTCGGCCCGGTGCGGCTGGACGCCATCGCCCAGGTCACCGAGACCGAGGGGCCGCAGCAGGTCAGCCGGATCGACGGCGAGCGCAGCGTCTCGGTGACCGGCACGGTCACCGGCTCCGACCTCGGCGCGATCAGCACCGAGTTGCAGAGCCGGCTGGACGCGATCGACGTGCCGGGTGCCACGCTGACCCTCGGTGGGGTAAGCGCCGAGCAGCAGGAAACCTTCGCCGACCTGGGTCTGGCGGTGCTGGCCGCGATCGCGATCGTGTTCCTGATCATGATGGCGACCTTCCGCAGTGTGGTGCAGGCGTTGATCCTGCTGGTCTCCATCCCGTTCGCGGCCACCGGCGCGGTCGCCCTGCTGCTGGTCACCGGCACGGCGCTGAGCGTGCCGGCGCTGATCGGCGTGCTGATGCTGGTCGGCATCGTGGTGACCAACGCGATCGTGCTGCTGGACCTGGTCAACCAGTACCGGGCCCAGGGGCTCGGGGTGCGGGAGGCGGTGGTCGAGGGTGGTCGGCACCGGCTGCGGCCGATCCTGATGACCGCCATCGCCACCATCTTCGCGTTGACGCCGATGGCCTTCGGGCTCACCGGCGAGGGCGGCTTCATCTCCCGGCCGCTGGCGATCGTGGTGATCGGCGGGCTGCTCAGCTCCACCCTGCTCACCCTGATCCTGGTGCCGACGCTGTACGCGATGGTGGAGGACACCAAGCAGTCGCTGCGGAGCCGGCGCCAGCCTCGCTCCGCCGAGGAGCGGCCGGATGCCCCGACCGACCCGGACCGGGCCGACGCGGAACGGGCCGGCACCGAGCCGGCCACGGCCGAGTCGACTCCGGCGGGGGAGCGTACGCCGCAGAGCCGGCCGGTGCCGGCGGCGCCCTCGGGCGCGCTGGTGGACGGTACCGACCAGTTCGAGGTGCTCCGGCTGCCGAAGAGTCGGCAGTCGCCCTTCCCGCCGAACAGCTGAGCGGGTGACGCGACGCCCCCGGTGGGTCCCGACCCGCCGGGGGCGTCGCCGGTCCGAGCTGCTGTCCAAGCTGGGACTCGACCGCCGACCGCCGCCCGGTAGGGTTCCGCTCCGTGGCGTCCACCCGCTCCGTGCTCACCCGTAACCGGAACTTCCGTAACCTGTTCCTGGCCCAACTGGTGATGTTCGGTGCCGACTGGTTCGTCATGGTGCCGTTGCTTGTGCTGCTGCCGAAACTGACCGGCAGCGGCGTGTGGGGCGCCCTGGTGCTCGCCGTGGACACCGGCATCGTGGCGCTGCTGCTGCCGTACACCGGCACCATCGCGGACCGCTTCGACCGCCGCAAGATCATGGTCGTGGCGAACGTCGCCGCGCTGGCCGGCGTGCTGCTCCTGCTCGGCGTGCGCAGCGCCGACACGGCCTGGTTGGCGATGCTCGGCATCGGCGTGGTCGCGGTGGCCAAGGCGTTCTACTCGCCGGCCGCGCAGGCCGCGCTGCCAAACGTGCTCGACCCGGAGGAACTGGCCGCCGGTAATGCGGTGGCGGGCTCGGCCTGGGGCACGATGACCATCGTCGGTGCGTCGCTCGGCGGCGTGCTGAGCGCCGCGGTCGGGCCGTACGTCTGCTTCTGGGTCGGCGCGGTGGCCCTGGTCGGCGCCGCGAGCCTGGCCATGCTCATCCGCCGGCCGTTGCAGGCACCGCGGGAGCGGGACGTCCCGACGCCACAGACCTGGGCCGCGATCCGCGAGGCACTGGGCTACATCGGGCACCGCCCGCGGGTGCTGGCGTTGGTGACTGTGAAGTCGGCGGTCGGCCTGGGCAACGGCGTGCTGACCGTCTTCCCGCTGCTCGCCGGGGTGTACGCGGTCGGCCCGGTGGGCGCCGGCCTGCTCTTCGCGGTACGCGGCGCGGGCGCTCTGTTCGGTCCGATCCTGATGCGCCGGGTGTTGACCAACCGGGCGTGGCTGCTGCCGGGGCTGGCTCTGTCCATGTCGGCGTACGGGCTGGCCTACCTCGGCACCTCGGTGGCGCCCTGGTTCTGGCTGGTGCTGGTCCTGGTCTTCGTGGCGCACTTCGCCGGTGGCAGCAACTGGGTGATGTCCAACTTCGCCTTGCAGGGCGAGGTGCCGGACCGGTTGCGGGGGCGGGTCTTCGCCACCGACATGATGCTGGCGACCCTGGCGATCTCGGTCAGCCAACTGGTCGTCGCGGGCGTGGTGGACCTGGTGGACGAGCGGGTCGTACTGGCCGGCTGTGGCCTGGTCACGCTGGTCTACGCGATCGGCTGGCGGGTCGCCACCCGGCGACTCTCGCTCGCCGAACCGGCCACCGCGCCGCCGGGTACGCCGGTGGCGTGAGCCCGGAACTGTCGCGCCCGGCGGGCGGGTGGTGCTCCACCGGCCCGGTCCCGGGCCCTAGCATGGGCGCGTGCCAACCACATTCGCCGCCGGCCCGGTCCGGGTCCGGGTCCCCGCCACCAGCGCGAACCTGGGGCCCGGCTTCGACGCCCTGGGACTCGCCCTCACCCTCCACGACGATGTCGCGGCCGAGGTGACACCGGGCGGGGTGACGGTGTCGGTGACCGGCGAGGGCGCCGGTGAGCTGCCGGGCGACGACAACCACCTGGTGGTACGCGCGATGCGGGCGGCCTTCGACGAACTCGGTGGGCAGCCGCCGGGGCTAGCGGTGGAGTGTGTGAACCGGATCCCGCAGGCTCGTGGCCTCGGCTCCTCCTCGGCGGCCATCGTCGCCGGGGTGCTGCTGGCCCGGGCGCTGGTGACGGACGGGGTCCAGCGGCTCGACGACCACGACGCGCTGCGGTTGGCCGCGCGGATCGAGGGGCACCCGGACAACGTGGCACCCTGCCTGCTCGGCGGCTTCACGGTGGCCTGGACGGAACCGGGCGGCGCGCGGGCCGTGTCGTTGCCGGTGGCCGAAGGCGTACGCCCGACGGTCCTGGTGCCCGCCGAGCGCGGCCTGACCGCCACCGCCCGGGCCGCCCTGCCGGCCAGCGTGCCGCACGCCGACGCCGCGTTGACCGCCGGCCGGGCGGCGCTGCTGGTGCACGCGCTTACCGCGCAGCCGGCGCTGTTGCTGCCGGCCACCGTCGACCGGTTGCATCAGGACTACCGTGCGCCCGGCATGCCCGGGACGGCGGCCCTGGTCGGGCAGCTTCGTGTGGCCGGTGTGGCCGCTGTGGTCAGCGGGGCCGGGCCGACCGTGCTCGCCCTGTCTGAGCTGCCCGAAGGGTTCGATCCGGGAACAGATTGGGAAGTCCTGCGGTTGGCGATAGACATACCCGGCGCACAGGTCGGACAGGGTAGACTCGGACACGCGGAGCGGGACCCTGTTGCCGCAGGTCGGAAGAGTTGATTACGCTCTAGACCTAGCACAGCCGCGAAGCATGCGATCTCCTGCGGGTCGGCGCACCCCCGAAGCTTTCGGCGGTAAGCCCGTCATCCCTGCCTAGGCCCACGCCGCACCGCAGTCTTCACCGGTCGCCGCAGACGGCGAAACCCGCTCACCGGTCTCCTGGTGGGTCGGGCGACCGACCGGCTGCTGTGTCACAGACTCCCGCAGAGCGTCATGCGAGGCGGGTGCACCGAGGCCGCCCGGCCACCTGATTTCGACACCGGGCAGTCCCGGCCTATCGAGGGAAGGAATCCATTGAGCGACACCACCGACGTGACGTCGGATGTTTCCAACGTCGCTGGCGATGCCACCACCGCTGCCCCTGCCCGCCGCCGGCGCAGCGGCACCGGCCTGTCGGCGATGCTGCTGCCGGAGCTGCAGAGCCTGGCCGCGTCGCTCGGCATCTCTGGTACGGCTCGCATGCGTAAGGGCGAGCTGATCAGCGCGATCACCGAGCGGCAGGGCAGCGCCGCCGGGGCCCCTCGACCACGGGCCGAGGTCGCGGCGGCCGCCGCCCCGGTCCGCGAGGAGGTCCACGCGGAGGTACGCGAGACGGCTGAGCAGCCGAAGGCCGAACGGCGTGCCGCCGAGCAGCCGGCGGCGAGCACCGAGACCGAGGGGCGTACCCGGACCCGGCGCAGCCGGGCAGCCGCGGCCGAGCCCCGCGCCGAGGAGGCCGCCGCCGAGTCTGGCGAGCGGACCGAGGGCCGCACGGGCCGTGACCGTGCCGAGCGGGGCGACCGGGCCGAGCGTGAGGACCGGACCGAGCGTGCCGACCGCGCCGAGCGTGCCGACCGCGCCGAGCGTGCCGACCGGGCTGAGCGTGCCGACCGCGCCGAGCGTGGCGATCGCGCCGAGCGGGCTGACCGCGCCGAGCGGGGTGACCGTAACGAGCGGGGCGAGCGTGCGGAGCGTGCCGACCGGGGCGAGCGCAACGAGCGCGGTGACCGGGGCGAGCGCGGTGAGCGGGGCGAGCGCAACGAGCGCGGTGACCGGGGTGACCGGGGTGACCGTAACGAGCGCGGGCAGCGTGCCGAGCGAGACAACGACGGCGACGACGACGGCGATGGCGGCGGTCGGCGGAGCCGGCGCAGCCGCTTCCGGGACCGTCGCCGTGGTCGCGGCGACCGCAGCGAGTCCGGTGGCGACAACGGTCGCGAGCCGCAGGTCGGCGAGGACGACGTGCTCGTCCCCGTCGCCGGCATCGTGGACGTGCTCGACAACTACGCCTTCGTCCGGACCACCGGCTACCTGGCCGGGCCGAACGACGTGTACGTGTCGATGTCCCAGATCAAGAAGTACGGCCTGCGCCGGGGTGACGCGATCACCGGCGCGGTCCGGGCGGCCCGCGACGGCGAGCAGCGGCGGGACAAGTACAACCCGCTGGTCCGGCTGGACACCATCAACGGGATGGAGTCGGACGAGGCGAAGCGGCGGCCGGAGTTCTACAAGCTCACCCCGCTGTACCCGCAGGAGCGGTTGCGGTTGGAGACCGAGCCGCACATCCTCACCACCCGGGTGATCGACCTGGTCATGCCGATCGGCAAGGGCCAGCGGGCGCTTATCGTCTCGCCGCCGAAGGCCGGTAAGACCATGGTGCTCCAGGCGATCGCGAACGCGATCACGCACAACAACCCGGAGTGCCACCTGATGGTGGTGCTGGTGGACGAGCGGCCCGAAGAGGTCACCGACATGCAGCGTTCGGTGAAGGGCGAGGTCATCGCGGCCACGTTCGACCGTCCGCCGCAGGACCACACCACCGTCGCCGAGCTGGCGATCGAGCGGGCCAAGCGCCTGGTCGAGCTGGGCCACGACGTGGTCGTACTGCTCGACTCGGTGACCCGGCTGGGTCGGTCGTACAACCTGGCGGCGCCGGCCAGCGGCCGGATCATGTCGGGTGGTATCGACTCCACCGCGCTCTACCCGCCGAAGCGCTTCCTCGGCGCGGCTCGCAACATCGAGAACGGCGGTTCGCTCACCATTCTCGCCACCGCGCTTGTGGAGACCGGTTCGATGGCGGACACGGTCATCTTCGAGGAGTTCAAGGGCACCGGTAACGCGGAGCTGAAGCTGGACCGGAAGATCGCCGACAAGCGGACCTTCCCGGCCGTGGATGTCAGCGCGTCCGGCACCCGCAAGGAGGAGATCCTGCTCGCGCCGGAGGAGCTGGCCATCGTGCACAAGCTCCGCAAGGTGCTGCACTCGCTGGACTCGCAGGCATCGCTCGACCTCCTGCTGGACCGGCTCAAGCAGTCCCGGACGAACATCGAGTTCCTGATGCAGATCGCCAAGTCGACGCCGGGGGAGTGAGCTTCCCCGACGAGGATCGACCGAGGGGCGTGGCCGGCACCGGTCGCGCCCCTCGGCGTACCCGCCGAATGCCCTCGGGCGGCGGAATGCTTCCGGCGGGCGTGGCGGGAATGCTTCCCGTGAGCGGCGGGAATGCGGATGGACGGCCCGCTGTTGCTACCGGCGACCAGTCCGGTGCGGGCCGCCTCCGGGTTCGGCTCCGGCCCATGGCAGACTGGTCAATCGGCCACCGGTTCCGGTTCACGCCCTGATCAGCGCACCTGGTGCGCGGGCGACCCGGCGACCATCACGAGAGGACCGAGGCGATATGAAGCCCAACATCCACCCGGAGTACGTGACCACCGAGGTCACCTGCTCCTGCGGCAACACCTTCACCACCCGCAGCACCGCCAAGGGCGGCTCGATCCACGTCGAGACGTGCAGTGCCTGCCACCCGTTCTACACGGGCAAGCAGCGCGTTCTGGACACCGCTGGCCGGGTCGCGAAGTTCCAGCAGAAGTACGCCAAGGTTCAGGCCAAGAAGGCCAAGTAGCTCCTCGATCGACGCCCGCGTCCGGTTCCCGCCGGGCGCGGGCGTCGGCCGTATCTGTCCCGGTCTGTCCGCGTTCAAGGAGCGATCCACCACATGAGCAGCGAGCGCCTGACCGCCCTCCTCGACGAGTACGCCGAGCTGGAGAAGCGGTTGGCCGACCCCGCCATCCACGCCGACCAGGGCACCGCCCGCCGGGTGGGACGGCGCTACGCCGAACTGGTCCCGCTGCACAAGGCCGCCGCCGAGCTGGAGCAGGCTCGGGCGGATCTGGCTGCGGCCCGGGAACTGGCCGCCGAGGACCCGTCCTTCGCGGCCGAGGCCGAGGCGATCGCGTCGACCCTGCCGGAGCTGGAGGAACGGCTGGCCGAGTTGTTGATCCCACGTGATCCGCACGACGCCAAGGACGTCATCGTCGAGATCAAGGCCGGCGAGGGCGGTGAGGAGTCGGCGTTGTTCGCCGCTGACCTGCTGCGCATGTACACCCGGTACGCGGAACGGCGCGGCTGGCTCACCGAGGTCATCGACGCCCAGGACTCCGACCTTGGTGGGGTCAAGGACGTCTCCCTGGCGATCAAGGCCAAGGGGGTGCCGGAGGGCGGCAACGGGGTCTGGTCCCGGTTGAAGTGGGAGGGTGGCGTGCACCGCGTCCAGCGGGTTCCGGTCACCGAGTCGCAGGGGCGCATCCACACCAGCGCGGCCGGGGTACTCGTGCTGCCCGAGGCCGAAGAGGTCGACGTCACAATCGACCCCAACGAGCTGCGGATCGACGTGTTCCGCTCGTCCGGGCCGGGCGGCCAGTCGGTGAACACCACCGACTCGGCGGTGCGGATCACCCACCTGCCCACCGGCATCGTGGTCTCCTGCCAGAACGAGAAGTCCCAGTTGCAGAACCGGGAGCAGGCGATGCGTATCCTGCGGGCGCGGCTCCTCGCCGCGGCTCAGGAGCAGGCCGACGCGGCCGCCTCGGACGCCCGCAAGGCGCAGGTGCGTACGGTCGACCGCTCGGAGCGCATCCGCACGTACAACTTCCCGCAGAACCGGATCACCGACCACCGGATCGGCTACACGGCGTACAACCTGGACCTGGCCCTCGCCGGGGAGTTGGACGGCGTGCTCGACGCCCTCAGCGAGGCGGACCGGGCCGCCCGCCTGGCCGGTGACGCGGAACTCGCCCGACGTTGACCCGACCCGGGCGCTGACCCGACCCGGCGCTGACCGGACCCGGGCGCTGACCCGACCCCGGCGCCGGCCCGACCCCGGCGCTGGCCCGACCCGGGCGCTCTGCGCTGACCCGCCTCAGGCGCTGCGCGGACGGACCTTCGCCTGGAGCATCTCGCGGTCGGCGGCCTCGAAGGCGGCGCTCAGCGCGTCCCGCTGGCCCGGACCGCCGGCGCCCACCTCGGAGAAGCCGATGCTGACGCCGACCGGGGTGCCGGGCACGAGGGACTCCCAGTCCTCGGTGCGTACGGCGGCGTCGATGCGGCGGGCCACCTCCGTCGCCTCGGTCATCCCCGCCCCCGGTAGCACCACCACGAACTCGTCACCGCCGTAGCGGGCCACGAAGTCGCCCCGGCGCATCACCCTGTTGATCACTCCGGCGATCCGCTGGAGGACCAGGTCTCCCGAGTGGTGCCCGTGGCGGGTGTTCACCGCCTTGAACCCGTCCAGGTCACAGACGCCGATCACCACCCGCTCACCCCGGGACACCACCGCCGCGATGTAGCGCTCCAGCCGACGTCGGTTCGGCAGCCCGGTCAGCGGGTCGGTCAGCGCCTCGCCCTCGAACCGCGCCGCCTCGCGGCGCATCTCCTCGTGGTCGATGCGGGCCGCGATGCCGTCGATGTAGACGTCCCGGAGCCGGTCGTGACGCTGGGCGGCGAGCCGGAAGGCCAGCCGGTCGGCGCGGTGCGCGGCGGCGTGGTCGCCCGCCCGGCCCAGCGCCATGCTGCGCAGCCTTGCGGGCTCGGCGGCACCGAGGGTCTCGGCGGACACCTGGACGGTGTCCAGCCGGGCGACCGCCTCGATCGGCCGGCCGGCGGCGATGGCCAGGCAGACCTGGCCGAGTTGGCGCATGTCCCGGGCCCGGGCGCTGTCCGCGCCGTGCCCGAGCAGCCGGGCCGGATCGGTGTCGCCGCCGGGCCCGTCGACACGATCGCCGAGGGCGGCCCGGCGGGCGGCGGCGTATCCGTAGGCGGCCAGGCTGCTCGGGCGTAGCCGGTCGGCGCGCCCGGCCGCGACGAACCGGTCGAGGTCGAGCCCGACATCGCGCAGTACGCGCAGGCAGCCGTCGCTGTCGCCGGTGTGGTCCAGGGCCACCGCGTTGCGCAGCCGGATGCCCGGGGCGGCGAACGTCTCCTCCGGGATCCCGGCGGCGGTGCCGAGCTGGCGGGCCCGTTCGATCGCCCCGAGCGCGTAGCCGTGGAAGCTGAGGTACGAGTAGGCCATCGCCAGGTCGTGCCAGCCCCAGGCGGTGTCCCGGTCCGAGTCGTCCACCGCGCTCAGCGCGCGGGCGGCCTTCACCAGGTGCGTGACGCAGCGGTCCAGGGCGCCCTGGTGGTGGGCGGCCAGCGCGGCGAGCGCGTTGAGGTGCCCGTGCAGGTAGGGCTCGGCGAGGTCGCGCACCGTGGCGGCGGCCTCCTCGATGGCCCGGGTGTACTCGGCGGTCCGGCCCAGGTTGATCAGCGCGGAGAGGCGTTGCACGAGCGCGTCGGCGCGAGCGTGTGGATCCCGGGTGGTGCAGATCACCCGATCCAGGATCGCGCACGCCTCGACCGAGCGGCTCACCTCCTGCAACGCCCGCGCCTTCGTCAGGGCGTCAACCTGGTCATCGACCCGGTCGAGCCAGCCCACCCGCGACCTCCCGTCGGTGTGTCGCCGGCTGCACCTGCTTATGCACGTGCATCGCGACGCCTCATGATTATTGCGTGACCACCGAGCCGCAACACCCGTCCGAAGGGACGAGACGGCGACGCCCCACTCCAATAGTGGCCCACGCCGCCCGTGACCTGGCCGAAGCCGGCGTGACCTCGGCGCGGGCCGAGGCCGAACTGTTGGCCGCGTACGTGCTCGGGGTGCCCCGGGGACGGCTGGCCCTCGCCGACGGTTTCACCGACGGTCAGCTCGACCGCTACCGAGCGTTGGTGAGCCGCCGGTCCCGCCGGGAGCCGCTGCAACATCTGACCGGCAGCGCCGGTTTCCGGCATCTGGAGCTGGCCGTCGGGCCGGGCGTCTTCGTACCGCGCCCGGAGACCGAGCTGCTCGCCGGCTGGGCCGTTGAACAGGCCCGCGCCGCGGCGGGGCCGACGCCGTTGGTGGTGGACCTCTGCAGCGGCTCCGGCGCGATCGCGTTGTCGGTGGCCCAGGAGGTGCCGGCCGCCCGGGTGGTGGCGGTGGAACGTTCCCCGGAGGCGCTCTCCTGGCTACGCCGCAATGCGGCGGCCCGGGTCGCCGTGGGGGACCGGCCGATCGAGGTGGTCCAGGCGGACGCGACCGATCCGGACCTGCTGGCCGAACTGGTCGGCCAGGTGGACGTGCTGGTGTGCAACCCGCCCTACGTCCCTCGGTCGGTGGCGGTACCACCCGAGGTGGCCGGGCACGATCCGGCGGAGGCGGTGTTCGGCGGGGCGGACGGCCTGACCGTGATCCGTCCGGTGATCCACCGCGCGGCGGCCCTGTTGCGACCCGGCGGCGGGCTCGGCATCGAGCACGACGACACGCACGGCGAGGTGCTGCCCGGCCTGCTCGCGGCCGACGGCCACTACGTCACGATCGCCGACCACCACGACCTCGCCGGCCGGCCCCGATTCGCGACCGCGTCTCGCCGCGCGGACCGCCCGCAGCCCGGACCGGCCGACACGTGGCAGACTGGCTCCTCGTGATGCTCTACGACTGCCGGTCGCTGGCCGACCGGGACCGCGGCATCGCTGCGGCCATCGAGGCGGTTCGCAACGGCGAGCTGGTCGTCCTGCCAACCGACACGGTCTACGGGATCGGGGCGGACGCCTTCACCCCGTACGCGGTCAAGGCACTGCTGGACGCCAAGGGTGCGGCGCACACGGCACCACCGGTGCTGATCGGCTCCCGGCACACCCTCGACGGCCTGGTCTACACCCTGCCGTCGGCGGCGCGTGACCTGGTGGAGGCGTTCTGGCCGGGCGCGTTGACCATCCTGGTGCGCCACTCGGCGAGCCTGCGTTGGGAGCTCGGTGACGACAGCGGCGTGGTGGCGGTGCGGATGCCGCTGCACCCGGTGGCGCTGGAGGTGCTACGGGAGACCGGTCCGATGGCCGTCGCCTCGGCCAACAAGACCGGCGAGCCGCCCGCGCTCACCGCAGAAGAGGCACGCAGCCAGCTGGCCTATTCGGTGCGGGCATACCTGGAGGCCGGACCGGCCATCAACCCGGTGCCGAGCACGATCGTGGACCTCACCGGCGACGAGCCGGTGCTCGTTCGGGAAGGCGCGATCGACCTGGCCAGACTGCGTGACGTGGTGCCGGACCTACGCGAGAGTCAGGTGGCCTAGGTGCCTCCCTTCACCGTCCTGCACGTCTGCATGGGAAACATCTGCCGCTCGCCGATGGCCGAGCGGCTGCTCACCCTCGCCGTGCGAGAGCGGCTCAGCCGGCGCGACGCCGACCCGGGCCGGGCCGACGAACTGCTGCACAGCCACAGCGCGGGCACCGGCGGTTGGCACGCCGGTGAGGAGATGAACCCGCCCGCGGCTCGCCAGGTGGCCAGCCGGGGCGGCAGCGCCTCCGGGTTCGCCGCGCGCCGGCTGCGTTCGGAGCACATCGACGCGGCCGACCTGGTCCTCACCGCCACCGCCGACCAGCAGGAGTACGTGGTGGCGCTGCGACCCGACGCCGCCTCGCGCACCTTCGTGCTGGGTGAGTTCGGCCGGCTGCTGGCCGCCCTGGACGCGACCGGGCTGCCGCCGGCCGAGGCCACCCCGGAGGCGGTCTACGCCCGTGGCGTGGCGCTTGTGGACGTCGCGCACGCGGCCCGGCAGGGCAGCACCCCGCTGCCCACCGACGATCTCGACGACCCGTGGGGACGCGGTGACCAGTGCTTCACCCGGGTGGCCGACGAGATCGAGGAAACCGTGCACCCGCTGGCCGCTGTCCTGCTGCCCTGACCGGTCCCGGGCCACCTGCCCTGAAAGTGTGAATTTCCTCCAGGTTGGTGGAAAGGGCGGCTAGAAGGGCGATTAGCGCCATTCTGGGAGGGTCCTGCCGGCTCCTGCGGGGAGAGCTGATGACCCGGGCGTTTCTGCCGAAAGTGTTCACCGTCCTGCTGGCCGGCGCGTTGGCGGGGCTGGTCCTGGCCGCCGCGGCCCTGCCGGCCGCGCTTGTGTTCGGTATCGGCTTCTCGGCGCTCGCCGCGCCGTACGCGGAGCTGCCGAACACCCTGCGGACGCCGCCGACCGCCCAGCGGACGAACCTGTACGCCAACGACGGCACCACCCTGATCACCTCCTTCTACCAGGAGGACCGGGTGGACGTGCCGCTGGGCGAGGTGGCTCCGGTGCTGCGGCAGGCGATGATCGCCGCCGAGGACGCCCGCTTCTACCAGCACAACGGCGTGGACCTGCGCGGCATTGCGCGGGCGTTGACCGCCAACCGGCGCGACGGCGCCACCCGGCAGGGCGCCTCCACGCTGACCATGCAGTACGTCCGCAACGTGCTGAGCACCGACCCCAGACTGAGCGAGGCGCAGCGGGCCGCGGCCACCGAGGTGAGCACCGCCCGCAAGCTCCAGGAGATCCGGTACGCGCTGGCGCTGGAACGGGAGCTGAGCAAGGACCAGATCCTCACCCGGTACCTCAACATCGCCTACTTCGGCGCGGGTGCGTACGGCATCGCGGCCGCCAGCAAGCGCTACTTCTCCACCTCACCGGCGGAGTTGACGCTGGCCCAGGCGGCGCTGCTGGCCGGGCTGGTCCGTTCCCCGGACACCGACGACCCGATCAACGGCGACGCGGACAGCGCGCTGGCCCGCCGCGGGTACGTACTGGACCGGATGGTCGAGGCCGGCCAGTTGGCGCCCGACGTGGCGGCCCGGGTCAAGGCGGAGCCGCTGGACCTGCGCCCCAGCGAGACTCCGAACGACTGCACGGCGGTGCCCGAGGGGCACAACGACTGGGGCTTCTTCTGCGACTGGTTCACCCGTTGGTGGAACGACCAGTCGGCGTTCGGCGGCAGCGTCGACGAGCGGCAGCGCACCCTGCGCCGAGGCGGCTTCACCGTGGTCTCCTCGCTCGACCCGACGGTGCAGCGGGCCACCACCGAACAGGTCCGGCGGATCTACTCGGCCGAGGAGCCGTACGCCCTGCCGACCGCCGTCGTCCAGCCGGGCACCGGGCGGGTCCTGGCCATGTCGGTCAACCGGGTCTACAGCGTGGCGGCGAATCCGCCCGGCCAGCAGAACCATCCGAACACCGTCAACCAGCTCGTGGCCGGTGGCGGCTCGATCGTCGGGTACCAGGCCGGCTCCACGTTCAAGCTCTTCACCATGCTGGCCGCCCTGGAGGCCGGGATGCCGCTGAACACCGTCTTCGACGCGCCCCGCCGGATCGTCACCGGTTTCCGGATCAGCGGCGAGACGAGTTGCGGCGGTTACTGGTGCCCGCAGAACGCGAACTCGCTGACCACCGGCGAACAGGACATGTGGACGGCGTTCGGTCGCTCGGTCAACACGTACTTCGCCTGGCTCACGGAGCGGGTCGGCGCGGACCGGGTGGTGGAGATGGCCGAGCGGCTGGGCATCGTGCTGCGGGCCGAAGAGGACGCGCAGCTGGCCCGGCACGGCGCGCGTGAGTGGGGACCGTTCACCCTGGGCGTCGCCGCCACCACCCCGCTGGACCTGGCCGGCGCGTACGCCACGCTGGCGGCTGAGGGCACCTGGTGCGCACCCACGCCGATCACCTCGATCACCGACGCTGCCGGCCGTCGGGTGCTCGCCGGGCAGCCGGACTGCCGGCAGGTGCTCGACGTCGACGTGGCCCGGGCGGGGACCGACGCCGCCCGCTGCCCGGTCGGTGACCAGTCGATGTACCACGCCTGTGCCGGCGGCACCGCCACCCAGCTACGCAGCCAGCTCGGCCGGCCGGTGGGTGGCAAGACCGGCAGCTCCGAGCGGTACGCCACGGAGACCGTGGTGGCCTTCACCCCGCAGCTGGCGGTCGCCGCGATCGCGGCCAACCCGGACGACCCCCGCGACGCGGTCGGGCGGACGGTGCAGAGCGGCATGGTCGAGTCGGTGGGGGAGATCCTCGCCTTCGCGCTTCGGGACCAGCCGGTACGCGACTTCGTGCCGCCCAGCGAGCGGACGGCCTGGCAGGCGACCGGGCAACGCACCGGCGAGTGAGTGGGTGGATGTTAAGAAGGGGCCCTTCCTATACCGGAGGCGTTAGAAGGGGGCCCTTCCTTGCATGCTCGTTCGGCGCTGGCGGCGATGTTGCGGGCCATTCCGCCGAAGACCAGCGCGTGGAACGGTGCCACTGCGGCCCAGTAGGCCTGCCCGGCCAGCCCGTGCGGGAGGAAGACGGCGCGTTGCCGGTAGCGGACCACGTCGCCGTCCTGCCGCACCTGCATCTCCAGCCAGGCCCGGCCGGGTAGCCGCATCTCGGCGCGCAGCCGCAGCAGTTCGCCCGGCACGATCTCCTCCACCCGCCAGAAGTCCAGCGCCTCGCCCACCCGGAGCTGGTGCGGGTGGCGCCGGCCGCGACGCAGTCCCACCCCGCCGACCAGCCGGTCCAGCCAGCCCCGCACCGACCAGGCGAGTGGGAACGAGTACCAGCCGTGCTCGCCGCCGACGCCCTCGATCACCTGCCACAGCACCTGCGGTGGTGCCGCCACCGGCTGTTCCCGGATGTCGGTGTAGGCGCTGCCGCCGCTCCAGGCGGGGTCGCTGGGCAGCGGCTCGGCGGGTGCGTCCGGCCCGGCCGCGGTCGACCACCGGGTCTCCACCTGGGCGTCGCGGACGGTGGCCAGGGCCAGCTCGACCGCCCGGTCGAAGCCGGTCAGCCCCTCCGGCGGATCCGGCAGGTAGACGGCGATGTCGTGCTCGTGCGCCACCGCCTCGTGCACCAGGCTCTCCACCAGCGGCCGGGCCAGCGCGTTGGGTACCGGGGTGACCAGCCCGACCCAGTGGGACGAGAGCGAGGGCGTCAGCGGGCGTACCGGTAGCAGCAGCCGGCGGCGTAGGCCGGCGACCCGGGCGTACCGCTGCATCATCTCGGCGAAGGTGAGCACGTCCGGGCCGGCGATGGCGAAGGCCCGGTTGACCTCCGGCGGCAGCGTCGCGCAGCCGACCAGGTAGCGCAGCACGTCGCGGACCGCGATCGGCTGGATCCGGTTGCGCACCCAGCGCGGGGTCACCATCACCGGCAGCCGCTCGGTCAGGTAGCGCAGCATCTCGAAGGAGGCCGAGCCGGAGCCGATCACCACCGCAGCCCGGAGCACCACCGTCGGCACCCCGCTACCGAGCAGGATCCGCGCCACCTCGTCCCGGGAGCGCAGGTGCGCCGAGGAGGCGCCCTGGCCGGCCGCCGGCTCCGGCCCACCCAGGTAGACGATCCGGCGTACGCCGGCCGCGCGGGCCGCCGTCGCGAAGTTCTCGGCGGCCTGCCGGTCGGCGGCCTCGAAGCCGGCCTGACCGAGCGAGTGCACCAGGTAGTACGCCACGTCGACCCCGTCGAAGACCCCGGTCAACGACTCCGGCCGGCCGAGGTCGCCCTCGGCGATCTCGACCGCGCCGGCCCAGGGCACGTCGCGCAGCCGTCCGGCCCGTCGGGCCAGGCAGCGCACGTCGTACCCCTCGGCCAGCAGGCGGGGCGCCAAGCGCCCGCCGATGTACCCCGTGGCACCGGTGACCAGGCATCTCACGTTCTCCAGTCTGGGGCCGCATAGACTCGGGCGTTGTGGAGACCGCCAAGGACACCGTCTGGGGGCCGTACGCCGAGCAGCCCCGCGCCGGGGAACCGGGTGCGATCCGCGCTCGCCTGCCCCACCTCCGGCTGCCGCTGTTCGCCTGCGCCCTGCTCGCCGGGATCGGGGTGCCGGCCGCGGCCTGGCTGCGCGGACCGACCGGCGCGGTCGGCGTGGCCGCCGGGATCGCCCTGGTGGTCGTCAGCTACCTGATCTCCGGCCTCTCGGTCGCCTGGGCCGACGCGGTGCACCCCAAGCTGATCATGCCGGTGGGGCTGGCCACCTACGGCGTGAAGATCGTCATCCTGGGCGTGGTGATGACTGCCGCCGCGGCCACCGGCTGGCCCGGATTGCCGGATCTGGGGGTGGCCGCCATCGCGGCCGTGGTTGTCTGGTCCGGAGCCCACCTGACCTGGGCCTCGCGGGCGCCGCTACCCACTGTGCGCCGTTCGTCTTAGCACTGACCGTACGGCTGGCGTTTCCGGGTGTTTCGTCGGCCTGTTCGGCCGGCCGGACAGGAGTAGGCTGACGCACGGCTTGACGCGCCCGTACCCGCCGCCCGCACGCTGCTCGCAGTGTGGGGGGTGCCGCACACTCGCGAAACACCCGGCTGATAGTGTTCGCCTCGTCATGGCCGACAACCCACACCGCGATCGCCCGGACGACAACTCGTCAAAGGGCGCAGCCGGAGCCGTACTTGGCTACCTGCTTGCCGGCATCGTGGTGTGGGGATTCCTCGGCTGGTTGGCGGGGGAACTCCTCGGACTACCGGCCGGCATCGGGGTCGCAGTCGGCATGATGCTCGGCGCAGCCGGAGCGATCTACCTGATCATGAAGAGGCTCAGTGCCTGAGTGCCGGCACGCGCGGGTCTGTCGAGTGCGGAGGATGAATCGGTGAGCGGACAGCTTGTCGCCGCAGAGGGCCTTCCCTGGCCCCCCAGGGTCGAAGACTTCTACCCGCCGGACGTCGCCGGTCCGTGGGTCACGAAGTTCACCCTGATGGTCTGGCTGGCCGTCGGACTGCTGATCATCTTTTTCATGGTCGCCTACCGGAACCCGAAGCTGGTGCCGAGCAAGGGCCAGTGGATGGCGGAATCGGTCTACGGCCTGGTTCGGGACAACATCGCCAAGGAGCAGATGGGTAAGGACGGGATCAGATTCGCCCCGTACTTCACGGTCCTGTTCTGCTTCATCCTGTTGACCAACCTCTTCGGCATCACCCCCGGGTTGCAGATATCGCCGAACTCGCACATCGCCTTCCCGATCGTGCTTGCCCTGATCACCTACGTGATGTACCTCTACATCGGCGTCCGCAAGCATGGTCTGGGCCAATATCTCAAGCAGAGCCTGATCCTGCCGGGCGTGCCCTGGCCGATGCACTTCCTGCTGATCCCGATCGAGTTTCTGCAGACGTTCATCGTCCGGCCGGTCACGCTGGCGGTACGTCTCTTCGCCAACATGTTCGCCGGGCACCTGATCCTGCTGGTCTTCACGGTCGGCGGCTTCGTGATGCTCGCCTCGGACAACCTCTTCATCCAGGCTGCGTCAGTCGCCTCCTTCGCGATGTCGATCCTGATGACCTTCTTCGAGGTGCTGGTCTCACTGTTGCAGGCGTACGTCTTCGTCACTCTGTCCGCCAACTACATCGGCACCTCGCTCGCTGACGAGCACTGACCCACAGACTCCGGCGGGCCGCCCGGCCCGACCAAGCTTCCGGCACGACACCGTACGCGTGAGAAGTCACGCGTCTACTAGGAGGAATACCAGCAATGGACGTTCTTGCCGCCGTCGAGGGCAGCGTCAACACCATCGGCTACGGCCTCGCCGCGATCGGTGGCGCCATTGGTGTCGCCATCATCTTCTCCGCCTACATCCAGGCGAGCGCCCGCCAGCCGGAGTCCGCCGGCTACAACCGCACCTGGCTGTTCCTGGGCTTCGCCATGGCCGAGGCGCTCGCGCTCTTCGGCCTGGTGCTCGCGTTCGCCGTCGGCGGCTGACGAGCCACACTCCTCGACCCGGAGGTCTGACATGATTCTCGCCGCGGAAGGCCACCACCCGCTCGTGCCGATCTGGCAGGAGCTCGTCATCGGGTCGATCGCCTTCGCCCTGCTCTGCTTCGTCCTGATGAAGTTCGTGCTGCCGCGCATGGAGACGATGTACCAGGCGCGGGTCGATGCGATCGAGGGCGGGCTCAAGCGCGCCGAGGCCGCCCAGGCCGAGGCCAACCAGCTGCTCGAGCAGTACCGGGCCCAGCTCGCCGAGGTGCGTACCGAGGCGGCGCAGATCCGGGACGACGCTCGCGCCGACGCCGAGTCGATCCGTACCGAAATCCTGGCGAAGGCCCGGGAGGAGTCGGACCGGATCATCGCTGCCGGCCGGGAGTCGCTGGCCGTGGAGCGCCAGACCATCGTGCGCGAGCTGCGCGCGGAGGTCGGCGGTCTCGCGGTCGACCTGGCCAGCCGGATCGTGGGCGAGTCGCTCGCCGACGAGGCCCGCCGCAAGGGCACCGTCGAGCGGTTCCTCACCGATCTCGAGAGCGCGGGGGCCCGCTGATGCAGGCCGCCAGCCGGGAGTCCTACGCCGCCGCCCTCACCCGGCTTGAGGCGTACGTCTCCAGCGCCGAGGCGTCGGCGGTGGCCACCACCGGTGCCGAACTGCTCGCCGTGGCGGACCTGCTGCGGCGGGAGGTCCGGCTGCGCCGGGCGCTCTCCGACCCGGCCCGCGAGGGTGCGGACCGGACCGGGCTGCTGACCTCGGTGCTCTCCGGCAAGGTCGGCGCGGACGCGCTCGACCTGCTCGGTGCGCTGGTGGCCGGCCGCTGGTCGGCGCCGTCGGAGCTGCTCGACGGCGCCGAGCGTCTCGGCGTGCAGGCGCTGCTCGCCAGCGCGGACCGCGCCGGTGAACTGAGCGAGGTGGAGGACGAGCTGTTCCGCTTCGGCCAGGTGGTCGCCGCGGATCCGCAGCTCTCCAACGCCCTCTCCGACCCGAACGCGCCGGTGGCGCAGCGGGCCGAGCTGGTCGGGATGCTCCTGACGGGCAAGGCCCGGCCGGCGACGGTACGGCTGATCGAGGCGGCGCTGGCCGGCTTCGGCGGTCGGACCTTCTCCGCCGCGCTGTCCCGGCTGGTGGAGCTGGCGGCGGAGCGGCGCGACCGGCAGGTCGCGTACGTGACGGTCGCGGCACCGCTCAGCGAGGACGAGGAACGCCGGCTGAGTGACCAGCTCTCGGCCATCTACGGCCGGGCGGTCGCCGTGAAGCTTACGGTTGACCCGACGATCCTCGGCGGAGCGAGCGTCCGGGTGGGTTCGGACCTGTACGACGGGACGATCCTGCGCCGCCTCAACGAGACCCGTAACGCGCTCGCGAAGCGCTGACCAGCACCCCGCGAAGCGCCCGGAAACGACAGTCGACCCGAGGACCGGTCGGTACTAGGTATCCCGGGCCCCTGATACTTAAGGAAGCAGAGGATGGCCGAGCTGACCATCTCGACGGAGGAGATCCGCGGCGCACTGGAGCGCTATGTCTCCTCCTACTCGCCCGACGTCTCCCGTGAGGAGGTCGGCACCGTCGCCGACACCGGCGACGGCATCGCCCACGTCGAGGGCCTGCCCTCGACCATGACCAACGAGCTGCTGGAGTTCGAGGACGGCACGCTCGGCGTGGCGCTGAACCTCGACGTCCGGGAGATCGGTGTCGTCGTTCTCGGCGACTATTCCGGGCTGGAGGAGGGGCAGCGGGTCAAGCGCACCGGCCGGGTGCTCTCGGTGCCGGTCGGTGATGGCTTCCTCGGCCGCGTGGTCAACGCGCTCGGCCAGCCGATCGACGGCCTCGGCGAGATCGCCGAGGAGGGCTACCGCGAGCTGGAGCTTCAGGCTCCGAACGTGATGGCCCGGCAGTCGGTCTTCGAGCCGCTGCAGACCGGCATCAAGGCCATCGACGCGATGACGCCGATCGGCCGGGGCCAGCGGCAGCTGATCATCGGTGACCGGAAGACCGGCAAGACCACTGTCGCCCTGGACGCCATCCTCAACCAGCGGGAGAACTGGGCCTCCGGCGACCCGAAGAAGCAGGTCCGCTGCATCTACGTCGCCATCGGCCAGAAGGCCTCCACCATCGCCTCCATCAAGGGGCAGCTGGAGGAGGCGGGCGCGATGCAGTACACCACCATCGTCGCCTCCCCGGCGTCGGACCCGGCGGGCTTCAAGTACCTCGCCCCCTACACCGGCTCCTCCATCGGCCAGCACTGGATGTACGGCGGCAAGCACGTCCTGATCGTCTTCGACGACCTGAGCAAGCAGGCCGAGGCGTACCGGGCCGTGTCGCTGCTGCTGCGTCGCCCGCCGGGCCGTGAGGCGTACCCGGGTGACGTCTTCTACCTGCACTCCCGGCTGCTGGAGCGCTGCGCGAAGCTCTCCGACGAGATGGGCGGCGGCTCGATGACCGGCCTGCCGATCATCGAGACGAAGGCCAACGACATCTCGGCCTTCATCCCGACCAACGTCATCTCGATCACCGACGGCCAGATCTTCCTGGAGACCGACCTGTTCAACCAGGGCGTCCGGCCGGCCATCAACGTCGGCACCTCGGTTTCCCGGGTCGGTGGCGCGGCGCAGGTGAAGCCGATGCGCAAGGTCGCCGGTTCGCTGCGGCTGAACCTGGCCCAGTACCGCGAGCTGGAGGCGTTCGCCGCCCTCGCCTCGGACCTGGACAAGGCCTCGCAGGCCCAGCTGGAGCGCGGCGCCCGCCTGGTCGAGCTGCTCAAGCAGCCGAACTACTCGCCGTACCCGGTGCAGGACGAGGTCGTCTCGGTCTGGGCCGGCACCGAGGGCAAGCTGGACGACGTCCCGGTCGGCGACGTGCGGCGCTTCGAGACGCAGCTCCTGGAGCACCTGCGGCGCAAGCACAGCGCCACCCTCCAGGCGATCGCCGACAACAAGTGGGACGACGAGATCATCGCCGCCCTCGACGCGGCCGTCACCGAGTTCAAGCAGGGCTTCCTCGGCCGCGAGAACGAGCGCTCGATCAACGAGGCCCCGGCGGAGCCGCTGGAGGGCGAGTCCGAGCACGAGACGGTCACCCGCTACAGCGGCGGTGCTCCGGCCGAGAAGCGTTAGGGCCGGGCCATGGCGGCGCAGGTACGTGTTCTTCGTCAACGCATTCGCTCGGCGAAGGGGATGAAGAAGATCACCAAGGCGATGGAGCTCGTGGCGACGAGCCGGATCGCCAAGGCCCAGGCCCGGGTGCAGGCGTCCCTGCCGTACGCCCGGGCCATCACCGGCGTGCTCACGGCGCTGGCGTCCAACGCGCGGATCGACCACCCGATGCTTACCCCGCGCGAGCGGGTGCGGCGGGCGGGCGTGCTGCTGGTAACCGCCGACCGGGGTCTGGCCGGCGGTTACAGCTCCAACGCCATCCGCACGGCGGAGTCGCTGATCGCCCGCCTTCAGGCCGACGGCAAGGAGCCGGTGCTCTACGTCATCGGGCGCAAGGGGGTGTCGTTCTACCGCTTCCGCAACCGGCCGATCGAGGCCAGCTGGACGGGCTTCTCGGAGCAACCGGCGTTCACCGACGCCCGCGAGGTGGGTGAGACGCTGATCAAGGCGTTCACCGCCGGCGCGGACGACGTCGACGGTGGGCCCGGCCCGGACGGCGTGCGCGGGGTGGACGAGCTGCACATCGTCTACACCGAGTTCAAGTCGATGATGACCCAGACCCCGGTCACCCGGATCATCGGCCCGTTGCAGGTCGAGGAGCGGCCCCGCGAAGAGGCGGCTCCCGGTGCCCTGCCGGACTACGACTTCGAGCCGGACCCGGAGGCGCTGCTCGACGCGCTGCTGCCGAAGTACATCAACACGCGGATCTACGCGGCGTTGCTGGAGTCGGCGGCGAGCGAGTCGGCGGCCCGTCGGCGGGCGATGAAGAGCGCCACCGACAACGCCGAAGAGATGATCGACAAGTACACGCGTGAGATGAACTCGGCCCGCCAGGCCGGGATCACCCAGGAGATCAGTGAGATCGTCGGCGGCGCGAACGCGCTGGCCGCGTCGGGAAGTGAAGTGTGATGACTGTATCCGCAGTTGCTGGTGGACCAGCTGAGACCAAGACGGCCACGGGTCGCGTGGTCCGGGTCATCGGCCCGGTCGTCGACGCCGAGTTCCCGCGCGACGCCATGCCGGACCTCTTCAACGCCCTGCACGTGAACGTGACCCTCTCCGGCGGCGAGAAGACGCTGACCCTGGAGGTCGCCCAGCACCTGGGTGACAACCTGGTCCGCGCGATCTCGATGCAGCCCACCGACGGCCTGGTCCGCGGCACCGAGGTGCGCAACACCGGTTTCCCGATCCGGGTGCCGGTCGGCGACGCGGTGAAGGGCCACGTCTTCAACGCGATCGGCGAGTGCCTCAACCTCGGCGAGGGCGAGACCATCCAGGCCGACGACCACTGGGGCATCCACCGCAAGGCCCCGGCCTTCGCGGACCTGGAGCCGAAGACCGAGATGCTGGAGACCGGCATCAAGGTCATCGACCTGCTCGCCCCGTACGTCAAGGGCGGCAAGATCGGCCTGTTCGGCGGTGCCGGCGTGGGCAAGACGGTGCTCATCCAGGAGATGATCACCCGGGTGGCCCGGAACTTCGGTGGTACCTCGGTCTTCGCCGGCGTGGGTGAGCGCACCCGCGAGGGCAACGACCTGATCCACGAGATGACCGACTCCGGCGTCATCGACAAGACGGCGCTGGTCTACGGCCAGATGGACGAGCCGCCGGGCACCCGGCTGCGGGTCGCCCTCTCCGCGCTGACCATGGCGGAGTACTTCCGGGACGTGAAGAAGCAGGAGGTGCTGCTCTTCATCGACAACATCTTCCGCTTCACCCAGGCCGGTTCCGAGGTCTCCACCCTGCTCGGCCGGATGCCGAGCGCGGTGGGTTACCAGCCGACGCTGGCCGACGAGATGGGCGAGCTCCAGGAGCGGATCACCTCGGTCCGGGGCCAGGCCATCACCTCGATGCAGGCGATCTACGTGCCGGCGGACGACTACACCGACCCCGCCCCGGCGACCACCTTCGCCCACCTGGACGCGACCACCAACCTGGAGCGTTCCATCTCCGACAAGGGCATCTACCCGGCGGTGGACCCGCTGGCGTCCTCGTCGCGGATCCTGGCCCCCGAGTTCGTCGGCCAGGAGCACTTCCAGGTGGCCAGCGAGGTGAAGCGGATCCTCCAGCGCTACAAGGACCTGCAGGACATCATCGCCATCCTCGGCATCGAGGAACTCTCCGAGGAAGACAAGATCACGGTCCAGCGGGCCCGGCGGATCGAGCGCTTCCTGTCGCAGAACACCTACGCGGCGGAGCAGTTCACCGGCGTGCCGGGCTCGACGGTCCCGATCAAGGAGACCATCGAGGCGTTCCGGAAGATCAGCGAGGGCGAGTACGACCACTTCCCCGAGCAGGCGTTCTTCATGTGCGGTGGGCTCGACGACCTGGAGAAGAAGGCCGCCGAGCTGATGAAGGGCTGACGTTCGGCTCCCTCGACACGAGCGCAGGAAGGCCGTCCCGGTTTACGCCGGGGCGGCCTTCCTTGTTCGTTGCGCCCGACCGCCGGGGCCGTCGGTGGCGTTTCGGTGGTCGGCGATCTGGTCGATGGCGAGATAACGTCTAGCCACGCTCTTTGCAAGTGGGCGGCGAGAAGTTCAACCAATCGGCTACGCGCGCCCGTATCCCCCAGGGGGGCGCGACGAACGGAGATGCTCGTGGGCAAGGCCGGCAGGGGTGGCAGGCGCGGCAGGCGTGGCGGTAAACCGTCGGTTTGGCGGGGCGTGCCCCGCTGGGCGCAGCTCTGCACCATCTTCGGTGTCGTCCTGATGGTGCTCAGCGGCACGTCGCTTGTGGGTGCCGAGGCGCTGATGGCCCGCTACGAGGGCGCGGTCGGCAAGGCGGACCTCTTCGGTGACCAGGCGGCCGGCGCCAGCGAGCGCAAGAGCGACATCAAGGGCCCGCTCAACATCCTGCTGGTCGGCATCGACCCGCGGGACGACGACACCCCGCCCCTGGCCGACGCGATCATGGTGCTGCATGTGCCCGAAGAGTTGGACCGGGCGTACCTCTTCTCGCTGCCGCGCGACCTCTACGTCGAGATCCCGCCGTTCCAGAAGGCGGACTTCAACGGCACCACCAGCAAGCTGAACGACGCGATGTCGTTCGGCAGCCGGGTGGCCGACGGGAAGCCGGACCCGGCGCGCGGCTTCGAACTTCTCGCCCTCACCGCACAGAACGTCACCGGGATCGAGCGCTTCGACGCCGGCGCGATCATCAACTTCTCCGGTTTCCGGAAGATCGTCGACGCCATGGGTGGCGTCACCATGAACATCGAGCGGGAGGTCCGCTCCGAGCACCGCGAGCCGGACGGCAAGCATCGCAAGGGCAACCCCAACGGTTCGGGCTACATCGGTCCGCAGGCGGTCTACCCAAAGGGCAAGCAGCATCTGAGCGGCTGGCAGGCGCTGGACTACGTACGCCAGCGGTACCCGGAGAACGGTGTGCCCGACGGTGACTACGGCCGGCAGCGGCACCAGCAGCAGTTCGTCAAGGCGATGGCCGGTCAGGCGTTCAGCGCCGACGTGGTGACCAACCCGGTGAAGCTGGACCGGGTGCTCCGGGCGGCCGGCGAGTCGCTGATCTTCAGCGGTCGGGGCCACAGCGTTGTCGACTTCGGCCTCGCGCTCAAGGACATCCGTCCCGGCAACATCCAGATGATCAAGCTGCCGGGCGGTGGGGTCTTCGAGAACGGGAAGTACCGCGGTGAGCGGTTCGAGCCCGAGGTGGACGACTTCTTCGTCGCCCTGGAGCGGAATCTGCTGGATCAGTTCCTCCTGGAACATCCCAAGCTGGTGAACAAGGGCTGATCGTGGCGCAGGTCTCGGCACCCGCATGATGAACAGGTCCGGGGCGCGACTAGAATTTCCCCAATCCGCCGCTCAGCAAGGAGACAGCGTGGCAGAGCCGCTTAACGTCCAGCTCGTGGCCGTCGAGGAGAAGGTCTGGTCCGGCAAGGCCGAGTTGGTCACGGCCCGGACGACCGAGGGTGAGCTGGGCGTGCTGCCGGGTCACGCGCCCATGCTCGGTCAACTCGCCGAGCCCGGTCAGGTACGCATCAAGCTCCCCGGTGGCGAGCAGATCGCCTACGAGGTGGCCGGCGGGTTCCTGTCGGTAAGCGACCGGGGCGTCACCGTACTCGCCGAGAGCGCGACCCCGACCTCCGCCGCGGGTAACTGAGCGCAGCCGCCGATGGAGATCGTCGAAGGGATCGGAATCGGCTTCGCCGTGATCCTCGGCGCGCTCCTGTTCCTCTTCATCCGGCGGGCCCTGGTCACTCGTAGCGGCGGCATCATCCGGCTCAGCGTCCGGACCACCACCGTTCTCGACGGTCGTGGCTGGTCGCCCGGTTTCGGCCGGTTCGTCGGCGACGAACTCCGCTGGTATCGGATGTTCAGTTTCGCGGTACGCCCCCGGCGGGTGCTGTCCCGCGAGACGCTCACCGTGGAGCGACGGCGACTGCCCGAGGGGCAGGAACGGATGTCCATGCCGGCTGACTGGATCATCCTCCGCTGTACCAGTCGACACGCTCCGGTCGAGATCGCCATGGCGCGGTCCACCGTCACCGGATTCCTCTCCTGGCTCGAGGCCGCCCCTCCGGGGGCGGTCTCGCCGCGTCTGGCCTCCCAGGACTGGCCGGCAGCCTGATTCTGCGCCGTCGGGCGTGAGGTCTGCCCGGATGTGCCAGGTGTCCGGTTCGCTCGACCGGGGTCTTCGCGTGGTATGTCGGATGCCCTGCCGGCCTGCCGCATCCCGCTGTGACCGGCGGCATCCTGGGGGCGGAATCGGTGGTGGGGTCGGGGCGTTGTAACCGGGTGACCGACCGCAGCAGGCCCCGGGATGTGCGGAGTTTGCGGGGCCCGGAATGTTGGCGGGCCGGTGGTGGTTACACATGGTCCCGGCGCTGCGAAGGTGGCCTACCTGGCCCCGCGTGCTGGATCTCTGATCTTTCCCCCTTTGTTTTTGAGCGCCGGACGGTGCTTGCGTGTGCGATCCGACCCCCCTTTGTCGGGTTCGTGTGCGCCGACCCCCGAATGGAGCTTTCGTCATGAACACGATCTTCCGTAAGAGCATGCTGGGTATCGCTGGTCTGGCCTTCGCCGGTGGCATGGTCGCCGGCCCGGTCGCCGCGCACGTCGACGGTGGCGCGCTGGCCGCCGGTGAGCCGGTGGCGGCGGTGCAGGCCGACAAGCCGGACACGGGCAAGTTGATCCCGCACGGTGTGCAGGGTGAGCAGTCCCGCATCGAGCTGGACGGCGAGCAGACCGCAAATGTGAAGGCGATCATCGCGGCGACGAAGAAGGCCGGTATGGACGAGCGTGCCGCGGTGGTGTCGATCGCGACGGCGTTGCAGGAGTCGAAGCTGGAGAACCTGGGTCACCTGGGTGACCGCAACGACCACGACTCGCAGGGCCTGTTCCAGCAGCGTCCGTCCAGTGGTTGGGGCACGGTGGAGCAGATCACCGACCCGGAGTACTCGACCACGGCGTTCCTGAAGGGTCTGAAGCAGGTCAAGGGTTGGCAGGACATGCCGCTGACCGAGGCCGCCCAGACGGTGCAGGTGTCGGCGCACCCGTTCCTGTACGCCCAGTGGGAGCAGCAGGCCGCCGACCTGGTCACCCAGCACTGGAACAGCTGACCACCAGCCAACGAACACACGCTGGCCGGCACCCGACAAGGGTGCCGGCCAGCGGCGTCTGCGCCGCCTCCGGCGCGACCGGTGACCTCGGCCGGTCAGGCGGAGCCGACCAACTCCACCTCGTAACCCTGCCCGTCGGTCAGGTACGCGGCGTAGGTGTCTGTGCCGCCGGCGTACGGGTGGCGGTCGGGAAAGAGCAGCTTCCAGCCGTACGCCGGGGCCTGCTCGACCAGCCGGTCCACCGCGGCGGGCGGACCGGCGTGAAAGGCCAGGTGGTTCAGGCCGGGCGCGAGCCGGTCGTGGCGTCGACCGGAGAGCGCGGGGGATTCCTCAAGTACCAGGTAGGTCGGGCCGAGTCGCCAGGATCGGCCGGCCGGCCACTCCTGGAAGGGCGTCCAGCTCAGTTCACCGAGCAGCCAGCCCCAACTGTGCATTGCGGCGCCCAGGTCGGGTACCCAGAGCTCCACGTGGTGCAGGCCACCGACCGTCACCGGCCTCCGCCCGGCACCCATAGCACGTCTCCGTCCGGATTTGCCGTTCTTGACAGGATAAAGAGCAGATCCGAGAGCCGGTTGAGATACTTTGCCGGAAGGGTGCTGGTCCGGTCGGGGTCGTGTGCGAGGAGGGTCCAGGCCGACCGCTCGGCACGCCGGGCGATCGTCCGCGCCGCGTGCAGCAGTGCCGCGCCCGGGGTGCCGCCGGGCAGGATGAAGGAGTTGAGCTTGCTCAGGCGCCCGTTGTACTCGTCGCACCAGCCCTCGAGGCGCTCGACGTATCCCTCCGTGACCCGCAGCGGCGGGTACTTCGGTTCGGGCTCGACCGGGGTGGACAGGTCTGCCCCGACGTCGAACAGGTCGTTCTGGACCTGCCCGAGCACCGCGCGGAGTTCGTCGTCGAGTTGGCCCAGGGCGAGTGCCATGCCGAGCGCCGCGTTGCACTCATCGACGTCCGCGTACGCGGCGATCCGGGGATCGGTCTTCGGCACCTGCTCGTTGTTGCTCAGCCTGGTCATGCCGGCATCGCCGGCCTTGGTGTAGATGCGCGTGAGGTGGACGGCCATGACGCACAGCCTACGGATACCGGACCTGACCATCCCGGCGCGACCGGAGGTGGGCCCGGGCCGCTCCGCCGGGGTGGGACCGGGTGACGCGGGTGATCCGGGGATCGCCGACGTCGACGTCATCCGGGTCTCCGGCGCGGCCCGCCTCGCCGGCACCGTACACGTGGTGGGTGCGAAGAACTCCGCGCTGAAGCTGATGGCCGCCGCGCTGCTCGCCCCCGGCCGGAGCATGATCACCAACGTGCCACGGATCACCGACATCGCCATCATGGGCGAGGTGCTGCGCCGACTGGGCTGCGACGTACGGTTCGACGCGGACGAGCCGGTCGATCCGATGGTGGCGGGCGGCGGGGTGGCCCGGTCCCGGTCGGTAACCATCGACGTGCCCGAGCGGCCGGGCGTCGAGGCCGACTACGACCTGGTCCGCAGGCTGCGCGCGTCCATCTGCGTGCTCGGCCCGCTGCTGGCCCGGCGCGGCTACGTGCGGGTGGCCCACCCGGGCGGCGACGCGATCGGCTCGCGCGGGTTGGACATGCACGTCTCCGGGCTGACCCGGATGGGTGCCGAGATCTCCGGCGAGCACGGCTTCGTGATCGCCTCCGCGCCCGACGGCCTGCACGGTGCCGAGATCACCCTGGATTTTCCAAGCGTCGGGGCGACCGAGAACCTGCTCATGGCGGCGGTGCTGGCCGACGGCACCACCGTGATCGACAACGCCGCCCGAGAGCCGGAGATCGTGGACATCTGCACCATGCTCATCCGGATGGGCGCGCTGATCGAGGGGGAGGGGACCTCCACCATCACCGTCGTCGGCGTACCCCGGCTGCAACCGGTCCGGCACGCGACGGTGGGCGACCGGATCGTCGCCGGGACCTGGGCCTTCGGCGCGGCGATGACCCGCGGCGACGTCACGGTGACCGGCGTGGACCCGGCGTTCCTGGAGGTCGCGCTGGACAAGGTGGTCGCGGCCGGTGGGCTGGTGGAGACCCGGGCGGACGCCTTCCGGGTACGCATGGACGACCGGCCCACCGCGGTCGACGTGGTGACGCTGCCCTATCCGGGCTTCGCCACCGACCTGCTGCCGATGGCGATCGGGCTCGCCGCGCTCAGTGACGGCGCCTCGCTGATCACCGAGAACATCTTCGACGGCCGCTTCATGTTCGCCAACGAGATGATGCGGCTGGGCGCGGACATCAAGACCGACGGGCACCATGCGGTGGTACGCGGCCGGGACCGGCTCTCCGGCGCGCCGGTACGGGCCACCGACATCCGGGCCGGCGCCGGGCTGATCATCGCCGGGCTCTGCGCCGACGGGATGACCGAGGTCTCCCACGTCCATCACGTCGACCGGGGCTATCCCGACTTCGTGGCCGACCTGCGGGCGCTCGGCATCGAGGTCGAGCGGGCCACCGCGCCCGAGGAACCCGACCTGACCATCTGAGCCGCCGTAGCCCGTCACACATCCCGCACCGCGCCGACCCTTGCCGCCGCAGTCCGCACCGCACCGACCCTTGCCGCCGCAGCCCGTACAACGCCGACGGTGCCGCCTTAGCCTCCGTTCAGGCTTGCCGGCTAGGGTGCAGGTGGACACTCGGTCAGCAGCGAGGGAGAGACAAATGGCGGGTCGACTCGCGGTCGTCGGTGCCGGGCTGATGGGCTCGGGCATCGCCCAGGTGGCGGCGCAGGCAGGCTGGCAGGTGACCCTGCGGGACCTGGACGACGCCGCGACGCGGCGCGGCGTGGACGGCATCCGGAAGTCGCTTGGGAAGTTCGCCGAGAAGGGGAAGATCTCCCCGGACGACGTCGAGGCGGCACTCGGCCGGATCACCCCGACGACCGAGCTGGAGGCGGCGGCCGACGCGGACATCGTGGTGGAGGCGGTCTTCGAGCGGCTGGAGATCAAGCACGAGGTGTTCCGCGCGCTGGACAAGATCTGCAAGGCGGACGCGGTCCTGGCCACCAACACCTCGGCCATTCCGGTGACCCAGATCGCGGCGGCCACTGACCGTCCCGAGGCGGTCGTCGGCACCCACTTCTTCTCGCCGGTGCCGATGATGAAGCTCTGCGAGCTGGTCCGCGGCTACAAGACCAGCGACGCCACCCTGGCCACGGCGAAGTCGTTCGCCGAGGAGATCGGCAAGACGGTCGTGGTGGTCAACCGGGACATCGCCGGCTTCGTCACCACCCGGCTGATCTGCGCCCTGGCGATGGAGGCGGTCAAGCTGGTCGAGGCGGGCGTGATCTCCGCCGAGGACCTGGACACCGCCTGCAAGCTCGGCTTCGGGCACGCGATGGGCCCGCTCGCCACCGTCGACCTGACCGGCGTCGACGTGCTGCTCAACGCCACCCGCAACATCTACACCGACACCGCCGACGAGAAGTTCTTTCCGCCGGAGTTGCTCCAGCGCATGGCCACCGCCGGCGACCTGGGGCGGAAGAGCGGCCAGGGCTTCTACTCGTACTGAGGTCGCACCCTCAACCGTCGCGGCTGGTGGTCCAGCGGAAGGTGGTGAGGCAGAGCACCAGGCCGATCACGCACCACGCGGCGAGGACCAGGGCGACCCGGGTCAGCTCGAACGAGCCCCCGGGTTCCTGGGCGCCGAAGCTCTCCGGCAGGAATACCGCACGCAGCCCCTGGCACATCCACTTGAGCGGGAAGATGGCCGCCACCTGCTGCATCCAGGTCGGCAGGTTGGTGAAGACGAAGAAGACGCCGGAGATGAACTGGAGCACCAGCGCCACCGGGGTGACCACCGCCGAGCCGCTGCGGGCGGTACGGGCCAGCGAGGAGATCGCGATGCCGCAGAGGGTGCAGGCCGTGACGCCCAGCGCGCTGACCCAGCCGAAGGTCAGCCAGGCGCTCGCGGTACGCGGCAGGTCCAGGTCGAACAGGGTGACCGATACGGCGAGCAGTAGGGCGGTCATCACCACGCCGGTCACCAACACCATGATCACCTTGCCGGCGAACCACACCCACTTCGGCATCGGCGTGCCCCGGTAGCGCTTGAGCACACCGCGGTCCCGCTCGATCGGGATCCAGATGCCGAGGTTCTGGAAGCTGACCGTCATCAGACCGGTAGCGATCATGCCGGTGACGAAGTACTGCGTGTAGCTCACCCCCGGCGCGATCTCGTCGTTGAAGATCGACGCGAAGATCAGCACCATGATGATCGGGAAGCCCAGGGTGAACACCACGGACTCCCGGCTGCGCAGGAACTGCCGAAGCTCCAGCCGCCCCTGTCGCAGCGCCAGGCTGGTCGGCCCGAGCCGGCGGGGCGCGGGGGCGGTGACCGGGGTCGCCGGCTTCGTCGTGGTGGTCATCGGTGTCCGATCATGCGCAGGTAGATGTCTTCCAGGGTGGGCCGGGTGACGGTCAGGCCGGGCACCTCGCCGCCGAAACGCGCGGCCAACTCGGTCACCAGCGCCGTCGGCGTCGCGCTCTCCGCGCTCTCTACCCGACCCTCCGGCGTACGCCAGGAGACCGTGGCCAGCGCCTCCTGCCGTCGGCCCAGGCGCTCCGGCGTGGCCACCTCGATCAGCTGGCCACCGGCGATCACACCGACCCGATCGGCGAGCGCCTCGGCCTCGTCCAGGTAGTGCGTGGTGAGCACGATTGTGGTGCCGGCGGCGGAGAGATCCCGGATCAGCTCCCAGAACTCACGTCGGGCCTCCGGGTCGAAGCCGGTGGTCGGCTCGTCGAGGAAGAGCAGCTCGGGGCGGCCGATGATGCCCAGCGCCACGTCCAGCCGCCGCTTCTGCCCGCCGGAGAGGCTGTGCGTACGGGCGCGGGCCTTGCCGGCCAGGCCGACCCGCTCGATCACCTTGTCCGGATCGTCCCCGCCCGGGTAGAAGCCGGCGAAGTGGCCGACCACCTCGGCGACGGTCAGCTCGTCGAACTCGCCGGTGCCCTGTAGCACGATGCCGACCCGGCTCCGCCAGTCGGCGGCCGGTCGCCCCGTGGCGCGCGCGTGCGGGCCGCGCGGTCGCGACCCGAAGACCAGCTCCGGGTCGGTGCCCAGGACCTGCACCTCGCCGGCGTCGCGCCGGCGGTAGCCCTCCAGGATCTCCACGGTGGTGGTCTTGCCCGCGCCGTTCGGCCCGAGCAGGGCGAACACCTCGCCTCGGTGGACGTCCAGGTCCAGCCCAGCCACCGCGACGTTTCCGCCGTACGCCTTGCGCAACCCGCGGACCCGGATCGCGACCTCGTCACTCATGCCGTCAAGTGTGCGGCCTGCCGGTACCCGCCGGCCGAGGGGGTGTAAGGAAGAGCACCCGCTAGCGGCTGGTGTACGTCATGCAGTCCGCCAGGTCCGCGTCCGGGCCGACCCGGATGGCGGGGGCGCGGCACTCCAACTGCTCGTTGTGGCGGCAGTCGGCGCGCTGGCATGCGCCCACCTGGGCGACCTGCCCGTCGGCGCCGGCCCGGACCGACGGCATCTCGATGAAGGTGTGGCAGTGGGCGTGGTCCATGCTGCCGATCGTGATGGCGAAGGCGTGGCAGTCGCCGGTGTGGTTGTACGCGCAGGCGGCCACCACACATTCCTGGACCCGGGGCATCTCCATCGCTGCGGTCATCGCGACCTCCTCTAGGTTATTGCCCGATTTTAGGCATTTGGAGGAGTCTGCGTGCTGGGATTCGTCCGGCTGGGACCTACCCGGCCGGGGCGCCGAGGACCTCGGAGAGCGGAGCCGGCTCGAGGCCGCGTTCGGCGAGTCCGGCCAGGATGTGGGGCAGCGCCTCGTCGGTCATCGGCGCGTTGGCCTCCGTCACGTGCAGCACGATCACCGAGCCGGGCCGTACCCCGTCCAGGACGGCCCGCACGATCGGCCGCCAGGCGGTCGCGAAGGGATCACCGCTCACCACGTCTCCGTCGACGACCGTGAGGCCGAGCGGGGCCAGTTCGGTGAGCGCTGTCTTGTCGTGGCAGAGCCCCGGGAAGCGGAAGTAGCGGGTCTGCCGGCCGCCGTACTCGGCCACGATGTCGAAGGTGCCGGCCACGTCGGCGGTCATCTTCCGCCGCTCGATCCGGGGCAGGCCGTAGCAGTCCGCCGTGAAGGCCAGGTGCCCGTAGGTGTGGTTGGCCAACTCGAAGCGGGGATTGGCGGCGAGCCGCCGGGTCACCTCCGGGTACTGCTCGACCCACTTGCCGGTCAGGAAGAAGGTGGCCGGCACCTGGTCCTGCTCCAACCGGTCGATGATCTTCAGGTTCGCGTACGACCGGACGGCGCCGCTGCGCAGTTGGTACCGCATGGCGTCGGTCATGTCCGCGTCGAAGGTGAGCGCCACCTTGTTGCCGGTACGCGGACCGTGGTCGACCACCGGCGGCAGTGTTCCCGGCGGGGTCGCCCCGGGCAGGGTGGCGGTCTGCGGGTTGGCCGTCTCGGTCGGCCCGGATCCGGCCGCCGTCGGGGTGCCCGTCGCTTCGGACCCCGCCGGCCCCTGGTCGGCGACCGCCGTCCGGTCCCCGGTGGGTGGCTCTACGAAGGTGCCGACACCTTCGGGCTGCCGGAGCGGATTCACGACGACAAGCAGGGCCACCGCACTGAGCACGGCGGCGGCGGTCGCGATGAGCGGAACGCGGGAGATTCTTCCGGGCACCGCGAGATCTTCTCAACTCCGCTCGGCGGGTGGCGACCGCCGAGCGGCTGGTTACCGCGACCAGCGCGGTGGAGCCGGCCCGCGCGTACCGTCGGTCAGACCCGGAAGCCGGCCTCCCGGGCGGCCTGACGCTCCCGGCGGCGATCCGCCCGACGGCGGAGAAACCAGGGTAGGAAGAGGACGAAGCCGACCAGGAACGCCAGCACCAGCACCGGCAGAATGATCGCGACGAGCGACATCAGCACGCTTGTGGCGTCCTCGGCGGTGCTCGCCACCGGGGCACCGATCCCGGCCGTGGTCGCGTTGATCACCGGTCGGGCGGCGGACTTGAGCAGGTGTACGCCGAGCGCGATGAGCACTCCGACCAGCACCGGCAGCCACTGGCCGGTGCTGCCGAAGAAGCTGTCCGGGTCGGTCACCGTCACCGTGTCGGCGGCCGACCCCGCGCCGAACGCCAGGCCGCCGGCGGTCGGCCGGACCACCGTCTGCACCACGTCGTTGATGTGGTCGACCACGGGCACCTTGTCCGCGACGACCTCGACGGCGAGCAGCACGGCGAGGATGCCCAGCACCCACTCGTTGCCGAGCCACTGCCAGCCGCCGGGAAGGTCGATCATGCTGGTGTAGCGGGCCAGCAGACCCGTCACCAGCAGGGGGATGTACGCGTTCAGCCCCGCCGAGGCGGCGAGGCCGGTACCGGTGAGCAATTCGAGCACCATCACAGCATCGCACCGGCACGCCAGCGGTGCTCGGTGGCGATTCCTGCCGGCTCCGCTACCCTCGTCGGGTGCGGTTGGTGATTGCGAAGTGCTCGGTGGACTATGTCGGACGGCTCTCGGCCCACCTGCCGCCGGCCACCCGGCTGTTGATGGTCAAGGCGGACGGGTCGGTCTCCATCCACGCCGACGACCGGGCGTACAAGCCGTTGAACTGGATGAGCCCGCCGTGCCGGCTGGAGGAGGCACCCGGCGTCTGGCGGGTGGTCAACAAGGCCGGCGAGGAACTGCGGATCACCCTGGAGGAGATCTTCCAGGACACCTCGTACGACCTCGGTGTCGACCCCGGGCTGCGCAAGGACGGGGTGGAGGCGCACCTCCAGGAACTGCTGGCGGCCAACCCGGAGACCCTCGGCGAGGGCTTCACCCTCATCCGGCGCGAATACATGACCGCCATCGGCCCGGTCGACCTGCTCTGCCGGGACGCCAACCAGGGCACCGTCGCGGTCGAGGTGAAGCGGCGCGGTGAGATCGACGGCGTGGAGCAGCTCACCCGCTACCTCGAACTGCTCAACCGCGACCCGCTGCTCGCCCCGGTGACCGGGATCTTCGCCGCGCAGGAGATCAAACCGCAGGCCCGGGTGCTCGCCACGGACCGAGGCATCCGCTGCGCGGTGCTGGACTACAACCGGCTACGCGGCATCGAGCGCGACGAACTCACCCTCTTCTAGCCTCCGCCGGCCGAGGTGCCCGGCCCGAGCCGGTGCGGGTCACCTGCCGTACAGCGTCTTGATCACCTTGACCAGGCGGGCGACGTCGGCCGGGGTCCGCTCGAAGGTGGTCGAGGGGAGCAGCGACCGGGCCCGACGGCGGGTGACCGCCTTGGCGCGGGCGAACTCGCGCAGCCCGTCCTCGCCGTGGATGCGGCCGAAACCCGACTCGCCGACGCCGCCGAACGGGAGGGTGGACATCCCGGCGAAGGTGAGGGTCGAGTTGACCGAGGCCATCCCGGAGCGCAGTCGCCGCGCGATTGCCGTCGCGCGACGCCGGCCGAAGACCGAGCCACCCAGGCCGTACGGCAGGGCGTTGGCGCGGGCGATCGCCTCGTCCGCGTCGCGGACCCGGTTGACGGTAAGGGTGGGGCCGAAGGTCTCCTCGCGGACGGCTGCGGAGTCCTCGGGCACGTCCACCAGCACCGTGGGGTGCGCGTACGGCGGTTGCACCGCCTCCGGCCCGCCGAGTGCCGCCCGACCACCCCGGGCCAGTGCGTCGGAGATGTGCCGGCGGATCACGTCGAGTTGGCTGGGCATGGTGATCGGGCCGATGTCCGCGTCCTGGGCACCGACGGTGAGCCGCCCGGCGCGTTCGACGACCTTCTCGACGAAGGCGTCGAAGACCGGCTCGACGGCGTAGACCCGCTCGATGCCGATGCAGGTCTGGCCGGCGTTGGTCATCGCGCCCCAGACGCACGCCTCGGCGGCGGCGTCCAGGTCGGCGTCGGTGTCCACGATCATCGCGTCCTTGCCGCCGGCCTCCACGAGCACCGGGGTCAGCGTCTCGGCACAGGTCGCCATCACCTTCTTCGCGGTCGCCGTCGAACCGGTGAAGGCGAGCTTGTCGACACCGGCCCGGCACAGCGCCGCGCCGACGTCGCCGAGCCCGTGCACCGCGGTGAACACCGGTTGCTCGGGCACCACCTCGGCGAAGGTGTCGACAAGCCACTGCCCGACGACCGGGGTGTACTCGCTGGGCTTGAAGACCACCGTGTTGCCGGCGGCCAGCGCGTACGCGGCGGAGCCGATGGGGGTGAAGACGGGGTAGTTCCATGGGCCGATGACGCCGACCACCCCGTACGGCTGGTACTCCAGGTGAGCCGAGAACTCGGCCAGGACCAGCCGGGAACGGACCTGGCGGGGACCGAGCACCCGACGCGCGTTGCGTGCCGCCCAGTCGACGTGCTCCACGGAGGTGACGATCTCGACAAGCGCGTCGGGAATCGGCTTGCCGCCCTCGGCGTGCACCAGCTCCGCGAGTTGCTCCATCCGTTGGGCGAGCAGGCGTCGCCAGCGCAGGAGTCGGTCGCGCCGGCCGGTGAAGCCGAGCCCCGCCCACCACTGGCTCGCGGCGCGCGCCTGCTCGACGGCGCGGACGACCTCGGCCGTGCCCGCGACCGGGACGCGTCCCGCCTCGCCGCCCGTCGCCGGGCTGGTCGAGACCAGGTGGTCGCCCTCGATCACCACGCTGCCGGCAAGCTGAACAGCCTTCATGGCGGAAGTCTAGACCCGGTTGCTACCGGCCGGTAGGGGAGCTGGCGCGCCGGCCGGCCCGGTGCTGTCGAGCCCGATCACCACAAGGGCCGAACGGAAAGTGTCCGCCTGGTCACTCATGGGTGGCCGGGTGGCGGTGCAGGCGGCCATCTCGTGATGACACCCTGACGCAGGGTGACCGTACGGTGTTGGGGGAGCTGACTGTCCATGGAGGAGAATTCGCAGTTGTCGCCGCTGCTGACCGTGGCGAGCGGTCCGATGCGCGGGGCCGGGTTCCGGTTGGGGCGGCAGCCGCAGGTGATCGGCCGGGATCCGCGGGTCGACATCGTCATGCCCGACCCGCACCTGAGTCGGCGGCACGTCGAGATCCGGCTGACCGACGAAGGGGTGTCGCTGGAGGACCTGGGTTCCACGAACGGCACCTGGGTGAACGGCGACCGGAGCAGCGGCCTGACCTGGCTCGCCGACGGCGACGTGATCCGGCTCGGCCGCACCGAGCTGCGGTTCCACGACCCGGGGGTGGCGCGGACCGATCCGGTGGGGCTGAGTTTCGGTGCGGCCCTGACGGGCCGACGGCAGACCCTGATGCTCCCCATGACCTCGGCCGACGCGACGTCCGGGCCGGAGGTCGGCGCGCCGGGCGTCGACGCTGCCGGGGGTCGCGTACCGGCTTCGGTCGGCACCTCCTAGCCGGTGACATGGCCCACCGCGCCTCGACAGGCCGGTGCCACGTGGCAGACTCGCGCCCATGACCTTAGCGGCCGTTCAATTCCGGCCGGTGCCGAGCGGACAGGGGAGGCCGGGGCGTGGCGCGTGAGTTCACCAGCGTGGGTGTGGTGGGGTTGGGCACCATGGGTGCCGGGATCGTAGAGGTCTTCGCCCGCAACGGCATCGACGTGGTCGCGGTGGAGATCTCCGAGGCGGCCCTGGAGCGCGGGCGGGCCAACCTGACCGGCTCCACGGACCGGGCGGTGGCCCGGGGCAAGCTCACCGAGGCCGACCGGGACGCCCTGCTGGGCCGGGTCACCTTCGCCGTCGGGCTGGACGCGCTGCGCTCGGTGGACCTGGTGATCGAGGCGGTGCCCGAGCGCCTCGACATCAAGCAGCGGCTCTTCGCCGAGCTGGACCGGATCTGCCAGCCGGAGGCCATCCTCGCCACCAACACCTCGTCGCTTAGCGTCACCGAGATCTCCGTGGCCACCGCCCGTCCCGAAAAGGTCGTCGGGCTGCACTTCTTCAACCCGGCACCGGTGATGAAGCTGGTCGAGGTCGTGCGTACGGTGGTCACCTCGGCCGACGTGGTCGCCGACGTGGAGGCGCTCTGCGGGCGCCTCGGCAAGGTCGACGTGACAATCGGGGACCGAGCCGGGTTCATCGCCAACGCGCTGCTGTTCGGCTACCTCAACCACGCCATCGGCATGGTCGAGGCCCGGTACGCCAGCCGCGAGGACATCGACGCGGCGATGAAGCTCGGTGCCGGGCTGCCGATGGGGCCGCTCGCCCTGCTCGACCTGATCGGCCTGGACACCGCGTACGAGATCCTGGAGACGATGTACCGGCGCGGCGGGCGCGACCGTCGGCACGCCCCGGTGCCCCTGCTCCGGCAGATGGTCACCGCCGGGCTGCTCGGTCGCAAGTCCGGCCGGGGCTTCTACACCTACGAGCGACCCGGTTCGTCCCGGGTCGTACCGGATGAGCAGACGCCGGGCCCGGCGGCGGCCGAGGCGCGCCGGATCGCGAAGGTGGGCGTGCTCGGCTCCGGCGTGCGGGCCGCCGGCCTCGTCGAGGCCTTCACCGACGCCGGCTACGAGGTCGTGCCGGTCCGGTCGGAGGCGGCGCTGGAGCCGCTGGCCGACGTCGACCTGGTGATCGAGGCGGTGGTCGAGGAGTTGGACGCCAAGAAGGCGCTCTTCGCCCGCCTGGACGAGACCTGCAAGCCCGGCGTCGTGCTGGCCACCACCACCTCGTCGCTGCCGGTGATCGAGGTGGCGATGGCCACCAAGCGCCCGGCCGACGTGCTGGGCCTGCACTTCTTCGACCCCGCGCCGACCACGCCGCTGGTGGAGATCGTGCAGACGATCCGCACCTCGGCGGAGACCACCGCCACCGCTCAGGCGGTCTGTGCCGCCCTCGGCAAGACGGGCGTGACCTGCGGGGACCGGGCGGGTTTCATAGTCAACGCGCTGCTGTTCCCCTACCTCAACGACGCGGTGCGGATGCTGGAGGCCAACTACTCGACCGTGGACGACATCGACCATGCGATGAAGCTCGGCTGCGGCTATCCGACGGGCCCGTTCGCCCTGCTCGACCTGGTCGGCCTGGACGTGGCGCTGGACCTTCAGCGGAGGCTCTACCAGGAGCTGCGCGAACCCGGGCTCGCTCCGGCACCGCTGCTGGAGCAACTGGTCACCGCCGGCCACCTCGGTCGGAGAACCGGCCGGGGCTTCCGCTGAGCGGTAGGCGGGACGTCGGAGCCCGCGCCGGGTCGGCGCCGCCCCGGTCGTACGCTGGGCGATGTGAGCCCTCGTCGTAACCGTCCCCGCCCTGCGGACGCCGAACGCCTGGACGTCGAGCGGGCCCGGCACGGCGTCGCCGCGGTGCAGCAGTGGCGGGACGGCGACTGGCAGGTACGCGGGATCAGCGGCGGGGCGTCGGTCAAGACGTACCGCTGTCCCGGGTGCGACCAGGAGATCCGTCCCGGTGTGGCGCACGTGGTCGCGTGGCCGGCGGACGAGCGGGGCGACCTCACCGACCGGCGGCACTGGCACAGCGGGTGCTGGCGGGCCCGCGATCGGCGCGCCCCGCTCATCCAGCGTGGTCGCGGCGCACCCCGGCACGGCTGACCCGGCAGTGCCCTTCCTTACACCTCAGCGGCCCGGCGGGCGGCGCGGCTGGGCAGGCGGGAGACTGTAGGGATGAGCAGAACGATCCGCGCCTCCTCGATCCTGCCCGGCCACCGCGCGGACATCGAGCTGCACACCGCGGACGGGCTGCGTCTGGTGGGCGAGCTGGCCCGACCGGTCGACCGGACACCGGCGGCCACCCTGGTCTGCCTGCATCCGCTGCCCACCCACGGCGGAATGATGGACAGCCACGTCTTCCGCAAGGCGGCCTGGCGGCTGCCCGCCCTGGCCGACGTGGCGGTGCTCCGGTTCAACACGCGCGGCACCAGCAGCGTGCGCGGCACCAGCGAGGGTGCCTTCGACTCGGCCGTCGGCGAGCGCTTCGACGTGGCCGCCGCCATCGAGTACGCCGAGTTCCACGAGCTGCCGAACATCTGGCTGCTCGGCTGGTCGTTCGGCACCGACCTGGTGCTCAAGTACGGCTGCGATCCGGCGGTGGCCGGGGCGATCCTGCTCTCCCCGCCGCTGCGCTACTCCGAGCCGGCCGACCTGACCCACTGGGCGGAGTCCGGCAAGCCGCTTACCGCGCTGGTGCCGGAGTTCGACGACTACCTGCGCCCGGAGCAGGCCCGCGAGCGGTTCGCCGCGGTGCCGCAGGCCGAGGTGGTCGGGGTGCCGGGCGCGAAGCACCTCTGGGTCGGTGACGCCGAGACCGTGCTCGACGAGGTGGTCCGGCGGGTCAACCCGACGGCGTCGGTACCGCTCCCCACCACCTGGGACGGCCCGATGGAGACCGGCGACGCCAGCGCGTACGCCGACCGCACGGTGGCCGCCTTCGCGGACGTCCCGGTGACGGGCCCGCAACAGCGTCGGGCCGAGTAACCGGCTCAGCGGGCGTCCTGCCGGGGGATCACCACCTCGCGCAGGATGAGCTGGGCGGCGGCCACGGTCGGGATGGCGATGAGCGCCCCGATCACGCCCAGCAGGGAGACCCCGAGCAACGCGGCGACCAGCGCAGCTACCTCGTTCACCTGCACCGACCTTCGCATGATCTTGGGGTAGACGAGGTAGTTCTCGATCTGCTGATAGACCACGAAGAAGACCGCGCAGGCGATGCCGACGGAGGGGCTGGTGGCGAAGCCGACCAGGCTGACGATCACCGCGCCGAGTGTCGCGCCGATCTGCGGGATGAGGTCGGTCACCGCGACCACCACCGCCAGCGCGAACGGGTACGGCAGGCCGACCGCCAGCGCGAAGACGAAGGCGACCGCGCCGGCCAGCACCGCGATGGTGAGCGCCCCGACCATGTACGCGCCGACCTTGGCGAGGATCTCGTCACCGATCAGTTGCACCCGCTCGCGCCGGGACCGGGGCACCAGCGCGTAGCCGAGGTCGCGCATCCGATCGAAGTAGACCAGGAAGTAGATGGTAAGCACCAGCACGGTCAGCACCCGGAACACGGTGCCGAACACCAACTGGGCACCGCCGAGCACGCCACCCAGCGCCCGGCCGACCACGTCCGCACTGGCCGCCTCCTGCGCACGGCGCATCAGGTCGAAACGTACGACCAGGTCGTTGACGGTCTCGTTGCGCCGCAGCGCCTCCAGGTAGCTGGGTAGCTGCTCGATGAACTGCCCGGTCTGCGTCACGATCGGCGGTACCAGGGCCAGCACGCCGGCGAAGAGCAGCGCCAGGACGGTAAGCACGACGACCGCCACGGCCAGCGCGCGCGGCAGCCCCCAGGACCGCAGCCGGACCACCGCCGGGTGCAGGCCCACCGCGAGGAACAGCGCGATCACCACCAGGACCAGGATTCCGGCCGCGTTGCGCAGGCCCAGATAGACGGCGTACGCGAGCAGCACACCTAGCGCACCGGTGAAGCCGACCAGGAAGCTGTTGCGCCGCAGCGGACGCCCGGGGGTGCCGAACCGGCCGGCGTCCCCGCCTGCCGTGCTGTGCTGGCCTGCCGTGGTGTCCCCGCTTGCTGTGGTATCTCCGGCGACCGGGCGCTGCGCCGGCATGACCCGAGTGGGTGCCGGCGGGTGCGCTGGTTGGGCCGGCGGGTAGGCCGGGTGCGGCGGCGGGTGCGCCGGGGCCTGGTCGGGCTCGGCGGCGGAGGCCGCCATGGGCTCGTGACCGGAGCCTGCCGCCCCCGTGGTCGAATGTCCCGCCTTGTCCTGCGCCATTCGGCCTCCCCGTTCTCGCCCGGTGGCTCAGCGTCGAGTGATCCGGGCGACGAAGCGGCGCCAGCTCTGCGGCGTGAAGGTGAGTACGGGGCCCTGCCGGTCCTTGCTGTCGCGAACCGCCACCACGTCGGGCAGGTTGTCTGCCACCTCGACGCAGTCGGTGTTGCCGCTGCGGGTGGCCGTGCGCCAGGTCGCCCCGTTCAGGTCCATGACTTCGCCACCTTCTTGAGGAGTTGGATCGACTGCTGGCGGGGGAGCGCCTCGTTGCGTACCGTCTCCCACCGCGCCGACAGGGTAGCCAGGTCCGTCTCGCCGTCGGTCGGCGAGGCCGTCAGTTGGTTCTCCATGATCGCTACCCAGCCGCCCTCCACTCCCCGGGCCAGCGAGAAGGGCCCGGAAAGACCAATGTGCACCCCGACGCTGAGCGGGATGACGTGCACGCTGACGTTCGGGCGCTCGGCACAGGCGATCAGGTGCTCGATCTGGTGCACCATCAGCGGCCAGAAGCGTTCGTCCCGCCGGTGCAGGATCGCCTCGTCGATGACCGCGATGAGCTGGGGCGGGTCCGGCTGGTCGAGGATGGCCTGCCGGTCCAGCCGGGCGGCCACCCGCTTCTCCACCTCCTCGTCGCTGAGCAGGTCGTCGCAGCGGATCACCGCGCGGGCGTAGCCCTCGGTCTGGAGCAGGGCCGGGATCAGCGTGGGCTGGAAGACCCGGAGCTGTTGGGCCAGGCGTTCGGCGTCCAGCCAGGGCAGGAACCAGGAGGGCTGCGCCTCCCGCTCGGCGATGCGCAGCAGGGCCATCAGCAGCCCGCCGGAACGCAGCACCTCGTCGGCGCGGGCGAGGAAGGGCCGGTCGTACGGCCGGCTGCCGGTCTCGACTGCCGAGACCATCGATGCTGAGTAGTGCACCTGTTTGCCGAACTCCTCCTGACTGAGCCCGGCGGCGACGCGTAACCGGCGTAGCTGGGCCCGGATCAGATCGGCTGTCGACTCCTCCACAAAGCCTCCACAGTGACGGGCCGAGGACCACTCGGCATTCTCCGGCGGCACCCCGGTTGCGCAGCGGTGCCACGACCGGCCTCGATGACTTCCGACAGTAGCGGTGCGGTCACCAAACTGTCAGCCATGCCGGGCCGGTGCGCTGCCAGGAAGGGCGTGGACGGGTCCAGGCGGGGCCGCCCCTCTTCCCCCGGGCGGGGCGGCCCCATCCAGCCACTTTGGGTACGTCTGTTGTCGCTATCGCAGCAACAGACGTACCCAAAGTTTCCGAAGGGAGATCGTCGGCATGATCGGTAGCAGACTGCCGACCCCGGGCCGTGGTCCCCACCCCGAGCGTCCACGCGCCGCCGGCCGTCGCCCGCCGCATACCCCGCTGCGGCCGACCTGGTGTTGCCGCTCAGACGGGCAGCCCTGGCCCTGTGGCGAGGCACGGTTACTGCTCCGGCTGGAGTACGACGCCAACGCGGTCGGTTTGACCATCTACCTCGCCGGCCTGATGTACGAGGCGATGCGCGACCTCTACCACGTCAACCCGCACGACGGTCCGGAGCCGCAAGCGCTCTTCGACCGCTTCGTCGCCTGGGGAGCCTCCCGTCGTACGGTCGCCGCCGATCCCGAACCGTCGTGAGCCGCTACAGCCCTGCTCAGCCCGCTGCTGCAACGGGCCGCCAACAAGCTGGCCTGCCACCGTCAACCGAGCATCGGGCCCGGCCGACGGTGCGTCCTGCCGCCAGTCTCAATCCGAACTGACCTTGCTCGGCTTGGCGCTACGTTCGTCGGTGGTCGGCTTGCTCGGCCGCTTGCCGTTCTCGCCGGTGCTGGTGATCTTCGTCGGGGTGGCACCCCGGCCGCCCTCACCCGGCACGGCCGCGACCGTCGGCTCGCCGTCCACCCCGGCGCTCGCGGCGCTGCCGTCGACGGTGGTCGGCTCGGCGGCCGGTTTGGTCGCCGGTGCGTCCGCGACGGTGGTGACCGGCTCCCCGACCGGCTTGGTCGCCGGGAGGACGTCCGTGCCAGGCTTCGCACCGTTGGCGGAGGTGCCGGCGGGGACGGCGACCGGCCCGTCGGTGCCCGGCCGTCCGTCGTCGGCCGACGCGTCATCGGAGGTGGCGGCGGCAGCGGCCAGCGCGGTCGAGCCGGCGGACACCGACGTACCCGGGCCGGCGGGAGCGGGCGAGGTCGGGCCGTCCGGCGTCGTGGCGGCTTCCAGGCGTAGTTCGAGCAGCTTGCGCTGCAACTCGTCGGACTCCTGGCGGGACTTCCAGGTTTCCTGGCGCAGGTCGGCGAGCTGCTGCTGGGCATTGGCGATCTCCAGCATCACCTGGGCGAGCTGCTGGCGGCTGGCCGCCGCCTCCTGCTGGGTCGCGGCCAGGTGCTGCTGGGTGGTGGCCAGGTGCTGCTGGGTGGTGGCCGCGTACTCCTCGAACTGGCGGCGGGAGGAGGCCACGTACTCGTCGGCCTCGCGTCGGGTGCTGGCGGCGTACTCCTCCGCCTCGCGTCGGGTGCTGGTGACGTACTCGTCGGCCTCCCGGCGGGTGGCGGCGGCGTACTCGTCCGCCTCTTCGCGCAGCGCGACGGCATCCCGCTCGGCGGCCTGACGGACCTGGTCGGCACCCTGCTCGATCTCGTTCTTCCGGGCGGTGTACTCCGCCTCCAGCTCCGCTCGGCGGGTCTCGAACCCGGACTCCAGCTCGGCGGTGCGGGTGCGGATCTGCTCGTCGAACTCCGCGGTGCGGGTGCGGATCTGCTCGTCGAGTTCCGCCGTGCGGGCGCTGATCCGCTGGTCCAGCTCGGCGTTCCGGTTCTTGTACTGCTTCTCCAGCTCGTCACGGCGGCTGGTGAACTCGCGTTCGGCGGTCGCCCTACGCTCAGTCAACTCGCGGTCCGCCGCCTCGCGTCGGGCGTTCACCTCCTTCTCCACCCCGGCCCGCCAGGCACCCAGCTCCTGCTGTGCCTGGGACCGCGCGTGCTGCACGTACGCCTCGGTCTCGCCGCGCATGCGTTGGGCGTACGCCTCGGTCTCGGAGCGGGTGCGCTTGGCCGCCTCGGTGGCCTGAAGGGTCAGCCGCTCCGCCTCCTGGCGGGCCTTGTCGCGGGTGGCCCGCCCGGCCTCGGCGGCGTCGTCGATGATCTGCTTGGCCTCCTGGCGCGCCTTGGCGTGGGTGGCCCGGCCAGCCTCGGTGGCCTGGTCGACCAGTCGCTTCGCCTCCTGCTGGGCGCCGGCGTGCACCTCCTTGGCGGCCTCGCGCAGCTGGGTCGCCTCCTGCTGGGCGGTGGCCAGCGCGGTACGCGCCGCCTCGCGCAGCTTGGTCGACTCCTGCTGGGCGCGGGCGTGGATCTCCTTGGCGGCGTCCCGGAGCTGCGTGGCTTCCTGCTCGGCCCGGGCCAGTGCCTCCTGGGCGGCCTTGCGCAGCCGGGCGGCCTCCTCCTTGGCCGATCTGGCGGCGGCCTCCGACTCCGCCCGCCGCGCCGCGGCCTGCCGCTCCTCCTCGGAGCGTCGGGCGGCCAGGGCGATCTCGAAGTCCTTGAGCGCCTTCGCGGCCTCGGCCCGGGCCTCCTCGATGATGTGCTCGGCGGCGGCCCGGCGGGCCTCGATCTCCTCGTTGGCGGCGGCGAGAATGTCCTCGGCCTGCTCCTCGGCCAGCCCGAGGATCTGTTCGACCCGCGGGCCGAGGTGCCGGAACGCGGCCCGGTCCACCACCCCGACCTGCTTGCGCACCTGGGCCAGGTCACGTTGCAGCACCTCGACCTGGCCGGCCAGCTTGTGGATCTGGGTGTACGCCTGCTCCCGCTCGGCCGCGAGCGCCGCGATCTCGTGCTCCGCCCGAGCGACGTACCGGTCCACCTGCCGTTTCTCGTACCCCCGCAGGGCGGACTCGAAGCTGGGCTCCGTGGTCACGTCCCCGCCGAGGGCGAACAGTTCCTCGCCGTGCGACATACACCCATCCTCACACGCATCCGACCCTGCTGGGGCGATACGGACGCCCAGGATTGGGGAGCTGTTTCACGCATCGGGACAGGTGGTCGGGAGGTAGTTCGGCGGCGGTCGATCACCGGGTGGGCGGGCCGGCCGCAACGCAGGGCGGCGCGGGGTGTCACCGGTCGACCGATGTCACCCCGCGCCGTGGATCATGCCCCGGTGGTCCTGCTCAGCTGGAGGTCTCCGCGGTCACCTTCTCGTCGGCGTCGTCCGCCTTCTTGGCCGGCGCCTTCTCCGGTGCGGCGGCGTTCGAGTTGGGCACGCCCGGCACGATGCCGGCCAGGCCGGAGAGCATCTGCCCGAGCTGGGAGGTGACGGCGTCCTTCTGGCGGGTGAGGTCCTCGACCTCGCGGCGGGCCGCCTGGGTGGTCAGCTCGGCCTCGGTGCGGGCCTCGTTGAGCAGGCGCTGGGACTCGGCCCGGGCCTCGTTCAACGTCCGCTCCGACAGCGCCTTGGCCTTCTCGACGGTCTCGGTGGCGGTGCGCTCCGACTCGACCCGGCGGGCCTCGGCGCGCTGCTCGATCTCCTTGGCCCGCTCCTGCGCGGCCCGGGCCCGCTGCTCGGCCTCGTTGACCAGCTTCTGAGTCTGTGCCACCTGGGCGGCGTGCCGCTCCGACTCCTCGCGCTCGGCCTTCTCCCGCCGCTCGGCGAGCTGAAGCTCCAGGGCCTGGAGGTCCTTGTCGCGCTTGTCCCGGGCGTCGGTGAGCAGCTTGGTCGCCTCCGCGCGCTTCTCCTCGGCCTCGCGGGCGGCCTTGGCCCGCTGCTGAGTGATCTCCCGCTCGGCGGTGGCCCGCAGGGTGGCCACCTCCCGCTCGACCGTGGACTTCAGCTCGGCGACCTCGTGGGCGGTCACCGTGCGCAGCTGCTTGGTCTCCCGCTCCGCGTCGGCGCGCAGGGTGTCGGCCTCACGGCGGGCCTGGACCCGAACCTCGGCGGCCTCCCGCTCGGCGGCGGTGCGGACGTTGCCCGCCTCCCGCTCGGCGGTGGCCTTCATCGCCGCGGCCTCGGCGCGTGCCTTGTCGGTGATCTCCCGCGCCTCCAGGCGGGCGGCGGAGAGGATGCCCTCCGACTCGCGCTTGGCCTCGTTGCGGTGGTCGTTGGCCTGCTCCTCGGCGAGCCGGAGGATCTGCTCCACCCGGGTGCCGAGGCCGGACAGCGTGGGCCGGCTGTTCTCCTCCAGCTGCTTGCTGGTGTCGGTGAGCTTCTGCTCCAGGGCGGTGAGCCGCTGCTCGGACTGCCGGAGCCGGCGCTGCGCGTCGTTGAGCGCCTGCTCGGCGTCGGCGCGGTCCTTGTTGGCCTGGCTCAGCGCGGCGTTGAGCCGGCCGATGAAGTCGTCGACCTGACCGGTGTTGTATCCGCGCAGGCCAACCGTGAAATCGGGCTGCGAGTTCGCGTTATCGAAGAACGCGAGAGGGGAGGACGGTTGCTGGGGCATTGGGACATACTGGCAGACGCCCCGGGGTGCTTCGCAAGAGCGGGCCGTCCTCATTACATGGTCAACTCGACGAGCCGTCGCGGGGGCGTCTCAAGGGGCGATCTTGCCAGCTCCCGGGGGAGTCGGGCGGCACGGAGCGTGACGTGGAATAGGACAGTGCGGCGCGCCCGCTGGACCCATTGTTCCCATCCCACGAATGGGCGTCCGGTCGAGTGGGTGAAAGCCAATCGCGGTTCGCCGAATGGCCATCGGTGACTCGTCCGTCAGGTCGACGTCGCCCGACCCGGCCGATCCGGTCGCGGCACCGGCCGGGTCCTCGACCGGAGCCGGGGTACCCGGCGGATCATCGACTGCGCGGCGCGCGGTGAGCGCCGCGCAGCGAGCAGCGTCTTGTTAATAGGGGGCCCTTCCTATGCACCAGGCGATAGGAAGGGCCCCCTCCTTACACCTGGACGAGTTCGATGAGGACGCCGCCGGCGTCCTTGGGGTGGACGAAGTTGATCCGGGAGCCGGCCGTGCCCCGCCTCGGTGTCTCGTAGAGCAGGCGGAGACCGCGTGCCCGCAGCGCGGTGCAGGCGGCATCGAGATCCGCCACGGTGTAGGCCACCTGCTGCACACCCGGACCGTTGCGGTCGAGGAACTTCGCGATGGTCGACTCGGGGGTCAGCGGGGCGAGCAGCTGTACGCAGCCGCCCTCGGTGGTCGGCCCGACGGCCAGCATCGCCTCGCGTACGCCCTGCTCGGTGTTGGTCTCGGTGTGCACGCAGCGCATGCCGAACGTCCGCTGATAGAAGTCGATCGCGGCGTCCAGGTCCGCGACCGCGATCCCGACATGGTCGATGCGGAGCAGACCGATGTCTGTGACATAGTCGGCAGCGGGCTCGACGGGGGAGTTCTCAGGCATGGCGTTAGTCTGGCCGAACATTCGTTAAGGCGTACAGGTCGGCACCCCCTCGGAGGCAGGTATGGCTTCGGTGATCGTCAGCGGCGCGCGGACCCCGATGGGGCGCCTGCTGGGTAACCTCAAGGACCTCCCGGCGACCAAGCTGGGCGGGATCGCCATCTCCGCGGCGCTGGAGCGGGCCGGGATCACCCCGGACCAGGTGCAGTACGTGATCATGGGGCAGGTGCTCCAGGCCGGCGCCGGGCAGATCCCGGCCCGCCAGGCGGCAGTGGCGGCGGGCATCCCGATGTCCGTACCGGCCCTGACGATCAACAAGGTCTGCCTCTCCGGCCTGGACGCGATCGCCCTGGCCGACCAGCTCATCCGGGCCGGCGAGTTCGACATCGTGGTGGCCGGCGGCATGGAGTCGATGACCAACGCCCCGCACCTGCTGCTCGGCCAGCGCGGCGGCTACAAGTACGGCGACGTGACCCTCAAGGATCACATGGCGCTCGACGGCCTGAGCGACGCCTGGGACTGCTGTTCGATGGGCGAGTCCACCGAGCGGCACGGCAGCACCCGCGGCATCACCCGGCGGGAGCAGGACGAGTTCGCCGCCGCCAGCCACCAGCGGGCCGCCGCCGCGCAGAAGAACGGTCACTTCGCCGACGAGATCACCCCGGTGGTCATCCCGCAGCGCAAGGGTGACCCGCTGGTGATCAGCGAGGACGAGGGGATCCGGCCGGACACCACAGCCGATTCCCTGGCCAAGCTCCGCCCGGCCTTCACCGCCGACGGCACCATCACCGCCGGCAGCTCGTCGCCGATCTCCGACGGCGCCGCGGCGGTGGTCGTGATGAGCAAGGCCAAGGCCAAGGAACTCGGTCTGGCCTGGCTGGCCGAGGTGGGCGCGCACGGCAACGTCGCGGGGCCGGACAATTCCCTGCACTCGCAGCCGTCCAACGCCATCCAGCACGCGCTGCGCAAGGGCGGGCTGAGCGTCGCCGACCTCGACCTGATCGAGATCAACGAGGCGTTCGCCCAGGTCGGCATCCAGTCCACCCGTGACCTCGGGGTCAGCCCGGACAAGGTCAACGTCAACGGCGGCGCGATCGCGCTGGGGCACCCGATCGGCATGTCCGGTGCCCGGCTGGTGCTCACCCTCGCGATGGAACTCAAGCGGCGCGGCGGCGGCACCGGGGCGGCGGCGCTCTGCGGTGGCGGTGGTCAGGGCGACGCGCTGATCATCCACGTGCCCGCCCCCGCCGAGGGTGGTCAGTGAGCGCGAGGAGTGAGCCGGTTTTGCGAGCCCCGCAGTCGCGAACGAAGGTGGCTCGGGTGAGCGCGAGGAGTGAGCCGGTTTTGCGAGCCCCGCAGTCGCGAACGAAGGTGGCTCGGTGAGCCGGTCCGACGGCGGCGTGCCGGCTGCGGCCACCGGCTCGGTGCGCCGCAGCCGGGACGTTCCGATGCTTGTCGAGCGGGCCCGCGAGGGTGACGCCCGCGCGGTGGCCCGGCTGATCACCCTGGTCGAGTCCGGCGACGAGACGTTGCCGGCGATCGCCGCGGCGCTCGCCCCGCACACCGGTCAGGCCCAGGTGGTCGGCCTGACCGGCTCGCCCGGCGTGGGCAAGTCGACCACCACGAACGAGCTGGTGCGCGCCCTGCGGGCGCGGGGGCACCGGGTCGGCGTGCTGGCCATCGACCCGTCCAGCCCGTTCACCGGCGGGGCGATCCTCGGTGACCGGGTGCGGATGCAGGACCACGCCACCGACCCGGGCGTCTACATCCGTTCGATGTCCAGCCGGGGCCATCTCGGCGGGTTGTCGGCGGCCACTCCGCAGGCGGTCCGGGTGCTGGAGGGCGCCGGCTGCGACGTGGTGCTCGTGGAGACCGTCGGTGTCGGGCAGGCCGAGGTCGAGGTGGCCTCGCTTGCCGACACCACGCTGGTGCTGCTCGCGCCCGGCATGGGCGACGCGATCCAGGCGGTGAAGGCCGGCATCCTGGAGATCGCCGACATCTTCGTGGTCAACAAGGCCGACCGGGACGGTGCCGACGCCACCGTCCGGGACATCCAGGGCATGATCGCCCTCGGCGAGCGCGGGCCGGGCGAGTGGCGTCCGCAGGTGGTGCGGGCGGTGGCCGCCCGGGGTGAGGGGATCGACGACGTCGCCGCCGCGATCGACAAGCACCGTGGCTGGCTGGTGGAGCACGACGAGCTGCGCCGCCGCCGGGAGACGCGGGCCGCCGCCGAGATCGAGGCGATCGCGCTCGGTGCGCTGCGGGCCCGGATCGGCTCGCTGCGCGACGGTACGCAGCTGTCCGCGCTCGCCGCCGAGGTGGCCACCGGCGCCACCGACCCGTACACCGCAGCCGACGCGCTGCTCGCCTCGCTCTGAGCCGGGCCGCGCGTCCACTGCGGACGGGCGCTGGCGGTTACGCTCGCACCGCCGGCGCAGCCGCGCGGGTGGGGTGACGGGCGGTGGAGAGAGCATGGACCACGAGATGACGCAGGAGTTGGCGATGACGCCGGACGCGGTGGCGGGCGGGCGTACGCACATCTCGGACGAGGTGGTGGAGAAGATCGCGGTGGCCGCGGCGAAGGCCGTGCCCGGCGTGGTCGAGCTGGGTGGCGACATCGCCCGGTTCTTCAACGCGGTGCTCGACCGGGTCGGGTTGGACCAGGTGGGCGATGCCCGGCGGGGCTGCTCTGCCCACGTCACCAACGGCGGCGCGGTGATCAACCTGGTCATCGTGATCGACGCCGGGCATCCGGTGCCGGAGGTGACCACGGCGGTGCGGGCCGGGGTGACCCAGGCGGTCGAGGCGTACGGGCTGCGGGTCGACGAGATCAACATCCGGGTCGACGACGTGGCCATCGGCGGGCCGGCCGCCTGAGTCGGGGCGGCTCGGTTACCGCCCGGTACGAGTTTCCTTAGCGATCGTTCAGGCGGGGCTCTAGACTCGACGTGCAGTCGAGGACTCGAGGAGGAGCCCCGGGATGAACGCCGACGAGATCGCTGCCGGACGGGCCCGCTGGCAGGCCCGGTACGACGCCGCCCGGAAGCGGGACGCCGACTTCACCACGCTCTCCGGGATGCCCGTCGAGCCGGTCTACGGGCCCCCGGAGGGCGTCGCGTACCCGGGCTTCGAGCGGATCGGGTGGCCGGGGGAGTTTCCGTACACCCGAGGTCTGCACCCGACCGGCTACCGGGGGCGGACCTGGACCATCCGGCAGTTCGCCGGGTTCGGAAACGCCCGGCAGACAAACGAGCGCTACAAGATGATCCTCGGTGCCGGCGGCGGTGGCCTCTCGGTCGCCTTCGACATGCCCACCCTGATGGGGCGTGACTCCGACGATCCGCAGTCGCTCGGCGAGGTGGGGCACTGCGGGGTGGCGGTGGACAGCGCCGCCGACATGGAGGTGCTCTTCGACGGCATCGACCTGGCCGGGGTCACCACAAGCATGACCATCTCCGGTCCGGCCGTGCCGGTGTTCTGCATGTACCTGGTCGCCGCCGAGCGGCAGGGTGCCGACCTGTCCACGCTCGACGGAACCCTGCAGACCGACATCTTCAAGGAGTACATCGCGCAGAAGGAGTGGCTCTTCGACCCCGAGCCGCATCTGCGCCTGATCGGCGACCTGATGGAGTACTGCGCGGCCGAGATCCCGCGCTACAAGCCGCTCTCGGTCTCCGGCTACCACATCCGCGAGGCCGGCTCGACCGCCGCGCAGGAGCTGGCGTACACCCTCGCCGACGGCTTCGGCTACGTCGAGCTGGGGTTGTCGCGTGGCCTCGACGTCAACGTCTTCGCACCCGGGCTGAGCTTCTTCTTCGACTCGCACGTCGACTTCTTCGAGGAGATCGCCAAGTTCCGGGCCGCCCGCCGGATCTGGGCCCGCTGGCTGCGCGACGTCTACGGCGCCACCAGCGAAAAGGCTCTCTGGCTGCGGTTCCACACACAGACCGCCGGGGTGTCGCTGACCGCGCAGCAGCCGGTCAACAACGTGGTCCGGACCGCAGTCGAGGCGCTCGCTGCGGTGCTCGGCGGCACGAACTCGCTGCACACAAACGCGCTGGACGAGACCCTCGCGCTGCCCACCGACTCCTCCGCCGAGATCGCCCTGCGTACCCAGCAGGTGCTGATGGAGGAGACCGGGGTGACAAACGTGGCCGACCCGCTCGGCGGCTCGTGGTACGTCGAGGCGCTCACCGACCGGATCGAGGCCGAGGCGGAGGAGATCTTCGCCCGGATCCGCGCGCTGGGCGGCGAGGGTCCGCACGCCATTGGCCCGATGACCGCCGGCATCCTGCGTGGCATCGAGGACGGCTGGTTCACCGGCCAGATCGCCGAGTCGGCGTTCGTCTACCAGCAGGCGCTGGAGAAGGGCGACAAGAAGATCGTCGGGGTCAACTGCCACACCGGTACGGTCGCCAAGGAGCTGGAGATCCTGCGCATCTCGCACGAGGTGGAGGTGGCGCAGCGCCGGGTGCTCGCCGAGCGGAAGGCCGGCCGCGACGACGCCCGGGTACGCGCCGCGGTCGAGGCCATGGTGGCGGTAAGCCGGACCGGGGAGAACATGATCCCGGCGATGCTCGACGCCGTCCGGGCCGAGGCCACGCTCGGCGAGATCTGTGACGCATTGCGCGCCGAATGGGGCGTTTACCGCGAGCCCGCGCGGTTCTGACATCCGCCCCATCAGGGCGGCTGGGCAGCGGTGACGGGCGTAACTGCGCGGGCCGCGGTTGATCTGAGTTCGGCAAATCGCGTGCGAGACTAGATAACCATGAGCGACCCACGGATCACCTCGTCGATCTTCACCCGCGGCGCGGTCGACCTCAGCGCGCTGCGCAGCCCTGCCCCCAGTTCCGCCCCTGCCCCGGCACAGGCGGGTCCCCCCGCCGGTGCGCCCGGCGGCGCCGTCGGCGGCGTCACCGTCGTCGACGTGACCGAAGCGACCTTCCAGTCCGAGGTCCTGGAGCGCTCGCTGACCACACCCGTGGTGGTGGACTTCTGGGCGGAGTGGTGCGAGCCCTGCAAGCAGCTCTCGCCGGTGCTGGAACGGCTGGCGGTGGAGGGCGGCGGCGCCTGGGTGCTCGCCAAGGTCGACGTGGACGCCAACCCACGGCTGGCACAGATGTTCCGGGTGCAGGGCATCCCGATGGTCTACGCGGTCGTCGGCGGGCAGCCGGTCGACGCCTTCTCCGGAGTGGTGCCCGAGGCACAGCTGCGGCAGTGGATCCAGGCCGTGCTCAAGGCCGGTGGCGTGGCCGTGGCGGCACCCGAGGACCCGCGCCTGGACGAGGCGGACGACGCCCTGATGACCGGTGATCTGGACGCCGCCGAGCGCGCGTACCGGAAGATCCTGGCCGAGACCCCGGCGGACGCCGCAGCGGAGGCCGGGCTGGCCCAGGTCGGGCTCGCCCGCCGGGTGGCCGGCACCGACCCGCAGGCGGCACTCACCGCCGCGGCGGACGCTCCGGACAATGTCGACGCCCAGCTGCTGGCGGCCGACGTCGAGGTGCTCAGCGGGCTGGCCGAGCAGGCGTACCAACGGCTGGTCGGGCTGGTCCGGCGCACCGCCGGTGACGACCGGGAGAAGGTACGCCAGCACCTCGTCGGCCTCTTCACCATCGCCGGGCCGGAGGACCCCGCGGTCGCCTCGGCTCGCCGGGCACTGGCCAGCGCCCTGTTCTGAAAGCACTGCCACGCCAGCGCGGGCCGGCGTAGCGCCGCCGGCCCGCCGCAGACATCGAAGGACGGGAGCCAAGGTGAGCGCGAGGAGTGAGGTTGCGAGCCCCGCAGTCGCGAACGACAGCGGCCCATGATGCGCCGGATCGCCGTCCTCGACGCGCCGAGCAACCTCGGCCTGCGCCCACCCACGCCCACCTCGGTGCCGGGCTGCGGGAAGGCCCCCGGTGCGCTACGCGACCAGGGTCTGCTGCCCCGGCTGCGGGCGCGCGACGCTGGCTGCCTGACGCCGCCCCGCTACGACGCCGGTGACTGGCGGCCGGGCGACGGGGTGTGCCACGCGCGGGAGATCGCCGACTACTCGGTGGCGCTGGCCGACCGGATCGGGGCCATCATCGACCGCAGCGAGTTCCCCGTGGTCCTCGGCGGCGACTGCTCGATCCTGCTCGGCTCGGCGCTGGCCATGCATCGGCTCGGCGAGGCGGTCGGCGGCCGGATCGGGCTGGTCTTCGTCGACGGCCACTCCGACTTCCGGCACCCGGGCAACGCCTCGTACGTGGGCGCGGCGGCCGGTGAGGACCTCGCCCTGGTCACCGGGCGGGGGCAGGCCGACCTGGCGGCGATCGAGGGCCGGCGGCCCTACTTCCGCGACATCGACGTGGTGGTGCTCGGCATCCGGGCCCAGGACGAGTACCGGCTCGACCTCCAGGCCGCCGGGATCATCACCAGACCGGTGCCGGCGCTGCGGGCCGAGGGCGCGGCGCGTACCGCCCAGTGGGCGCACGAGCAACTCGCCGACTGCGCCGGCTACTGGGTGCACATCGACGTGGACGTGCTCGACCCGGCGGTGATGCCGGCGGTCGACGCCCCCGACCCCGGCGGCATCGCCTTCGCCGAGCTGGAGATCCTGCTGGCCGGCCTGGTGGACACCCCGCACTGCCTCGGCGTCGAGCTGACCGTTTTCGACCCCGACTACGACCCGGACGGCGGGTACGCCGCCGAGATCGTCAACACCGTCGTCGCCGGCCTGCGCCCGGTCACCGCCCCCGGCTCGGTGCCGCCCCGCCTGCTCGCGCCGCGTCCGGCCCCGGCACCCCGCCCGGCGCCGCCGGCTGATCCGCCGGCGAGCGCGGACGATTCGACCGATGACCCGGAGGCGCCGCGGGATGCGGCGGACCTCGCCGTGCTGGGCGAGCGGATGGGCGACGGTCAGCAGCCGGTGCCGCTCGACGAGCCGCTGCGGGACGCGGAAACGGCATGACCGTTACGCCGTGACGGCGGCAACCCGGCCGGGCGGGCACCCCGGACCGCCGTGACGGCGGCAGGCCGCCGGGCGGAAACCGCCAGACCGCCGCGACGGCGTTGACCGACGGATCAGTCCGCCAGGGCGCGCAGGAAACGGGCGGCGATCGGGGCGGCGGTGCCGCTGCCGGAGCCACCCTGCTCGACGAAGACCGCGAAGGCGATGTCGCCCTGCCAACCGACGAACCAGGCGTGGGTGTTCTTCGGGTTGTCGTCGTACTCGGCGGTGCCGGTCTTGCCGTGCACCGGCTCGCCCGGCACGTTCTTCAAGGCGCTGCCGCTGCCGCTGGTGACCACCTCGCGCATCATCGCCCGGACCGCCGCCACCGCCTCGGGCTTGAGTTCCGGGCCCGGCTCGGCCGCCGGCTCGGGGGCCGGGTCGAGGATCAGCTTCGGCGGGGTGAAGCCGCCCTTGGCCACCGCCGCCGTCGCGGCGGCCATGGCCAGCGGGCTGACCAGGGTGGTGCCCTGCCCGATCGCGGCGGCGGCCTGCTCGGTGGCGCCACCGTTGGCGGAGACCTTGCCGGTGAAGGCGTCCAGGCCCACCTGCCACTGCCCCTCCAGCCCCAGCGTCCGGCCGGTGGCGGCGAGCCCGTCGGGGCCGAGCTGCGGGGCGAGATTGGCGAAGGCGGTGTTGCAGGACTTGGCGAAGACGGTGCGGAACGGCACCTCGCCGAGGGCGAAGTTGTCGGAGTTCTTGAAGGAACGGCCATCGACGGTGGCGGTCTTGGGGCAGTCGACGGTGGTGTCCGGGGTGACGGCGTCCCGCTCCACCAGCCCGAGCGCGCTGACCATCTTGAAGGTGGAGCCCGGCGGCACCTGCGCGGTGAAGGCCAGGTTCTCCCCGGCGGCGCCGGGACCGTTCGCGGCGGCGAGCACCGCGCCGTCGCTGATCCGTACCGCCACCAGGGCGGAGCGTCGGCGCTGTGGGCGCAGTGCCTGGTCGGCGGCGTTCTGGGTGGCCACGTCCAGGGTGGAGCGGATCGGCTGGCCGGCCTGCGGCTCGCGGCGGAACACCTCGGTGCCGGTGGCCTCAAGCGTCCCGTCCGGCTTCGGCCGCTTGATGATCACACTCAGCCCCGGTACGCCGCGCAACCGCTCGTCCCACCGGCCCTGCAATCCGCCGTGCCCCACCAGGTCACCGGGGGAGTAGCGGTCGGGGAACTTGGCCAGGTCGTCGGCCTGGGCCGGGTCGACGGTGCCCAGCACCGCCCGGGCGAACTCGCGGGTCGGGGCGAGTTCCAACTCGTCGGTTACGAACTTCGTGCCGGGCAGGCCGTGGATCCGCGGTTTGATCTGCCGGTACGCCTCGTCGCGCAGGGTGATCACCTCGACGAACGCGGTCGGCTTCGCCTCGTCGACCCGCTTGGCGAGGTCGGACAGGTCCACCGGCGGGGTGATCGCCGGCTTGATCGCGCGGAACGCGGCATCCAACTCGCGGGTCAGGGCCTTGACGTCCGTCACCTCGTTCGGCTGCACGCCCACCCGCACCACCGGACGCGCCGTGACGAGTGGCTCGCCGGCACCGTCGAGCACGCTGGCCCGGGGTGCCCGGTCCCGCCGCAGGCCGAGCCGGTCGCCGCTGGTGAGTTGTTCGTGCACGACCGATGGCTCCCAGATCATCTGCCACTCGTCGTCGCGGCCCTGGGTGAGTCGCACCGGGCGGTCGTACGCCCAACTCGTTTCGCCCGGTAGCGCCCACTCGACCCGGATGGTCGCGGTGGCGGTGTTCTGGACCACCTCGGGGTCGCCCTGCCGGGTCAGCTTGGGCGGCGTCTCGACCAGTTCGCCGGAGAGCGTCTTGATCTCCTGCGCGACGTCCGCCGCCGCGATCTTGGCCCCGGTCGGGTCGACGAAGCCGACCGCGTTCAGGTCGCCGGAGTGCCAGCCGGCCAGGAAGGCGTCCACGCTGCGTTGCGGGCCGTCTTCGCCGGAGCAGGCCACCAGAGCGGCCGAGGCCAGCAGGGCGGCGGTGGCGGCGGCGAGTCGTGACAGATGGCGACGGGGCCGGTGCATCGGGTGATTTCCTCCTGCTCGGGGTGCCTTGCACGCTAGTACGTGCCGGCTCACCGCATCGCCCCGGTCGGCCCGGAACGGGAGAAAAGACGAGCCATCGAGGTGTGATGAACAACATCAGGCGGGGTACTCCGGAGCCGGCCCAACCTCGTACCGCAACGGGTGAAAGGACGACCGTCCCAAACCGGAAGTCCGGCCGGGGTCCGCCGACGTGGGAACCGGTCGGTCGGCCTAGGCTTGGCGGCAGAGTGACCCACAACGCGGTGGGTCGAGGGGAGTGGCACCGATGGACCGGCGTCCGGCGATAAAACCGGAACCCGACCTCCGGCAGGCTGACACCGGCCGGGACGACAGCTTCGACACGGCGACCGATGGGGACGGCTTCGGCCGGCTCGACACAGGAGTGACCGGCATGACCGGTTCGAGCATGGACACCCTCTACGATCTGGGTCTGCCGCCGGACGCGCTGGCGGACGACGTGGAGGACGCCGAGCTCGACGAGCCGGTACCGAACGCCGAGCGGCTGGTGGCCCAGGCGGTGGCGCTGGCCGGCGACGACCACGACGCGGCGACCCTGGTCAGCCGGTTCTGGCGGTTCGCGCCGGACGAGGAGTTGATCGGGTTCACCGCGGAGGAGATGCTCGACGCCGCCCGGGCCCACCGGGAACTGGCCCTTCAGCGGGTGCCGGGAGAGCTGAAGCTGCGAATCCACTCACCCGACGCGGAACAGCACCACAGCGTCGTCGAGATCGTCACCGACGACATGCCCTTCCTGGTCGACTCGGTGACCGCCCTGCTCAACACCCACCACCTGGACGTGCACCTGCTGGTGCACCCGCTGGTCGTGGTGCGCCGGGAGCCGCTGGGCCGGCTGGTCGAGGTGGCCGCCGACGTGGAACCGGACGACGCGATCTCCGGCGACCTGGTCGAGAGCTGGATGCACATCGAGATCGACCCGGTCCGTGACCCGGAGGAACGGGACAACCTGCGCCGCGAGTTGCAGCGGGTGCTCACCGACGTGCGCGAGGCCGTGGAGGACTGGCCGAAGATGCGTCAGCGGGCCCTCGCGCTCGCCGAGGAACTGGCCACCGCACGGACCGGCGACAACCGACCGCCGGTGCCGGAGAAGGACATCACCGACTCGGTGGAGCTGCTGCGCTGGCTCGCCCACGACCACTTCACCTTCCTCGGCTACCGGGAGTACCGGCTGGTGCCGGACTCGGCCCAGGGTGGGCCGGCGTTGGAGGCGGTGCTCGGCACCGGGTTGGGCATCCTGCGGCAGGACTCGCCGGAGGCGCGCGCGCTGTCGTCGATGACGCCGGAGGCGCACGAGAAGGTCACCGAGAAGCGCCTGCTGATCATCACCAAGGCCAACTCGCGGGCCACCGTGCACCGCTCGGCCTACCTGGACTACATCGGCTTCAAGATCTTCGACGCAAACGGCGACGTGGTGGGGGAGCGGCGTTTCCTCGGCCTTTTCTCCACCGCCGCGTACCGGACCAGCGTGCAGGAACTGCCGGTGGTCCGGCGCAAGGTCGCGGAGGTGCTGGACCGCTCCGGCCTGAGCCTGCGCAGCCACTCCGGCAAGGACCTGTTGCAGATCCTGGAGACGTACCCGCGCGACGAGCTGTTCCAGATCAAGACCGACGACCTGTACCACGCGGTGATCGGCGTGCTGCGGATGGCCGGGCGCCGGCAGCTGCGGGTCTTCCTGCGCCGGGACGCCTACGGGCGCTTCATCTCCTGCCTGATCTACCTGCCCCGGGACCGGTTCACCACCCAGAACCGACTGCGCATGCAGGACATCCTGCTCCGCGAGCTGAACGGCGTCGGGGTCGACTACACCACCCGGGTGACCGAGTCGATGCTGGCCCGGGTGCACTTCATCGTGCGTACCGACCCGACCCGCCCGCCCGGGGACATCGACGCCGATCTGCTCGCCGAGGAGCTGGCCGACGCCACCCGGCTCTGGGACGACGACTACCGGCTGGTGCTTGAGCGCAAGCTCGGCGACGAGCAGGCCAAGCACCTGTTCGGCAGGTACGCCGACGCCTTCCCGGAGGGCTACAAGGACACCCACACGCCGTACGAGGCGATGAAGGATCTGGCCAAGCTGGAGCTGCTGGAGGAGTCCGGCCAGCTGGAGATGCACCTGTTCCGCAAGCAGCTGACGCCGCGTGCCGGCGGCCGGGGCCCGGACGTCGACGAGTCGATGGACGTCCGGTTCAAGGTCTACCGGTACGGCGAGCCGATGATGCTCTCGGCGGTGCTGCCGGTGCTGCACTCGCTCGGCGTACGGGTGGTCGACGAGCACCCGTACGAGGTGGAACGCGTCGACGGCCGGATCTGGCTGTACGACTTCGGGCTGCAACTGCCCGAGGGACACCAGGAGTTGGCCGAGGTGCGCCCGCACGTGGAGAACGCCTTCGCGGCGGCCTGGCGCGCCGAGGCCGAGGTGGACGGCTTCAACGAACTGGTGCTGCGCGCCGGGCTCACCTGGCGTCAGGTGGTGGTGCTGCGGGCGTACGCGAAGTATCTGCGCCAGACCGGCACCGTCTTCTCCCAGGACTACATGGAGTCGACGTTCATCGCGTACCCGCGGCTGGCCACCCTGCTGGTGCAGCTCTTCGAGGCGCGGTTCCAGCCGGGGCCGCTCACCGACGAGCAGCGTGCGCAGCGCAGCGCCGAGCTGGTCGACGAGTTGCAGGCCGCGCTCGACGACGTGGCCAGCCTCGACCAGGACCGCATCCTGCGGTCGTACCTGTCGCTGATCCAGGCCACCCTGCGGACCAGCTTCTACCAGAAGCCGGTCGGCGGACGACCCAAGCCGTACGTGGCGTTCAAGCTGGACCCGCAGGCGATCCCGGAGCTGCCGGCGCCCCGCCCGAAGTTCGAGATCTTCGTCTACTCACCCCGGTTCGAGGGCGTACACCTGCGGTTCGGTCCGGTGGCGCGGGGCGGCCTGCGCTGGTCGGACCGGCGGGAGGACTTCCGTACCGAGGTGCTCGGCCTGGTCAAGGCGCAGATGGTGAAGAACGCCGTGATCGTGCCGGTGGGCGCCAAGGGCGGCTTCGTGCTCAAGCAGAAGCCCGGCGACCGGGACGAGGCGGTCGCCTGCTACCAGCAGTTCGTCGGCGCCCTGCTCGACGTCACCGACAACATCGTGGCCGGTGAGATCGTGCCGCCCGAGGACGTGGTCCGGCACGACGGCGACGACCCGTACATGGTGGTGGCGGCGGACAAGGGCACCGCGAGCTTCTCCGACATCGCCAACGAGATCTCCGTCGCGCACGAGTTCTGGCTGGGCGACGCCTTCGCCTCCGGCGGCTCGGCCGGCTACGACCACAAGAAGATGGGCATCACCGCCCGGGGTGCCTGGGAGTCGGTCAAGCGGCACTTCCGCGAGCTGGGCCACGACACCCAGAGCCAGGACTTCACAGTGGTCGGCGTCGGCGACATGTCCGGTGACGTGTTCGGCAACGGCATGCTGCTGTCGGAGCACATCCGGCTGGTGGCCGCCTTCGACCACCGGCACATCTTCCTGGACCCGGATCCGGACGCGGCCACCTCGTACGCCGAACGGAAGCGGCTCTTCGAGCTGCCCCGCTCGACCTGGGAGGACTACAACGCCGAGTTGATCTCGGCCGGCGGCGGGGTCTATCCGCGTACGGCGAAGTCGGTGCCGGTGTCGCCGCAGGTCCGCGCGGTGCTCGGGCTGCCCGACGAGGTCGGGCAGCTGAGCCCGCAGGAGCTGATGAAGGCGATCCTCACCGCGCCGGTCGACCTGTTCTGGAACGGCGGCATCGGCACCTACGTGAAGGCGTCCAGTGAGACGAACGCGCAGGTGGGCGACAAGTCCAACGACGCGATCCGGGTGGACGGCCGCAACCTGCGCTGCCGGGTGGTCGGCGAGGGCGGCAACCTGGGCTTCACCCAGCACGGCCGGATCGAGTACGCCCAGGCGGGCGGCCGGATGTACACCGACTTCATCGACAACGCGGCCGGGGTGGACTGCTCCGACCACGAGGTGAACATCAAGATCCTGCTGAACACGGCGGTCGCCGACGGTGAGCTGACTGTCCCCGAGCGGGACGAGTTGCTCGCCCAGATGACCGACGAGGTCGCCGAGCTGGTGTTGCGGGACAACTACGACCAGGCCCGGGCGATCAACAACTCGCAGGCCCAGGCCACCTCCCTGTTGCCGGTGCACCGGCGGATGATCACGGAGCTGGAGCGCTCCGGGACGCTGAACCGGGCCCTGGAGGGGCTGCCACCGGACGAGGAGCTGGCGGTACGGGTCGAGGCCGGGCTGACCGCGCCGGAGTTCGCGGTGCTGCTGGCGTACGTGAAGATCGCGCTGGAGAAGGAGATCCTCGCCGAGGGGCTGCCCGACGAGGAGTGGACCGACGAGGTCCTGGTCAACTACTTCCCGACGCCGATGCGCGAGCGTTTCGCCGACCGGATGGGCCGGCACCGGCTGCGCCGCGACATCGTCACCACGGTGCTGGTCAACGAGGCGATCAACCGGGGTGGCATCTCGTTCGTCTTCCGGGTGGTGGAGGAGACCGCCGCGTCGGCGGCCGACGTGATCCGGGCGTACGCGGTGGTCCGCGACGTGTTCGGGCTCCGTCAGCTCTGGGACGCGGTGGAGGCGCTTGACAACAAGGTCGACCCGCAGTTGCAGACCGACGTCTACCTGGACACCCGGCGGCTGCTCGACCGGGCGGTGCGTTGGCTGGTGACCAACCGGCGCTCGCCGATCAACGTGCCGGCGGAGATCACCCGGCTGCGCGACGGGGTGGCGCAACTGCTACCGCAGTTGGAGACGCTCTTCGTCGGCGACGAGCGGACGGGGATCGCGGCGCACATCGACTCGATGACCGAGCGCGGTCTGCCTCGCGAACTCGCCGAGCAGAGCACCAGGCTGATGTACAGCTTCGGCCTGCTCGACGTGGTGGAGACCGCGGCCGGGACCGGGCGTGACGTGAGCGAGGTGGCCTCGGTCTACTTCGTGCTCTCCGACCGGTTCCGGGTGGACGCGCTGCTGTCGAAGATCTCGCTGCTGCCGCGCGAGGACCGTTGGCAGACCCTCGCCCGGATGGCGCTGCGCTACGACCTGTACGCGGCGCTTGCCGCGCTCACCGCGGAGGTGCTCGACTCGACGTCGGTCGACCTGCCGCCGCAGGAGCGGGTGCAGCAGTGGGAACAGTCGAACGCCACCTCCATCCACCGTGCCGAACGGGCGATGGACGAGTTCGACGAGTCCCGTGCCGACCTCGCGGCCCTGTCGGTCCTGCTCCGCCAGATCCGCACCCTGGTCCGCACCTCTGCCGCCACCTGACCCGGGTGGCCCGGCGGCAGAGCCGCCGGGCCACCGCAGTCAGGGGTTCGCTCAGTCGACAAGCGAGGCGAAGGCGATCACGTTGTCGGGGTAGTCCCCGGTCGCCTCGTCGAACTGGCCTCCGCAGGTGATCACGCGCAGCCCGGGCCGGTCGTTCGGGCCGTACACCTGCTCGGTGGGGAAGTCGTCCTTCGGGTGGGCGGAGACCGAGTCGACCCGGAAGCCGGCCGACGAGCCGTCCTGCCGGGTGACCGTGATGATGTCACCGGGTTGCAGGGCGCCGAGGGAGAAGAAGACCGCAGGGCCGATCGCGGCCGAGTCGACATGTCCGACGATGACCGCGTTGCCCACTTCGCCCGGGCTCGGCCCTGGTTCGTACCAGCCGGCGAGCAGGGCCTGCTCCAGCGGGGGGACCTGCACGGTGCCATCCGGGTTGGTGCCGAGCGGCATGATGTCCGCGTCGACGCCGATGCGGGGGATGCTGATCTTGACGGGGGCGGAGCGCGGCAACCCCACCGGGCCCCGGCCCGCGTCGTCGGGCTCGGCCTCCGCCCTGGAACCGGCGGGTCGGGGATCGGGCAGCCCGGTTCCGGCGTGTGCGATCGGCTGGGGCGGCGGCGTGGCGCCGGTCAGTGCGGCGCCGACCAGCCCGGAGCCCAGCATGGCCAGCAGGACGACGACGGCGGCGCCGGCGGCGCGCCACGGGTTACCGTGACGGCCGCCGGCCCGTCTCGCCGTCGGATCAGGCCGCGAACTCATCGGCCCGACGCCGGCGCAGCAGCACGAGGCCGCCGAGGGCGGCTGCCCCGACCAGGCTCACCCCGGCGGTGGCCAGGCCCCGGTCGACGTCGTTGGCGGCGCCGCCGTCGCCAGCCCGCACGCCACCGCGCGGCAGGACGACCAGCTCGCCCTCGCCGCAGGAGCCCTCCAGCTTGTACGTCCCGGGCTCGGCATGCTCGGCGACCCGGGCCTCGCCGTAGTAGACGAAGTCCTTCTTGTGCTCCCAGCTGTCGCTCTCGGGGTGCTCCGCGGACTTCTCGCCGCGCTCGGCCCACCACTCACCCTCGTGGCCCGACTTCTCACCGAACTCGTACCCCTCGCGGCCGCTCTTGCTGTCGTACTGGCCGTGCTCGTAGCCTTCGCCGCCGGTCCACTCGTCGTGTTCGCCACGCTCGTAGCCTTCGCGGTCGGTCTTCTCGCGGTGTTCGCCGCGCTCGTCACCCTTGCGCTCGGTGTACTCGCGGCCCTCCGGATCCTGGCCGTGCTCCTCGCCCTTCCAGTCGCGGTCGCCATCGGCCGCGGCGCCGCCACCAGCGCCGCCCTTCGGCTCCGGCTTGGCTTCTTCCTCACGGGCTTCCGGGCCGGACTTGCCTTCCTCGGGGGCGCGGCGTTCGTCGTACTCCTCGCGGCCTTCCTCGGGGGCGCGGCGCTCGTCGTACTCCTCGCCGGGTGCCCACTCCCCGCGCTCTTCGTCCCCCTTCCAGTCCTTGCCGTGCTCGTCGAAGCCCTTCTCGCCGCTCCAGCTCTCGCGGTCGGCACCCCACTCCCGGCCGTCGCGGGCCGGTTCGAGCTTGACCTTGCCGGTGACCTTCGACCAGACGAAGGCCTCTTTCTGCGGCTCCGCGCAGATCTCGACCAGCTTGACCTCTTCACCGGGCTTTACGGCGTGCGGCTTGGCGAAGACCTTGCCCTCGTCCTCATGCGGCTGGCCGTCGGCGTACGCAACCCCGGGCGCGAACACCAGCAGGGAGGCGCCGCCGAGGGCGGCCCCCGCTACCACCTTCCCAAGCATCTTCTTAGCCATGACCTGCGTCACTCCATCCCTGGTTTGTCCTGCGGCCGGCAACAACCGAGCCAGAACCGACGTTAGACCGTTTCATGACTTATGCAGGGAAAGATTCGTGTTTTGGCATTAGTTCGCTTCTGCGGCCATAACGGCGGCCGGCCACGCCTCCCGCGTCCGCTGGCGATGGCTGCGGCCAGCTGGGCGGTTTGTCCGGTAGAGTTTCGAAAACATCGAACCATTGCCATGGAAGCGCTCCCATGCAAGAATCGCTGCACGCGGTTGGGAGCTGACACCGCGTAGGCAGAGGTCGAGGGCACCGGGTATACCGGACGACCGCTCGCCGTCCGGCCGGCACGCCCGGCCGTCGCACCACCACCAACGCCCGTCCGGGTCGGGCGTCTCCGAAAATCCCGTTGGCACCGGCGGTAGTCCATACAGGACGGACGCCCCTGGTGCCACGTGCCGGGCCGTACGCGGATCCGGTCTCGCCCAAGGAGATCAGTGGCATGAATGTGTGGAGAAAACTGTCCGGCCCACGCCGGGCCGTCGCGCTGGCCGGCGCGAGCGCGCTGGTCGCGGGCGGTTTGGTGACAATTCCGGTCACCGCGGCGCACGCGGCTACGCAGTGCAGCGTGACCTACTCCGTAAACCAGTGGCAGGGCGGCTTCACCGCCAACATCACCATCAGGAACGTCGGCGACGCGCTGAACGGGTGGACCCTCGGCTTCACCTTCCCGGACGCCAACCAGCGCGTTCAGCAGGGCTGGTCGGCCCGGTGGAGCCAGTCGGGCCGGAACGTGACGGCGCAGAACGAGTCCTACAACGGCTCGCTCGCCACCGGCGCCAGCACGAACGTCGGGTTCAACGGCAGTTGGAGCGGCAGCAACCCGAGCCCCACCTCGTTCACCATCAACGGAGTGGCCTGCAACGGCGGCACCACGCCGACCACGCCGCCCACCTCCTCGCCGACCACCTCGCCCACCACCTCGCCGACCACCCCGCCGACCTCGAACCCGCCAAGCGGGCCGCGGGTGGACAACCCGTACGTGAACGCCCGGGGCTACGTGAACCCGGAGTGGAAGGCCAAGGCCGAGTCGGTAAGCGGCGGCAACCGGATCTCGAACACGCCGACGGGTGTCTGGCTGGACCGGATCGCGGCGATCGAGGGCACCGACGACAGCCAGTCCAACGGCCCGATGGGCCTGCGTGACCACCTGGACGAGGCGCTGCGGCAGAACGCCCAGTACATCCAGGTCGTCATCTACAACCTGCCCGGCCGCGACTGCGCGGCGCTCGCCTCCAACGGTGAGCTGAGGGCCGACGAGCTGCCCAAGTACAAGGCGCAGTACATCGACCCGATCGCGGCGATCCAGGGTGACGCGAAGTACCGCAACCTGCGGATCATCAACATCATCGAGATCGACTCGCTGCCCAACCTGGTGACCAACACCTCGGGTAACCCCGGTGGTACCGCGATGTGCGACACGGTGAAGGCCAACGGCGCGTACGTGCAGGGTGTCGGGTACGCCCTCAGCAAGCTGGGCGCGATCCCGAACGTCTACAACTACATCGACGCTGGCCACCACGGCTGGATCGGCTGGGACAGCAACTTCAGCCCGACCGCCACCGTCCTGCGCGAGGCCGCCGGCGCCTCCGGCTCCACTGTCGCCAACGTGCACGGCTTCATCGTGAACACGGCGAACTACTCGGCGCTGCGTGAGCCGTACGCCCGGGTCACCGACTCGGTGAACGGCCAGACGGTGCGGCAGTCGAAGTGGATCGACTGGAACCAGTACAACGACGAGCTCTCCTTCGCCCAGGCGTTCCGTCAGGAGCTGATCAACAAGGGCTTCAACAGCGGCATCGGAATGCTGATCGACACCTCCCGTAACGGCTGGGGCGGCGCCAACCGACCCACCGGTGCGGGCCCGACGACCAGCGTGGACGCCTACGTGGACGGTGGCCGGATCGACCGCCGCATCCACAAGGGCAACTGGTGCAACCAGTCCGGTGCGGGTCTCGGTGAGCGGCCGAAGGCCGCGCCGGAGCCGGGCATCGACGCGTACGTCTGGATCAAGCCCCCGGGTGAGTCGGACGGTTCCAGCCGCGAGATCCCGAACAACGACGGCAAGGGCTTCGACCGGATGTGCGACCCGACCTACACCGGTAACGCCCGCAACGGCAACAACCGCAGCGGCGCCCTGCCGGACGCCCCGATCTCGGGCGCCTGGTTCCCGGCGCAGTTCTCCGAGCTGATGCGCAACGCCTACCCGCCGCTGTCCTGACAGCCAGGCAAACCCGCCGCCAGCAGTAGGTGAGGCACTGCGGCGGCAGGTTCCCCGGGCCCCTGGTCCGACCGCACCGGTCGGACCAGGGGCCCCTCGCGCCGCGCGTCTCGACGCGCCCATAACGCCCGGCGTCTCACGCCCATCGTGCCCGGCGGGTCGCCTACGGTGCCCGGCGTGTCGCCTACGGTGCCCGGTGTCACGCCGGAGGTGTCCGCTCTCGCGCCCGATGTGGTGCCCGGCGTGTCACGCCGGAGGTGTCCGCTCTCGCGCCCGATGTCAGGAAGGCACCTTTCCCTACGGGACGGTCCTCTCGATCGCGGCTTGACCGTTCTCGGTCAGGTCGCGGCGGGCCCGCTCGATGTTCTCCGGTGTCGGGTCCTGGCCCCGGGCCAGCACCAGATCCTCCGGCTCCCAGGGCTGCTCAGCGCCGGTGCGGATGTGCTCCCCGGCGGCACCGGTGCCGGTCCCCGTCGCCCCGGTGCCGGCGGCGTACGGGTCGCCGATGATCTCCTCGGTCCCACCAGCGTCGGCCTGCTCGCCCGGCTCGGCGAAGGCCGGGTTGTCCCGGCCGGGTCCGCCCTCCGCCATCAGTTCGGGAACGCCCGTGTCGTCGTCCACCGCCGCGGCCACCTCGGGGCGCTCCTCCAGCGGCCGTTGCCGGTCACGATCCGTCATCGTTGCTGCCCTCCTGTCCGCAGCCGGTCTCCGCGGCTGCTTCCGCGTACCCGGCTGGCCGGTCGACATGCCTGCCGCCGTAGCGGTCACCGGGCCCGCCGCCGGCCGCGCTACTCGCGCCTGGCCACCGGCACGACGAGGGCGGGCGTCCGCTCCGGAACGCCCGCCCTGATGTGCGGGATGTCAGCGCCCGAGTACCCGGTCGAGGAAGTCGCGGTACTCGCGTACGGCCACGCGCAGCTGCTCGGTGTCGGTCGAGCCGGCCTCCTGCCAGCCGCCGAGCTTGTTCTTGTGCTCCGCAAGCGCGGCGGAGAGGGCCTGCATCGCCTCGTCGACAAGCGACTGCGCCTCACCGGCGGCGGCCCGCGGGTCGTCCACGAAGCGCAGCTGGACATCGCGCCAGCGGTCCCGGAAGCCCTGCGCGGTCGACTCGTCGAACAGGGTCGCCGCACCGGCCGGCATGGTCGCGTCGGTGTCGACGGTGCCGTCACTCGCCGGCCGGGTGTCCGGGTCCACCATCGTCGGTGCGGCGCTGCCGTAGCCGGCACCGCCGGCCGCCTCCGCCGCGACCGGGTCGGTCACCGCGGTCCGCTCCGGCGCGTCCACGGTGGCGTCGGGCGCACCGGGACGCCGGTCCAGGTCGTCGTCGGCCAGCTCGTCGCCGCTGAGGTCGGCATCCACCTCCCGGGTGTCAGCGGTCGCGTCGACGCCGTGCCCCGTCCGCTCGCCCCTGCGGCCGAACTCGGCCTCGGGGTCGGCCCGTAGGCCCTCACGCTCGCCGTCGAGCGCGCCGTCGCCGGGCTGTGCGGTGCGTTCCTCGCGGGGGTCGGGCTCGTCCTCCGGCCGCGGGCTGGCCAGCGCCGAGGCGGCCACCGCGCCACCGACGGTGGTCGCGCCGAAGGCGGTCGGCACGGGAGCGGGCTCGTGGAACTCGGGCTGCTCACCGTCCTCGCCCGGACGGCGATCCCACGGGCGGCCCCGGTCGGCGCCCTCCGCCGACCGGTCGCGGCCCGTCGGCTCGTTGACGTCATCGGCGATGTCCCGGTCGTCGGCCGGGGGCACCGCTACGGGCGCGGACCGGACGGCCTCGGGGTGGTCGTTGTTGAGCTGCTGTTCTTGCTGCCGCATGGTGGTCTCCTCAGCGGTTGGTGGCGTCCTGGGTGGCGTCGGCGTGGCGCTGCTCCGGCGTCCGGACCGGCTCGTCCGGCGTCCGGGTCGCTACCGGCTCGTCCGTCGTCCGGGTCGCTACCGGCTCGTCACCCAGCAGGTCGGCGAAGAGGGCGCGGTAGTGGACGACGGCCTGGCGGAGGTCCTCGGTGCTGGCCTCGCCCCGCGAGTTGCGCAGGTGGATCTCGTGGGCGTCCCGGTAGTGGCTGAGCGTGCGGGCGTGTTCGACGGAGAGATGGGCGATCTGGTCGGAGAAGTCACCCGTGGGGTAGCCGCGTTCGGCGATGAGTCGGGTGACCAAGTCGTCGGCCTGGCCGACGGTCTCGGCGGGGGAATCGACGAAACGGACCTGGAGTTCCTCCCAGGCCTCGGCGTACCGGGCGCGGGCTTCGGGGGCGAGCGGAACCAGCTGGAGTTCGGCGTGCCGGCGTTCCCGGTCGCGCAGCTCCCGCTCGGCTTCGCTGCGGCTTTCCCGCTCGGCGAGCACGTGGTCGTACTCGGGGCCGAAACGCTGCCGCAGCGAACGGCGGCGACCCGCGACGACGACGGCCGCGACAATGGCGGCGACGAGCAGGATGACGAGGACGGTGACGACTATCTGCGTGGGCGACATGGCTCCTCCTTCGCCTGCAGGTATTCCCTCCGGCCACTGATCGCCAATCCCGTTCCGGAGCACTTTCCTCATCCGGCTCGGGTGGCGGCGGGGCGCGCACCTCGGGGCACCGGTCGCCGTGGCCCCACGTGAACCGGACCGAAAGGCGTGATCCGGAGGCAAGGGAAAAGAGGCCCCCCGGGCGGCGGGGAGGGGCGATGCGGTCGGAATCCGGCCGATTTCGGGTGGTCGGGACGTCCGGCACCGTACCGGTAGTCTCGACGGACGGTAGTGCGACCGGCGCGGATTACGTATCCTGCCCAAGGCGCCCGAGCCGGCGTCCCGGCGGGGTAACCGGGGTGCGTACCGGCGACGGCGCTGCCCGGCCGTGCCGGAGCCCTTCCAGCCACCCCTTCCGGGCGAGGTCCGATTGAACACCCGCGACTGGCCGATCCGCTCCAAGCTGACCGCCCTGGTCGTCGTGCCGGTGACCGCGCTGCTGGCACTGTGGATATTCGCCACCACCCTCACCTTTGGACCGGCGCTCGACCTGCTCGCCGCCCGTACCCTCCTCTACGACCTGGGCCGGCCGGGCGAGACGGTGGTGGCCGAGCTGCAACGGGAGCGTCGGCTCTCGGTGGTGCAGCTCGCCACGACCCGCTCCAGTTGCGAACGATCACCGGCCGGGTGCGTGCTGCCCGCGCTTACCGAACAGCGGGCCCGTACCGACTCGGCGGTGGCCGAGCTACATCGGCGGGTCGGTGGAGAACAGCTGCGCGACGCCGCCGGTGAACTGCTCCAGGCCCGGCTGGACCGGCTGCTCCAGCAACTGGAGACGCTGCCGACGGGCCGGGACGCCATCGACGGCCGGGAGCTGGACCGGGCAGGTGCGATCGCCCTCTACAGCGGCATGGTCGGTGCGGCGTTCCAGACCTTCGAGGCCCTGGCCAACCTGCCGGACCACGACCTCAACCGGGAGGCGCTGGCGCTTACGGACCTCGGGCGTTCGCGGGAGTTGCTCGGGCAGACCGACGCGTTGCTGGCCGGGGCGCTGGCCAGCGGCAGGTTCGGCGAGGGGGAGCACACAATGCTCGCCCGGAGCATCGGCAACCAGTGGTTCCTGGTCGAGTCCGCAGTGGCCGACCTGCCCGAACCGGACCAGGCTGCCTACCAGCGGTTGTCCGAACAGGCAGCGTTCGACCGGCTGCGGGCGATGCAGGACGAGCTGATCGCGGGCGGCCCCTCGGCCCGGCCCACCGTCGACCCAGAGGCGTGGCAGGCGAGCTACGACACCGTTCAGCAGTCGTTGCGGGACTTCGAGTTGACCCAGGCCGACGGGCTGGCCGACCGGTCGGTGCCGATGGCCGTACGCACCCTGGCGCGGTTGGCCGGCGCCGGGCTGCTCGGCCTGGTCGCCGTCGTGGTCTCGGTGGTGGTGGCGCTGCGGGTCGGCCGATCCCTCGCGCAGCGGCTCACCCTGGTACGCGGGACGCTGAAGGAGACCGCCGAGCGGCGGCTGCCGGACGTGGTGGAGCGGTTGCGCCGCGGCGAGCAGGTGGACGTTGCCCGGGAGACGTCGCTGGCCGACCGGGGGGCCGACGAGATCGGTCAGGTGGCGCAGGCCTTCACGGAGGTGCAGAAGGTCGCGATCCAGGCCGCCATGGTCGAGGTCTCGCTGCGCCGCGGGCTCAACGAGGTCTTCCTGAACATCGCCCGACGTAGCCAGGGACTGGTGCATCGCCAGCTCGCCCTGCTCGACCGGCTGGAACGCGACGCGGAGGACCCGGACCACCTGGCCGAGCTGTTCCGGGTCGACCACCTGGCCACCCGGCAACGACGGCACGCGGAGGACCTGGTCATCCTCGCCGGTGCCGCACCGGGGCGGGGTTGGCGCAACCCGGTCGCGATGGTGGACCTCATCCGGGGAGCGATCTCCGAGGTCGAGTCGTACGACCGGGTCGACATCACCACCGTGCAGGCCGCCGGCACGCTCGGCCGGGTGGTGGGCGACATCATCCACCTGCTCGCCGAGCTGATCGAGAACGCCACCGCGTTCTCGCCGCCCGACTCCCGGGTCGAGGTTTCCGGTGAGCACGTCGCGCACGGCTACGCGCTATCCGTCTCCGACCAGGGGCTCGGCATGAGTCCGGCCGCCATCGAAGAGGCCAACCGCAAGCTTGCCCGGTCGCCGGAGTTCGACCCCGCGGAGACGGCCCGGCTGGGACTGTTCGTGGTGGCGAGGTTGGCCGCGCGGCACAACGTCCGGGTGCGACTGCGCGCCTCGGACGACGCCGGCCTGACCGCGGTGGTGCTGATCCCCACCGAGCTGATCACCGCCGAACCCTCGCCGCTGCCCGAGCCGGACGTGCCACCGGCGGAGGACGCTGCGGTCACCCTCCAGCAGCGGCGGCTGGCTCGGGCGACACGCCTGACCACGGTGCCCCGGCAACGGTCCCGGTCGGCGAGCCGGCCGGGACGAACGGCTGGTGGCCCGGAAGGCTCTTCCGGCCAACCCGCGACGCAGCTGGGTGGCCCGGAGCAGAACTCGACTGTCGAGGCGGCGGAGGTCGACGGGCTGCCCCGCCGGATCCGCCGGCATCGCCCGGCTGCTGTCGCCGAGCCGTCTGCCGCCGGTCCGACCGCCGTGTCGGGCCCGGCCGTCGCTGCGGAGCGGGCAGCCGGGTCGGAGCCGGCCGCCGTCGCGGGGCCCGGGGCCGATCCGACGTCGGTTGCCGCTTCTGGCCCGGACGGCGCGCCGGTTGGGCTGGACCCTGCCGCAGCGGGGCAGATGCCCACGACGGATCCGACGGACGGGGCGACCCGGCGGTCGGTACCGCCCGGGACGGACGGCGATGGCGGTCCGGTGGACGCGCCGACCGTCCGGCTGCCGGCACTTGCCGCGCGACCGGCGCGGCGGGCGCCGCTGGATGAACCGACCGTGCGGCAGCCCGTGGTGATGTCCCGGACGGTGCCGGCCCGCGAGCCGGCACCGCGCAGCCCGGAGGAGGCACGCCGGGTGATGTCGGCCCTTCAGGCCGGCACGGCGCGCGGCCGACTGGCCGCCGCTGGCCGGGACGTGAGCCCCGCTGGCCGGGACGTGAGCCCCGCTGGCCGGGACGCGAGCCCCGCTGGCCGCGACGCGAGCCCCGCTGGCCGGGACGCGAACGGTGCTGGCCGGGACGCGAACGGTGCCGGCCGGGACGCGAACGGTGCCGGCCGCGACCCGACCGCCGGTGGGCACCAGGACCGGAAGACGGAGGACCGGGGCACCGAGCAGCGCAGCACGGAGGACCCGAGCAACGATCGGAGTACGGAGGACCGGGGCACCGAGCGGCTGGACCGGCCGGCCGGCGACCCGGCGACCGTGCAATCACCGACCACGACTGAGAGGGACGCCTGATGCGATCGACGAGGCAGAGTGCCGATCTCGACTGGTTGCTCGACGACCTGCTGGAGCGGGTGCCGGCCGCGCGACGAGCGGTGGTGCTCTCGGCGGACGGCCTGCTGCTCGGCTCCTCCGCGGAGCTGGACCGGGCCGACGCCGAACACCTGTGCGCCCTGGCCTCCGGCCTCGCCAGCCTGGCCCGGGGCGCCAGCCGGCATCTCGCCGGCGGGCCGGTTCGGCAGACGGTGGTGGAGATGGAGTCCGCGTACCTCTTCGTCACCGCGGCGGGACAGGGCACCTGTCTGGCGGTGTCCAGCGACACCGACGCGGACATCGGCCTGGTGGCGTACGAGATGGCGATGCTGGTGACCCGGGTGGGTGAGAACCTGCAAGCCCCGGCCCGTGCGTCGGTGGGTGCCGCCGATGCGGACTGACTTACCCGGGCACCAGCACGAGTGGCTCGACGACGACGCCGGCCCGGTGGTCCGGCCGTACACCCTGACCGGGGGCCGGGTGTGGCCCGACGCGGACGGCTTCGACCTGGTGGCGTACGTGCTGGCCCGGCCGGACCCGGATCTGGCCGCGTACCCGGAGCTGCACCCGGAACACCGGCTGCTGGTGGAACTGGCCGGTCGGGGAACACCGCTTGTGGAACTCGCCGCCGATCTGGATCTCGCCGTCGGTGTGGTCCGGGTGCTACTCGGTGATCTGCTGTCCCGGGGGCTGGTGTCCGTGCACCAGCCCCCGCGTGCCACGTACCTGCCCGACAACGACATCCTCAAGGCGGTGGTCGATGGACTCCGTGCGTTATGACGCCGAGCGGCGGGGCCACCACGTCCCGATTGCGCTGAAGATACTCATCGCCGGTGGCTTCGGTGCCGGCAAGACGACGCTGGTCAGCGCGTTGAGCGAGGTCCGGCCGTTGCAGACCGAGGAGATCCTGACCGGTGCCGGCATCGACACCGACGATCTCTCCGGCGTGGAGACCAAGTCGACCACCACGGTGGCGATGGACTTCGGGCGGATCACCATCAACGACGACCTACAGCTGTACCTCTTCGGTACGCCGGGACAGGACCGGTTCTGGTTCCTCTGGGACGAGCTGGCCTTCGGCGCCCTCGGCGCGGTGGTGCTCGCCGACACCCGCCGGCTCGCCGACTGCTTTCCCTCCATCGACTACTTCGAGCAGCGGGGCATCCCGTTCGTGGTCGGCGTCAACTGCTTCGACGGTTCCCGTCGGTTCAGCCTGGAGGCGGTGCGCCGGGCCCTGGACCTCGACCCCGACGTGCCGATGGTGCTCTGCGACGCCCGCGACCGCCAGTCCGGTAAGACGGTGCTGATCTCGCTGGTGGAGCACGTGGCCCGGCAGCGCGGGGAGCCGGTCCCGGCGGCCTGACCGGCGACCCGTCGCGGCACCGGCGAGGATGGCAGGCCTAACCCACAGGTGTCGGGGGAAGGGATCTGGTGGGATCGAGTCAGGATCGGCGGAAGGCGGAGGCAGTGGCAGGTCGAGGCGAGGTCGTGCACATCGGTGGGTACACCGCGCAGAGCGGGGGGCGCGCCACCGGCATCGTGGCGGCCCGGCGGGACCCGGAGACCGGCGAGCTGACCTCGCTGGGCACGGTCGCGGCGACCGCGTCGCCCTCCTTCCTCGCCCGCCATCCGAGCCGACCCGTCCTGTACGCGGCAAACGAACTGCCCAGCGGTGAGATCAGCGCGTGGCGGGTGGCGGACGACGGCGCCCTGACGGCGATCGGCTCGTGGCCGACAGGTGGCGCGGAGCCGTGCCACCTGTCGGTCGCCGCGGACGGCGGGCACCTGTTCGTAGCCAACTACGGTGGCGGCAGCGTGGCGGTCTTCCCGTTGGCTGCCGACGGCGTACCCGGTGAGCGTACCGACCTGGTCGAGCACCAGGGGCACGGTGCCGACCCCGAGCGGCAGGAGCGGGCGCACGCGCACATGGTCTCGCCGGGGACGGGGCACCAGCCGTTGCTCGCGGTCGACCTGGGCACCGACTCGATCTACCGGTACGACCTGGACGCCGCCTCCGGCCGACTTGTGCCCCGGGCGCCGCGGGTGCGTACGGCGCCGGGAACCGGGCCCCGGCATCTGGCCCGGCACCCGGACGGGCGGCGCGGTTACGTCGCGGGTGAGCTGGACGGGTCGGTCCTGGCCTACGAGCTGACCGACGACGGTGCACTGCACCAGCTGGGTCGGGTCGACGCCAGTCAACGGGCCGGGCACGTCCAGCCCTCGGAGATCGCCGTCGGTGCCGACGGTCGCTTCCTCTACGTGGCCAATCGGGGCGTGGGCACGTTGGCCGTCTTCGCGCTCGGGTCCGGTCTGCCGGAACTGGTCGACGAGGTGGCGACCGGTGGCGAGTGGCCCCGGCACTTCGTGTTGATCGGGGAGCACCTCTACGTCGCCGACGAGCGGGCCGACATGGTGCGTACCTTCCGGGTCGACCAGGCCACCGGCGTGCCGGTCGCGGTCGGCGAGCCGCTGGAAATTCCGAGTCCAACTTGCGTTCTGCCCTGATCGTGGGCGTTGGACATTGATACACCTACATTGCGATGCTGATGCGTCACTCAGCGTTACTAAATCAGGGTGAACTGTTTCTCCTCTGTAACTTTCGACCGAACGGCCATGGCAGTCACTCGGTCGGGTCCGCAAGATGGTCAGCGTGTCAGCAGGCCGCCATCGCATGCGTTCAGGTATTCACGGTGCCGCCGCCGCAGCTGCGGTCGGTGTTCTCGTCGTCACGGCAGGGGGGTGGGTCGGCTACCGCCAACTCGCCGGACCCGACTGCTCCGGCAAGATCGAACTGTCGGTGGCGGTGGCGAGCGAACTCGCGCCGGCGGTCGACGAGGCCGCCTCCGACTGGGAGGAGAAGGGCGCGTTCGTCGACGGGACCTGCATCGACGTGACCGTGGCGGCCTCCGACCCGGTCGAGGTGGCTGCGGTGGTGGCGGCCAAGCACGGTGCGACCCTGGCCGGCGTGGGCCAGGCCAGCGGCACGGCGGTGAGCCCCGACGTCTGGATCCCGGACTCGTCGACCTGGCTGCTGCGGCTCAAGACCGGCGGCGCTGCGGCCTTCGAACCGGGTAACGGCGCCTCCATCGCGAGCAGCCCGGTGGTCGTCGCCATGCCGGAGCCGATCGCCGCTCGGCTGGGTTGGCCGCAGAAGGAGTTGGGCTGGACTGACCTGCTGTCCCGGGTGAACAGCGACCGGCCGTTGAAGACCGGCATCGTCGAGCCGACCCGGGACGCCGCCGGCCTGTCCGGCCTGCTCTCGCTGATGACGGCCGCCGCGTCCACCGGCGGTGCCACCGCCGAGCAGGACCGCATCGGCGCGTTGCGTGCCCTGGCCTCGGGGGCCTCGGCGCTACGGCAGGACCTGCTCGCCAAGTTCCCGACCGCCACGGACGGTACGACGCTGGCCAGCGCGCTCGGCGCGGCCGCACTGTCCGAGGAAGACGTCATCGAGTACAACGCCAAGAAGCCGCCCGTGCCGTTGGCTGCGCTCTACCTGAAGCCGGCGCCGCTGCCGCTGGACTACCCGTACGCGGTGCTGCCCGGCATCGAGCCGGCCAAGGCCTCCGCCGCGCGGGTGCTGTTCGAGGCGCTCACCACGCCCGCATTCAAGAACCGGCTGGCCGCGCAGTCGCTGCGGGCGCCGGACGGCAACTGGGGCGACGGCTTCGAACCCCCGCAGGGCGCACCGAGCCCGGCGGGCGGTGACGCCTCGGCGGCGCCGCCTCCGCAGGGCGGGGTCGCTGCCGGCGGACTGGCGCCGGACGCGGTGGAACGCGCCGTCTCCAGCTGGTCCATCGCGACCCTCTCCGGCCGGATGCTCTGCATCATCGACGTCTCCGGATCCATGAAGAAGCCCGTTCCGACCGCCAACGGCGCGACCCGTCAGCAGGTCACCACGGAGGCGGCCCGGCGCGGCCTGAATCTCTTCGACGACTCCTGGTCGATCGGCCTCTGGACGTTCTCGACCAAGCTCGAAGGCTCCCGCGACTACCGCGAGGTGGTGCCCATCGGGCCGCTGTCGCGGCAGCGCGGCACCCTGGAACGCTCGCTTGACACGGTCGTCTCCTCGAGCGGTGACACCGGCCTGTACGACACGCTGCTGGCCGCGTACAAGGACGTCCAGCAGAGCTGGGAGCCGGGCAAGGTCAACTCGATCGTGCTCTTCACCGACGGCAAGAACGAGGACGAGGACGGCATCTCGCAGCGGCAACTACTCGCCGAGCTGGAGCAGCTCAAGGATCCGGACCAGCCGATCCAGGTGATCATCATCGGCATCGGCACCGAGGTCAGCAAGGCGGAGCTGGACACGATCGCGGAGAGCGCCGGCGGTGGTGCCTTCATCGCCGCCGACCCCACCAAGATCAGCGATATCTTCCTCCGGGCCATCGCGCTCCGGAAGGCACCTGCCTGAACTGACCGCGCTGGCAATGGGCCGGTGGTACCGGAAGAACCGGTACCACCGGCCCTTTTTGGTGTTCCGCCGCCTCGGAAAGTGACGGCAATAAGTCGGACGCAATCGGCGGCGATAGTTGTCAGGGCAGGATGTCGTCGTGCACCGGTGGATTCGCCCCGGAACCGGGGCGGGTTCCTGCCGTCGGCGAGCGATGTGGGAGGCCTGGTGACCTCGACGACGCTATTGACCCCCGCCAGATCGCCATCGCGGCCGGAGGGCGCCTCGTCCTTCGCGTCCGTCCGTGGCGACCAGCGGAGCTATGTCCGCAGCCTGGTCGTGCTGGACACCAGCGTCCTGACCGTCGCGGTGCTCATCGGCTACGCGGCCCGGTTCGGTGACTCCACGCCGAGCGGCGTGCCGTACGTCCTGTTCGCGCCGGGGCTCGTCCTGGCCTGGCTGGTCAGCCTCAAGGTCATGCGCTGCTACGACAACCGGGTGATCGGCTACGGCGCGGACGAGTACCGCCGGGTGAGCATGGCCAGCCTCCGGCTGGCCGGCGCGGTCGCCATCGCCGGCTACGTGGCCGACGTCGGTGTCTCCCGGGGTTTCCTGGCGATCTCGTTCGCGGTGGGCACCATCGGTCTCGAGGCGGCCCGGTTCGCCGCCCGCAAGCGCCTGCACCGGGCCCGGTCGCGGGGCAGTGGCTGGTCACGGCGGGTGCTTGTGGTGGGCGACGCGACGCACGTGCTCGACCTGGTGCACACCCTGCGGCGCGAGCCGTACGCGGGCTACCAGGTGGTGGGCGCGTGCATCCCGGACGGCCTGCTGGCCCCGGTGGCCCAGCGGCTCGGCGACGTACCGGTGGTCGGCTCGTTCCGTGGTATCCCCGAGGCGGCCGAGACGATCGGCGCGGACACGGTGGCCGTCACCGCCTCCGGCGAACTCACCGCCACCCGGCTGCGTCGGCTCGGCTGGCAACTGGAGGGCACCGGCATCGACCTGGTGCTCGCCCCGGCGCTGACCGACGTCGCGGGTCCGCGCATCCACACCCGGCCGGTCGCCGGCCTGCCGTTGATCCACGTGGAGGCGCCGGAGTTCCGTGGGCCACGCCAACTGGTCAAGGGCTTCGTCGACCGGTCGGGCTCGCTGCTCGCGCTCGCCCTGCTACTGCCGTTGCTGCTGGTCATCTCGCTCGCCGTCAAGCTGGACAGCCGGGGGCCGGTGCTGTTCCGGCAGATCCGGGTCGGGCAGGGCGGCCGGGAGTTCGCCGTCTTCAAGTTCCGGACCATGGTGACCAACGCGGACGCGCTCCTGGCGGAGTTGGTCTCCCGCAACGAGACCGACGGCCTGATGTTCAAGATGCGGGACGATCCCCGGGTCACCCGGGTCGGCCGGCTGCTGCGCAAGTGGTCGCTGGACGAGCTTCCGCAGCTGCTGAACGTCGTACGGGGCCAGATGAGCCTGGTCGGCCCGCGACCGCCGCTGCCCTCCGAGGTCGCCCGCTACGACGGCGACGTGGCCCGCCGACTGCTGGTCAAGCCCGGGATGACCGGCCTCTGGCAGGTCAGTGGCCGGTCCGACCTCAGCTGGGAGGACGGCATCCGGCTGGACCTCTACTACGTGGAGAACTGGTCCCTGGCGGCCGACCTGAGCATCCTCTGGAAGACCGTCGGCGCGGTGGTCAACGGTCGGGGCGCGTACTGAACACGCCTGGCGGGCTGCTCGCGGTCAAGCTGGCTGATGGCCCGGTTCGGCCTGCGGTCCGAACCAGTCCAGGCAGACCACCACGGCGTCGTCGGTCAGGTCACCGGCCACGAAGGCCCGCAGGTCGCCGAGGACGGAGCGCACCGCGTCCAGCGGGCTCATCGGCGCGGTACGACGCAACATCCGGTCCAGCGCGGTCTCGCCGTACCGCACGTTCTGTCCGGTCGCCTCGAGCACGCCGTCGCTGATCATGAAGAGCCGGTCGGCAGGCTCAAGTTGGATGTGCTGGTCGCGGTAGTGCGTCCCCTCGAACATGCCGAGCGGGAACTGAGCCTCCAGCGCCTGCACGCTGACCTCGCCGGCGCGCAGCAGGACGAGTCGGGGCGAGCCGGCGTCGACTGCGGTGAGCAGTCCGCTGCGCAGGTCGAGCTGGAGCAGCAGGGTGGAGACGTGCTGCTTGCCCCGGTGCAGGTCGTAGATCGCCTGGTCGGCCAGAGCGGCCTGGTCGGCCAGTGAGATGCCGGCCCGGCGGGCGTTGCGCAGCGCGCAGGTGGCGAGGGTGGTGAGCATCGACGCGGCGACGCCCTCGCCCATTCCGTTGATCGTCGCGGTCCAGACCTGCTCGCCGTCGTCGGACCAGTCGAAACTGTCGCCGCGCACCGCGTACGCCGGTTCCAGCTGCCCGGCCAGGCTGAACGAGGGCCGGGTCCGGCTGCGCCCGGGGAGCAGTTCCCACTGCACCTCGGCGGCGAGCGTGAGGCGCCGGCTGCGCCGGGCGACGCGGTACACGTCGGTGCCGGGGTCGACGGCGGCGAGTTCGTGCGCCAGTGCGGTGGCGATCCCCGACAGGCCGGCCAGCTGGCCCTCGTCGGCGACCTTGGCCACCCTGAGCACCCCACGCCGTTCCCCGCGCATGCTGACCGGCAGGTAGCCGGTGCCGTCGGCGTACACCGGCTGCTGATGGTCGAAGCAGCGCCAGGCGGGGTGTCCCGGCGTCCGGATCTCTTCCCCGCCGCTGAGCGGCAGCAACGCCGCCAGCCGGTAGTCGACCTGGAGGAGTTCGGTCTCGGTGATGTCGTACTCCCGCTCCAGCAGCGTCGCGACGCGCCTGATCAGGAGGTCTACCGGGGCGGCGAGCAGGGTGGCACGGGCCCGGTCAACCGGCTCGCTCATGGCCTCTCCTTGATCACAAGCCCATCCGTCGACAGAATCGGAGTACGCTCAGGCCCACCATGGCGGAACTGCATGGTCCACCAGGACCCGAGATGAGTATGGCTGCCGAGCTGGACAGTGCGGCAAGCGCCCTGCTGACCGTCTGGGACGGTGCCCGGGAGCGGACGGCGAACCGGATCTCCACCGCCCAGCTTCGTGCCGTCATGCTCGTCGAGCGGCAGGACGGGATCAACCTGCGCCGGTTGGCCGCCGGATTGGACATGCTGCTCTCCTCGGCCAGCCGGCTCTGCGACCGGTTGGTCGCCGCCGGGATGCTGGAGCGCGAGCCCGGCCGGGCGGACCGGCGGGAGATCTCCCTGCACCTGACCGCCGAGGCCCGTCGGCTCCTCGCCGAGTTGCGCGACGATCGCCGGCAGCACCTGGCGGAGATCCTGGGTGACATGACGCCCGAGGGGCGTCGGGCGCTGCTGCGTGGGCTCCAGGAGTTCGACGAGGCGGCTCGCGCGCGGGTCGTCCAGCCGGTGTCACCGTTGGTGCCCCAGCCGGAGGAGGAAGAGCCCCACCCGACGCCGCTGCCGGAGGCCCGCAGCGGCTCCGACCAGCCGCCGCTGCGGAGCTGGTCGGCGGGGGAGACCGCGGTGGGGCGGACGGCCTGACCGCCAGCCTGCCGGCAGCGCCCCACGGCCCGCCGGCCCGGAACCGCACCGCGACGGGTAATCAGGCCGTACGCGAGGGGTGACCAGGCCGCACGCGACGGGTGACCGGGTTCAGGCGCGGGTCGGGGCCACCGCCAGCATCGCGACGTCGTCGTGCCGATGCCCGCCGCACCACTCGTCGAGCAGGTGGAGGATCCGGTCGACCAGGGCGGTCGGGCGCAGCCCGGCGGCTTCGCTGAGCGCCTGGTGCAGGCGTCGCTCGCCTAACATCTCCGTGCCCTGCGGCCCGCCCCACGCCTCGGTGACGCCGTCGGTGTGCGCGAAGAGCACGTCGTCCCCGGAGAGCCGCAGCGCGGCCTCGGTGAACCGGGCCGCGGGCACCGCCCCCACCGGCATGCCGCCCACCCGCACCGGAGTCACCGTGCCGTCGCCGCCGAGCACGACGGGGGCCGGGTGGCCACCGCCGGCGACCCGGACCCGCAACCCGCCGGCCGGCTCCGGGTGCAGCGTGCCGAGGAGCAGGGTGGCGAACTGGCTGCGCCGGGTGGCACCCGGCATGTTCAACAGTGCCCGGTCGAGCAGTTCCAGCAGTTCCCGTGGGCGTTGCTCGACCAGCCGCAGCGTCTGCAACGACTGACGGACCCGCCCGGTGAGCACAGCTGCGGCCACCCCCTTGCCGGCGACGTCGCCGAGGGCGAAGAGCGCGCCGCCGGTGGTCGGGAGGACGTCGTAGAAATCGCCGCCGATGCGCAGGCTGTCACCGGCCGCGCGGTAGCCACCGGCGAGGTCCAGGCCGGTGAGCCGGGGCAACTGCGGCGGTAGCAGGCTGGTCTGCAACACCCGGGTCAGCTGGGCCTGCTCGTCGTACAGCTCGGCGAGGGTGAGCGCGGCACCGGCCCGGGCGGCGAACTCGCGGGCCAGCTCGACGTCGCGCGGCTCGAAGCTGGCGCGCCGCAGCAGCACCAGGGCCCCGGCCACGCGTCCGGCGCCGGGCATCGGGCTGACCAGCAGCGTCGCGGCCGGGTCGAAGCCCGCCGGGAGGACGGCCAGGCCGTCGCGCGCCCCCGTCGGCCACGGCACCGCAGGAGTGGCCGCCCCGCCGAGCGCCTCGGCGAGCCCGGGTACGGCGGTGGTGAGCGTCCAGTCGGCGACGCCCTCCACCGGCTCCGGCTCCTGGTCGGTGTGGCGGATCCAGTGCGGCCGGTGGTCGCTGGGCAGCACCGGCAGGTGCACGATCAGGGCGAGGTCGGCCAGGAACGGCACGGGCAGCGTCACGGCGGCCCGCAGGGCCTGGGCCCGGTGCAGCGCCAATCCGAGCCGGTGGCCCGCGCGGGCCAGGAAGGCGGTGCGCCGCCGCTCGGCCAGCAGCGCCTCGACGCGGCCGTGTTCGTCGGTGACGTCGCGCACGTACCAGGCCGAGCCGCCGCCGGAGAGCGTACGGCGTACGCCGCGCAGCCGCCGCTGGCGGTGTTCGCCCTCGAAGGCGCCGGCCCCGTCGACGACCGCCGCCGCCAGGGCGGAGACCGGACAGGAGGTCAGATCGGTGCCGGCGGTGAGTTCGGGGAGCAACTCCGCGGCCGGCGCGTTGCGCAGTACGACCAACCCGGCGTCGTCGGTGGTCAGCACCGCCTCGGCGAGCCCGTCGAGAAGTTCCCGCGCCAGGACGGCGTCGACGGGCGGCGTGGAACGGGGCGGCCGGACACCCGTCCGCCCGCTGCCGGTGAGCCCGGCGACCGCGCCCTCCCGGGTGCTGGTCACCGGCGGTCGCCGTGCGCCCTGCGCTGTCGGCCTGTGCGCATGCCGGTGCTGCACTCCTCGAAGTCGACGGTTGATTGCTCCCGGGCAAGAGTACCGAGGCGTTTCAGGGCACGCCCGCCGAGCCGGAGCCGCCCGGCTGGGAACCGGACCCGGGGGCCGTCAGGCTCGGGCTAGCCAGCCGGCGGGGCGCGCGATGATCCGGCGTACCACCGATCCGGCCGCGCCGACCACGGCGGCCGTGGCGCCCAGGGTGGCCGGCCGGACGGTGACCGGCGACCAGGCCGCCGTAAGCACCCGGCGGTCGATCTCGGCGAGCATCGGTGGGCGTAGCCACGGGGTGAGCGGGGCGTACCCGCCGCCGAGGACCACGGTGTCGAGGTCCAGCAGGTTGACCACGCTGGCCGCGGTGACGCCGAGCGCCGTACCGGCCTCGTGCAGCGCGTCCAGCACGGCGACCGCGCCGGCCTCGGCGAGCTCGACCAGTCGGGTCGGCGCGGTGTCCGCCGGGAGGTCGGCGCCGACCAGCCCGGCTGCCGAGAGGATCGCCTCCTGCCCGGCGTAGCGTTCGAGGCAACCCCGGCCGCCGCAGCGGCAGGGCGGGCCGTCGGGGCGGACCGGGATGTGGCCGATCTCGCCGCTCCAGCCGCGGCTGCCCCGGTAGAGGGCCCCGTCGAGGACGATCCCGGCCCCGATGCCGACCTCACCGGAGATGTGCAGGAAACTGCCCGGCCCGGCGCCCGCGTGCAGCTCGGCCAGGGCGGCGAGGTTGGCCTCGTTCTCCACCACCAGGGCGGGCACGCCATCGACGGACTCGGTAAGCGGTGGATGGCCGGCGAGTAGTTCCGGCACGGGCACGTCCCGCCAGCCCAGGTTCGGCGCGAGCCGGACCTGACCGGCCGCGTCGACCAACCCGGGTACCCCGAGGGCGGCACCGGCCAGGATGAGGCCCTGCGCGTCGGCTGCGGCGCGGGCACCGGCGGCGAGCCGGGCCAGCCGGCCGAGCGCGTCGGCCGCGCTGACGGGCCGCAGGTCGGCCCGGTGCACCACGTGGTGCCGCACCGTGCCGGCCAGGTCGACGACGCAGGCGGCCAGGTAGTCGACGTTGATCTCCAGGCCGAGCCCGGCCGGGCCGTCACCGGCGAGCACCAGCCCACGGGCCGGCCGGCCGGCGCCGGCGCGGGGTGTCGGCTCCGCCTCGGTGACCAGCCGGCCGGCCACGAGATCCTCCACCACGGCCGAGACCGTCGCCCGGGTCAGGCCGGTCTCGGTGGCCAGCGCGGCCCGGGACGGCGGGCGCGACGCGGCGGCGATCCGGCCGAGCACGAGGGCGAGGTTCAGCTCGCGCAGGCTGCCCTGCCGCACTGCGCCGGCCGGGGCTGCGGTTGCGTTCACCCCTTGACAGTGCCACATCGCAGCCATTTAATTCAACCACTGAACAAATAGCGGACGACACCACCGGAGGTCTGCCATGGCACCCCGTCCCACCCCTGCCGACAAGTTCTCCTTCGGGCTCTGGACGGTCGGCTGGCAGGGCCGAGACCCGTTCGGTCACGCCACCCGCCCGGCGTTGGACCCGGTGGAGTCGGTGCACCGGCTCGCCGAACTGGGCGCGTACGGTGTCACGTTCCACGACGACGACCTGATTCCCTTCGGCGCCGACGCGGCCACCCGCGACGCCCAGATCGCCCGGTTCCGCAAGGCGCTCGACGAGACCGGCCTGGTGGTGCCGATGGTCACCACCGACCTCTTCCAGCAGCCGGTCTTCAAGGACGGCGGCTTCACCAGCAACGACCGCGACGTGCGGCGGTACGCGCTGCGCAAGGTGCTGCGCAACGTCGACCTCGCCGCCGAACTGGGTGCCAAGACCTTCGTCATGTGGGGCGGCCGGGAGGGTGCCGAGTACGACCTCTCCAAGGACGTGCAGGCCGCGCTGGAGCGCTACCGCGAGGCGGTGGACCTGCTCTGCCAGTACGTCATCGACCGCGGCTACGACCTGCGCTTCGCGCTGGAGCCGAAGCCGAACGAGCCGCGCGGCGACATCCTGCTGCCCACCGTCGGGCACGCGCTGGCCTTCATCTCCACCCTCGCCCACCCGGAGCGGGTCGGCGTGAACCCGGAGGTCGGCCACGAGCAGATGGCCGGGTTGAACTTCGCCCACGGCATCGCCCAGGCGCTCTGGCAGGGCAAGCTGTTCCACATCGACCTCAACGGCCAGCGCGGCATCAAGTACGACCAGGACCTGGTCTTCGGCCACGGTGACCTGCTCAACGCGTTCGCCCTGGTCGACCTGCTGGAGCACGGCGCACCGGGCGGTGGCCCGGCGTACGAGGGGCCGCGGCACTTCGACTACAAGCCGTCCCGGACCGAGGACATCGACGGAGTCTGGGTCTCGGCGGCGGCGAACATGCGTACCTACCTGCTGCTCAAGGAGCGCGCCGCGGCGTTCCGGGCCGACCCGGAGGTGGCCGAGGCGCTGGCCGCGAGCAAGGTGGCCGAGCTGGGCGTGCCGACCCTGGGCGACGGCGAGGGCTACAGTGAGCTGCTCGCCGACACCGCCGCGTTCGAGAACTTCGACGTCGAGGCGACCGCCGCCAAGGGCTTCGGCTTCATCCGGCTCAACCAACTCGCCGTCGAGCACGTGCTCGGCGCGCGCTGAGGCGGTCGGCATGCCGCTCGTCGCCGGAGTGGACTCCTCCACCCAGTCCTGCAAGGTGGTCGTCCGGGACGCGGAGACCGGCGCCCTGGTCCGGCAGGGCCGGGCCCCGCACCCGGACGGCACCGAGGTCGACCCGGCGGCCTGGTGGTCCGCCCTCCGCACGGCGGTCGACGCCGCCGGTGGGCTGGCCGAGGTCGCCGCGGTCTCCGTCGCCGGCCAGCAGCACGGCATGGTCTGCCTGGACGAGGCGGGCGAGGTGGTCCGCCCGGCCCTGCTGTGGAACGACACCCGCTCCGCCGACGCCGCCGCCGACCTGGTGACGGAGGCCGGCGGTGGGAAGTACTGGGCCGACGCGGTGGGCAGCGTGCCGGTGGCCAGCTTCACCGTGACCAAGCTGCGCTGGCTGGCCCGACACGAGCCGGCGAACGCCGACCGGGTCGCCGCCGTCTGCCTGCCGCACGACTGGCTCACCTGGCGGCTGGCCGGCGCACCCGGGCTGGACGCGTTGCGTACCGACCGCAGCGACGCCAGCGGCACCGGTTACTGGTCGCCGGCCACCGGCGAGTACCGCTTCGACCTGCTGGAGCAGGCCTTCGGCCGGCGGCTGCGGGTGCCGGCGGTGCTCGGCCCAGCCGAGACCGCCGGCCACCTCGATCCGGCGGCCCTGGGCGTCGGTGGGGCGGCGGCCGGCCCGGGTGGGGCGCTGCTCGGCCCGGGCGCCGGTGACAACGCCGCCGCTGGCTTCGGCGTCGGCGCGCGCCCCGGCGACGTGGTGGTCTCGATCGGCACCTCCGGCACCGTCTTCAGCGTCGCGGACACACCCGCGGCCGACCCGAGCGGCATCGTCGCCGGCTTCGCCGACGTGACCGGCCGGTTCCTGCCGCTGGTCTGCACGCTGAACGCGGCGCGGGTGCTGGACGCCGCCGCCGGCCTGCTCCGGGTGGGACTGGACGAGCTGGCGGAGCTGGCCCTCTCCGCGCCGGCCGGCGCGGACGGGCTGGTCATGGTCCCGTACCTGGAGGGCGAGCGGACGCCGAACCGGCCGGACGCGACCGGCTCGGTGCACGGGCTGACCCTGCGTACCTCGACCCCGGCCCACCTGGCCCGGGCGGCGGTCGAGGGGATGCTCTGCGCGCTCGCCGACGGGCTGGACGCGCTGGCCGCCCAGGGCGCGACCGTCCGCCGGGTGATCCTGGTCGGTGGCGGGGCCCGCTCCGCCGCAGTACGCCGGATCGCGCCGCAGGTGTTCGGTTGCCCGGTGGTCGTCCCGCCGCCCGGCGAGTACGTCGCCGACGGTGCCGCCCGCCAGGCCGCCTGGCTCGCCCTCGGCGGGTCGGAGCCGCCGTCCTGGACACCGGCCGGCACCGAGGAGCACGCCGCCGCACCGGTGGCCGCCATCCGGGAGCGCTACGCGCAGGCCCGGGAACGCCACCTGGACCGGCCGACCCAGGGGTGAACCGGTGCCGGGCTCGACGCCGCGTCCGGCCGGGCGCGGCGTCGACCCGGTGATCGGCCTGTTATCCGGCCCTGGTTGGCTGCCCGCATGACCTTGAGCAGGGGCGGACCCGCGCGGGGATGGGGCGGGAATGCCGCGCACCGGTTCTACAGCGTCGTGGTGTTCGTGCTGCTCGCCTCGCTGGACAACGTGGCGATCGGTCTGGTGCCGCCGCTCTACGGCGCGATCGCCGAGTCCTTCGCGGTGCCGCAGCGCCTGCTCGGCCTGGTCACCGCGGTCAGCTTCCTGGTCAGCGCGGTGGCGGCGGTCGGCTGGGCGTACTTCGGTGACCGCACCAACCGCAAGCCGCTGCTCATGATCGGCACCCTGCTCTGGGCGGCCGGCACCGGCGGCAGCGGGCTCGCCGGCAACTATCCGACCTTCCTCGCCGCGCAGCTGCTGGCGGCGATCGGGCTGGGCGCGGTCGGCTCGGTCGGCTTCTCAGTGGTCACCGACCTGATCTCGCCCCGGCGGCGGGGACTGGTGATGAGCTTCTGGGGGCTCTCCCAGGGCGCCGGTACCCTGGCCGGCACGCTGGTCGGCGGGCTGCTCGGTGCGGTCGACTGGCGCCGGCCGTTCCTGCTGCTCACCGTCGTCGGCCTGGCCGCCACGGCGGCGTACCTGTTCACCTACGACATCCGGCGGGGCCAGAGCGAACCGGAACTGGCCGGCGCGCTGGCCACCGGTGCCGAGTACGACTACCGGATCAGCCGCGCCGACCTGCCCACCATCCTCGGCCGCCGGACCAACCGCTGGCTGATCCTGCAGGGCCTCACCGCGCAGGCCGCCTTCGGCTCGCTGGTCTGGCTGCCGGTGCTCTTCGCCGAGCGGGCCCGCGACCAGGGGTACTCATCGGCGACGGCGATCGTGGTGGGCAGCGTCTTCGCCACCCTGTTCCAGCTCGGCGGGGTGCTCTCCATCGTCGGCGGGCTGGTCGGCGACGCCCTGCAACGGCGTACGCCCTCGGGCCGGGCGCTGGTCGCGGCGATCGGCGTGCTCGCCGCGCTGCCGTTCTACCTGGTGCTCTTCTTCGTGCCGATCCGCATCGACGTGCCCGACGGCGCCGGCACCGGCGCGGTGGTACGGGCGGTACTGAGCAGCGTCTTCACCGAGCCCACCGTCGGGCTGAGCCTGCTCACCGCGCTGCTCGCACTGGCCCTGACCTCGGCCAACTCGCCGAACTGGTTCGCGTTGATCGCCGACGCGAATCCGCCCGAGCACCGGGGCACCGTCTACAGCCTGGGCAACCTGGTCAACGGGGTGGGCCGGGCGGCCGGCAACGGCCTGGTCGGGGTGGCCTTCCATGCCCTGCGGGCGGCCTTCCCGCCGCCGCTGAACTACGCGGTCGGGTTGGCCGCGTTCCAGCTCTTCTTCATCCCCACCGGCATCATGTACTGGCTGGCCGCCCGTACCTCGCCCAAGGACATCGCCGACGTGCAGCAGCTGCTCCACACCCGCGCCCAAACCGCCCAAGACGCGCAAGACGCGTAAGGCGCGCAAGGCGCGCAAGACGCGTAAGGCGCGCAAGGCGCGCAAGACGTGTAAGGCGTGTAAGGCGTGTAAGGAAGGGCCCCCTTTTAACGCCTGGTGTATAGCAGGGGCGCCCT
>NZ_JCANNB010000006.1:0-229423 GCF_059553435.1 Micromonospora sp. PRAS1
CGGGGTGGCCCTGAATCGCGTTGTGGCCCCTTTCGACAAGCAGCCCCTTCCGGTCACGGCGACCGTCCCGAGCTGGCGTCACGGCGACCGTCCCCGAGCTGGCCTAGGCTCGCTCCGGTTGCCCGGTTGCCCGGTTGCCCGGTTGCCCGGTTGCCCGGTTGCCCGGTTGCCCGGTTGCCCGGTTGCCCGGTGGCCCGGTTGCCCGGTGGCCCGGTGGCCCGGTGGCCCGGCGCTCCTGGTGGTCGTGGCCCGTGGCCGCGATCCTGGGTGGACGCATGTTTCGATGCCCTCCCCCGATGATCTGCGCGAGCGGCGCCTTTGCGACGCCGGCCGGGCATAGGCGTCGAGGCTCGGCGAAAGTAGCTCGGCGAAAGTAGCTCGGCGGGAGCGGCTCGACAAGGAACGGCCCCGCCGGCAGGGCCGGCGGGGCCGTGTAGACCTCCGTAAAGCGCGTCAGGAAGGCTGCTTGGCGCAGATGAAGCGCGGCTCCGCGTCGTAGGTCCAGGTGAACTTCTCCCGCTTGACGACCTTGCCGTCCTTCTTGATGACCCGGAAGGCGTCCTGGGTGAAGCCCTGGCTGCCGTTGGCGGGAATGCAGCTGGGACCCGGGTCGAGGTAGACCGTCTTGGGCGAGGTGATGTTCCGCCGAGGGCTGTACTCGGTCTTGACGCTGTCCCAGATCTTCGTGCCCCAGATGGAGACGGTGATCGAGTTGCCGGTGTACGAGGTGTCGATCAGGACGCCGTACTCGGTGTTGTTGCGGAACTTGAAGTCGAGGTTGGGCCAGAAGATCGTCGACTCGATAACCGCCGGGTACCGGCTGAAGTAGTACGAGTGTGGCTTGTGCTCGACGTCCTCCAGGCCGGCGTAGTAGATCGCGTTGAAGAGGGTGGTGGTGAACTGGGACGTCCCGCCGCCGACCCCGGGCACCAGCTTGCCGTCCATGATGACCGGGGCGTCACGGTAGCCCTGCGCGTAGCCGCGTTCGCCGGTGTGCCCGTTGAGCGAGAACGTCTCGCCGGGCAGCACCACCGTGCCGTCCACGTCCTTGGCGATGGTCACGATGTTCTGGCTGCGCGGCGACCCGAGACCACCTGTGAAGTTCGTGGTGAACGAGGCGACCTTCTCCTTGATGCCCAGGCCGCCGATCTTCTCCGTGGTGAGCTTCGGCTGGACCGGCTTCAGCTCGGCGGAGACCGTCCGGTCCGTGCTGCGGGGCAGGACCGCCAGCAGGTCGTCACCGAGCTTGCTGGTGTCCACCTGCTGCCCCTCGCGCCCGTCGGTCACCTTCGGCTTGCCACCGGAGATGGCCATCTTGGCGTCCTTCGGCGCCACCTCGACGGCGTCGAGGCGGTCCTCCAGGGCGGCGCGCAGGCGCTTCATGTCCACGCTGGGGGTGAGCTTGCCGGCCTTGTCGGCCTTGAAGCGGAGGCCCTTGGCGATCGCCTGCGGCGGGATGTCCACCGAGCCCCGGTCGGTGGTCAGCTTGACCGGTGCCGCCACGGCCGGCTCAGCCAGCTCGGCGACCATCCGGTCGACCTCCTCGGCCGAGGTGGCCGGGTGGTTCTCCACAAGCGGCACGGTCACCGGCTGTCCGCTCAGCCAGCCCTCCTTGACCACCTGCGCCGAGTGCTCGGCGTCGACGTCGAGGCTCGGCTTGGGATAGCGCACCTTCGGCTTGGTGCCGGAGAAGGTGATGGCCGGCATCGTCATCTTCTTGCCCTGCTTGCCGACGAGCTTCTCCAACTCGGCGGCCAGCTTCGGCACGTCGACCGAGACCACCGGCTCGACCTCGCGGGAGCCGACCAGGCGGTCCACCGCGTGGGCGTCGGCCGCCACGGCGGCGGCCACGGTCGCGTCCACGTCGACGGTGAGCCCGACGTCGGCCGGATTGATCTCGGCGGTCTGCTCTCCGACGCGTACCTGGATGGGGGCGGAAAGCTCGGCCGCGCGGCGGTCGAGCTGCGCGCGCAGCTCGACCGCCGCGTCCGTCTTGCTGCGTCCACCCAGTTCGGTGCCGAGCACGGTGGTGCCGCGCGGAACATCACCGGCGTACGCCCAGACGACCACCGCGCCGACCGAGGCGAGTACGGCGGTGGCCGCCCCGGTGGCGAGCAGGATCCGGAACCGGCTGGACCGCTTGGGGCCGCCCTGTGGGGCCTCCGGTGCTGGTCGGACCGGTTCCTCGACGGGCCAGCTGACCGCCGCCACCTGCACGGTGGGCCGGTCGTCGTCAGCGGGCGGACGTTTTTCGCCGTACAGCGTCACAGCTACCTCTTTGGGAAATGCCGCGGGTTGAGCCGGGACCCCTACCCCGGAAGACAACTACGGTAGCCAACGCAGCGCCCGGCGGGGAGCCCGAGTGTGTGCAGATCGGGTCGCACCCGTCCGTTCGACGCGACCCGACGCCGGACGACCACGTTCGGTAGCGGCGATGGATCGGCCGGTCAGCGCCGGGACGGCCGGAAGACGAGCCAGGCCATCACCACCGTGGTCGCCGCAGCCGTGGCCAGCGCGCAGGACAGCACCCCCGTGACGGTGCGTGGCGCGATAAGCGCGGTGGCGCCGGCCAGCCCGGCCGCAGCCAGCCAGAGCGGGGCGGCCGGCCACCGGGCGGCGGTCGCCACCCGGTCGTTGACCAGCATGAAGAGCACCGCGTAGAGGGCGCCGGTGGCGGCGAAGAGCGGGGCCGAGCCGGCCAGGTGCAGGTAGTCGGTGCCGCCGGCGAGCCGGAACGCCAGCTCACCGCCGACGGTTGCCGCAGCCACCAGGACCGCCCCGCAGGCCAGGATCAGTGCCAGCGCCACCAACCGGGCCCGGTGGTCGTTGCGGGCCAGCCGGGGCAGCACCAGCAGCGTGACCACCTGAGGCGCCCACAGCGCACCCTTGGTGAGCACCGAGCCCACCGCGTAGGCACCCGAGCCGGCGGCCGGGAGCAGCTGACGGGCGAGGATCAGGTCGGCGTACGAGATGGTGAGCATCGCCAGCGTCGCGCCGCACGCGGTCATCACCTGCCGGGCGGTCAGCCGGGGCGTCGCCCCGCCGCCCGGCGCGGTGGCTGCGACCGGTCCGGCGGCTGCCACCGGGGTGCGGGTGCCGGCGGGCGGGGCGGCGAGGCGGGCCAGGACGGGGAGCGCGAGCAGGCCGGTGAGGGTGGCCAGCAGCAGGCAGAGCACCGGTCCCTGACCGAGCAGGAGGCCGATGACCAGGCCGCCGTAGCGGCCGGCGGCCAGCACGGTCATCGCCGCGGCGAGCCGCAGGAAGCGTTGGTCGCCCTGGACCTCCCCGAGCCAGCGGCCGGAGAGCACGGTGGCGAAGGTGGTGGCCGCGAGCAGCAGCGTCAGCGCGATCGGCAGCCGCAGCGCCACCGTCAGCACCGGTGCGGCGGCGAGCGTGACCGCTGCGGTGAGCGTCGCGGTGCGCAACCCCAGCCGGGCCGTCCCACCGCCGCCCCAGCGAGCCCGGTGCGCGGCGACCGCGATCTGGAGGCCGAAGCCGGGTACCGCGGCGATCGCGCCGAGCGCGAGCACCGTGGCCAGCGCGCCGAGGTCGGCGGCGCTGAGCCGGCGCGCGCCCAGCACCGGTACGACGTACGCGAGGGCGTTGGTGACCAGGGTGGCGACCGTGACGGCGGCACCGGCCCGGCCGAGTCGCGTCGTCGCCGTGTCCCGGCCCGTCGTCTGCGTCATGCCGCTCCGCGCTCCTATTCCCACTCGGGTGCCGGGTCGCCGATCGCGATCTCGCTGATGCACAGCGAGATGTCGTCGCCGGCAGCCGTCAACTCCACAGTCGGCCCGCCGCCGATGATGCGCAGGAAGCGTTGGTTCAAACCCTTCCGGACCGGGAACTCGGCGGTCCCCGTGCCGAACCGCAACGTCGCGGTGCCCTCCGCCGCGCTGCGGTAACCGATCCGTACCACCCAGTGCCATTCGTCGCGCGGCTGGTTGAGCGTCATCCGCACGGTCTGGCCGGCGGAAACCAGGTGACCGCAGCCTTCCGCCGGCCCCGGCAGGGTGGTGCTGCCGACGACCGTGGCCAGCCGGATCCGGCCGAGCCCGTCCAGCACCGACACGTTGTCGGCCCCGTCGACGTAGGTGGGCCGGGTGTCGAAGGCGCGGAAGAACCGGGACTGCTGGTTGTACGGCCAGGACAGGGCCGGTACGACCGCCTCGGGGACCGGGCCGTCGAAGAAGACCGTGTCCGGCGGGGCACTGGCCAGCTCGATCCGGACGGTGTCGAGGTACGACCGGCCGGCCTTCCCGGCCCAGCTGTCGCTGAACTTGACGGTGCTCCAGGCGGTGCTGAGGCAGCCGGCCACCAACACCACGGCGAGCAGCGCGGGCAGGGTCTCCCGGTACCGCGGCGGCACGGCCGGAACCGGCGGATCGGCAGGCTCCGCAGTCTTCTCCTCCGCCGGAGCTGCCCCGGGAGGAGGCGCAGCACCCGACCCGGTCGCCCCGACCACCGCGAGACCGAGGCAGATCGCGGCAACCACGACGACGTCGCTTACATACCGGGGGACGCCGCCGGCAACCTCGCTGAAGGCCGAACCGAGACGGGTAGCGGTCAACAGCCCCACCGCGATGACCAGGTATCCGCCGAGGAGCAGCCAGGCCCGAACGGCATCGCGCCGGTGGCGTACGGTCGCCGCGACCAGGACGGCGACGATCGCCGCGCTTACCCAGATGCCTACCTGCGGGGGCGCGGTGACGGGTGCACCGTCGCCGGCCCGTAGCCACTGCCACGGCCCACCCACCAGGCCCGGCAGCAGCGTGGAGCCGAGCAACTGGGCGAGGAAGGAGAAGACCTCGCCGGCCGACTGTGGCCGGCGCAGCGACGACCCGACGGTTGCCAGGTGGGCCGCGACGGTACCCACCGTCAGCAGGGCCAGCAGCAGCCACGACGGCCACCAGCGGCGAACGGTGGTGGCGATGCTGCGCAGCGGCCCCCCGTCGGCATAGCGGGCGGCGGTGAAGAGGAACACCAGAGCCGCCGCCAGGACCGCCCGGTCGACGAAGAGCACGCCGAGCAGAACGGAGAGGGCGAGACCCACCAGATGCCGCCGTCGTCCGGTCTGCACGTAATCGACCTGAGCGGTCACCGCGAGCACCATGGCGATAAGCATCGGCAGCACGGTGACGCCGACGGCCCACCACGAGGTCGCTTCCAGGGTCAACGGAGTGAACAGCAGGATGCCGAGAGGCAGCAGCAGGAGCCACGAGCCCCGCAGCAGACGCCGCAGCAGACGGAGGAACGCCATCCCGAGGATCGCCTGGCCGGCGGCCATGAGCAGGACGTACGGCCAGTGGACCGGCCCGAACTGCGCGGTGACCAGCCAGGTGAGCAGTCGCCCGGCCGGCATGAGGTGATCGTGGTACGGGGTGAGGAGGTGGGTGATGGTCAGCTTCGACTCCGCCGCCTGGCTGATCAGTACGTAGTCGTCGGCGGCCAGGGAACCGCGCAGGGCCACCTGCATACGCCACACCACACTTACGGCGATCATCGCCAGCGCGGCCAGCCGCATCTGGTCCTGGCCGAGCCGGGCGCCGATCCGACCAGGTGTCGCAGTCTCCGCCGCGCCCGTCGATGCCATGGCGGGAAGAGTGCCACACCCGGCAGGCGGCTCCCCATCAGGCCAATGGATGGTTCGGCGGCGTTGACGCGGCTCGGCGAGGGTCGCGTACAGTGGCCGCCACCAGTGCGGTCGGTGGCCGCGCGCCCGGCGGTGGTGAGGTCGACGGATGCGGGAACGGGTGGTGCCGCACGCGGTGGCCGCAGCCGTGGCGGCGATCGTCCTGGCGCCGCTCGCCGCGCCCGGGTACGTGCTCCGTTACGACATGGTCTTCGTGCCACGGCAGGCCCTGAGCTGGGAGGTAATCGCTCCGGCGACGGCGCTGCCCCGGGCCGTACCGCAGGATGCGGTGGTGGCCCTGGCCAGCCAGTTGGTGCCCGGTTGGCTGCTGCAACGGCTGGTCCTGGTGGCGATCCTCTACCTTGCCGCGCTTGGCGCCGCCCGGCTGGTGCCGACCGATCGGCTGACCGTGCGCCTGGTGGCCGCACTCGGGTACGCCTGGACCCCGTACCTGGCCGAGCGGCTGCTGATCGGGCAGTGGGGGTTGCTGCTCGGGTACGCCGTGCTGCCCTGGCTGGTGCGGGCGGCGCTCGGGGTCCGGGCGGGCGAGCGGGGTGCCCTGCGGTGGCTGCTGCTGGCGGCGGCCGGCGCGGCGATAACGCCGACCGGTGGACTGCTGGCCCTGGTGGTGGTGGCGGTGCTGCTGGTCGGCCGGTACCCGGGCGCGGTGCGCTCGGCGTCGACTGCGGTGGCGGCGACGGTACTGCTCAACGCGCCCTGGTTGGTGGCTGGCTTCAGTGGTGGCGGCGACGGCCGGTCCGATCCGGCCGGGGTGGCGGCCTTCGCCGCTCGCGCCGAGAACTGGGCCGGTCCCCTGGTGGCCCTCGCCGGCACCGGTGGCATCTGGAACGGGCAGGCCACCCCGGCGTCCCGGAGCGGCTGGCTGGTGCCGTTGGCGACGCTGCTGGTGCTGATGGTCGCGGCCGCTGGCGTGACCCTGTTGCGGCGACGCTGGCCCGGTCCGGTGTTCGGTCGGTTCGCGCTGCTGGCGGGCGGATCGTGGCTGGCGGCGGCGCTCGGCGTACTGCCCGGCGGGGCGGCCCTGCTCGGCTGGCTGGTGGCCGAGGTGCCCGGTGCCGGGCTGCTGCGCGACGGCCAGAAGCTGCTGGTGCCGTACGCCCTGGCGCTGGCGCTCACCGTGGCGCTGGGGGCGGAGCGGCTCGCCGGGTTGCTGACGGACCGCTTCGACGCGACGACCGGACGGGTGCTGCTGGTCGGTGCGGCACTGTTGCCGGTGGCGGTCCTGCCCGACCTGGCGTTCGGCGGGGCGGGACGACTGCGCCCGGTGGCCTGGCCGGCCGACTGGGCGACGGTGGCCCGGCTGGTCGAGCAGCGCCCCGGTGAGGTGGTCTCGCTGCCGTTTCAGGAGTACCAGAGCTACGCGTGGAACGGTGGTCAGGTGGTGATCGACCCGGCACCCCGCTACCTTGGCGTGCCGGTGCTGATCGACGACACGTTGCGGGTGGACGACACCGCCGTGGCCGGTGAGGACCCGCGCGCGGCCCAGCTGCGCGCGCTGCTGGCCGCCGGTGCGCCCGTGGCGGCGGCCGGTCCCAGGTGGGTGCTGGTGCAACGTGCGGCCGGTCCGGTGCCGGAGCCGGCGACGCTGGCCGGCTTGCGACTGGCCCACTCCGGCAGCGAGCTAGCCCTGTACGAGAATCCGGAGTGGATCCCGCCGCCCCGGCCGGTTCGTCCCGGGCCGGTCGGGCTGGCCCACCTGTTGGCCGGAACGGCGGTCCTGGTGATCGGGTTTTCAGGCGCTGCGCGGCGGTGCTACCGCGTGGTAGCGTCCCGGCACGCGAGTCCCGCGGAAGGAGAAGGTGGATGAGGAACCTGCCCGCGTTCGTCGCCGTCGGGGTACTCGGGGTCGTGCTCGGCATGCTCGGCAGCGTCGGTCTGGCGAACGTGCTCAGCCCGTCCGCCAAGGAGGCTGCCACTTCCAACGTGAGTGAGCAGACCGAGACCCCGTTGTACGGCACGCGCTGACCTCGATGGCGAAAGGGGCGTCCGCGATTCGCGGACGCCCTGTCGCCGTGCCTGGAAGCCCGCCGGTCTTTGGCCCGTAACGGGTCAGCCGGTGCGGGCGGTGGCGCGGGTGACCAACTGCGCGAAGCGTGCGCCGGTGGCGGCCCAGGTGAAGCGGGCCGCGTGGGCCAGCGCGGCCTCGCCCATGTTCTTGCGCCCTACGTCGTCGGCGAGCAGGTCCCGGACGGCGGTGGTGAATTCCCGCTCGTCGTCGACGAGCACACCGGTCTCGGTGTCGACCATCGCCTCGGCGACCCCGCCGGCATAGCGGAAGGCCAGGGTGGGAGTGCTGCGCGCGGCAGCCTCCACGATGGTCAGCCCCCAGCCCTCCTTCAGCGAGGGGGTGAGCGCGAGCCAGGACGAGCAGAGCAGTGCGTGCTTCTCCTCCTCGGTGACGAAGCCGGCGAACCGCACCCGGTCGGTGATCCCGAGCGTGCCGGCCAGTTCGCGTAGCGGCTCTTCCCACCAGCCCTGTCCGGCCACCACCAGTTCCAGTTCCGGCAGCTCGTCGGCGAGTTCGGCGACCGTACGAAGGGCGATCTCCACCCGCTTGTGCGGCACCAGGCGACCGAGAACCAGCAGTGACGGGTGGGGGGTGCGGGGCAGCGCCGGGCCGGTCACCGGGGGCGTGCCGTTGGGCACCACGTCGATCCGTTCCGCGGCCACGCCCAGCGTGGTCAGCTCGGCCCGGCTCGCCTCCGAGACGGTGACGTACCGGCAGCGGCGGTAGAGCCGGACCGCCAGCCACGATTCGATCCACCAGCCGATGCGGCACAGCCACGGCCCGAACACCACCGGCCACTGCTCGCGGTGCACGTGGTGCACAAGCGCGATGACCGGGCGGCCGGCGTAGAGCGGGGCGAAGAACGGCACCCCGTTGCAGACGTCCACGACCAGGTCCGGCCGGCCGAGTCCGCGTCGGCTCAGCGGGCCGAACCCGAAGCGGCCGGCGAGGCAGATAAGGGCCGCGCGCAGGTAGACCGTCATCCGCGAGCCGCGGCGCAGCACGCGTACGCCGGATTCGGTGACGCTGCTCGGGCCGGCGTTGCCGTGCGCGGCACAGAACAGAGTCACCTGATGACCGATGGTGACCAGTTCGGCGGCGATCCGTTCGATGTAGACCTCCGAGCCGCCACCTTCGGGATTGAGCGTGTCGCGCCAGTTCAGGAACAGGACATGGCGAGAGGGGGTGCCGCAGTTGTCCACGCTGCTCCTACTGGTGAGTAAGTGAGCACGATCGCGCCACCCTAGGGCCGCTCGGCCCGGGTGCGCAATGGGTAGATGCGGCAGTGGCAACCCGCCGGTAACAAGACTGTTGGGGGTTTGCCGGCAGGCGGAAACCTTGGCAGGGTGTGCAGGCGCAACCGCGTGCGTTGGCCGGTGCCCGGTGCCCCGAACCCGCCGCGAGCCGCTGTGTGACCTGCGGTGGAAGGCGTCCGCAGGGGTGACGAGGAGGTGAGGCGGCGGTGGAGGCCGACCGTCCCGCGCCGTCGCGCGCCCTGTCCCACCGTTCCCCGGTGGTGCTGCTCAGCGCCGCGTTGGTGCTGCTGCTGGCCGGCTGGGGCGCGGTCGCGTACGTCCGCGCGGATCGGGGCACCCCGACCTGCGTCGAGCAGGTCCGGCTGCGGGTGGTGGCCGCTCCGGTGATCGCCCCGGCGCTCGATCGCATCGCCCGCGGAAACGTCGGCGGTCAACCCTGCGTGTCGGTGGCCGTGGAGTCCCGGCAGTCGGCGGTCGTGGCTCGTGACCTCGCCGAGGGCGGCGAGGTCGGGGACGCCTGGGTACCGGAGTCGACGTTCTGGCTGCGGCGGGCCCGGGCCGCCGGCGCCTTCGAGGTTCCCGAACGGGGTACGTCGGTGGCGAGCACGCCGGTGGTACTGGCGGTGACCGAGCGGGTCGCCCGCCGGTCCGGCTGGCCGGCGCAGCCCCTGGCATGGAAGTCGCTTGTCGGCACCGGGACGCGCGCGGCCCAGGTCGGAATCCCCGACCCGGCGGCCGACCCGGCCGGGGTGGCCGCCCTGCTCGGGGTCCGAATGCTGGCCGACGACGACCGGGCCTCGCCCGCGACCGTGGCGGCGACGCTGCGGCGCCTCGCCGAGCGGACGTTCAGCCCGGCGGAAGGCAGCGACCTGCTGACCCCGGGCCGCGCACTGCCCGGCCGCGTCGACGTGGTCGCCGCCAGCGAACAGGCGGTGCTCGAACACAACGCACTCGCCAGCTCCGGCAAGCTGGTGGCGGCGTACCCGGAGGTGGCCGTCCCCTCGCTCGACCTGCCGTACGTGGTGCTGCCCGGCGCGCAGGGCCGGACCCGGGACGCCGCCGCGAACTTCCTCGCCACCCTGCTCACCGGCGCGGCGCGGGAGACGTTCAGCGGTTACGGCTTCCGGACCGCGGCGGGCTTCCCACCGGCCGTTCCGGCCGACCGGCGGCTACGGGCGGAGGAACGTCGACCGGTCCCGCTGCCGGCCGAGGAGACGGTCACCGATCTGCTGACCGCCTGGAGCGGTGTGCAGCGCAGCGCCCGGATCCTCACCCTGCTGGACGTCTCCGGCTCGATGGCCGCGCAGGTGCCGGGCGGCGGTACCCGGCTCGACGCCACCGTCCAGGCCGCCCAGGAGGGCGCGGCGTTGCTGCTGGACAACAGCGAACTCGGGGTCTGGATCTTCGCCACCAGGCTCGAAGGGGACCGGGACCACCGCGAGATCCTGCCGGTACGCCCGCTGGGCAGCCAGCGCAAGAAGCTCGCCGAGGAACTGGCCGGCGTACGGGTCAAGCCCGGGGGCGGGACGGGGCTGTACGACAGCACGCTTGCCGCGTACCGCGACGCGCGGCGCAACTGGACGCCGGGGCGGATCAACCTGGTGCTGGTGATGACGGACGGGCGTAACGAGGACGACGACAGCATCAGCCGCGCCGAGTTCCTCGCCGAACTCCGCCGGTTGCAGGAGCCCCGCCGGCCGCTGCCGATCATCTTCATCGGCCTCGGCGCCGACGTCGACCCCGACGAACTCGACGCGGTCACGAAGGTCACCGGCGGGCGGGTCTTCGTGACCGCGCAGCCCAGGGGCATGCGGCGCATCTTCTTCGCGGCCCTGGCCGACCTGAGCTGCCAACCGCCGGAGTGCCGTCGGTGAGCCGGGTGCTGGGGCGGCTGCGCCGCTCGCCCGGTACCGTGCTGTCGCTGCTGCTGCTCACCGCGATCGCCTTCGGTCAGCGACCCGGTGAGATTACCTTCGACACCAAGCTCGACCTGGCCGTCAACCCGGTGCGGTTCCTGGCCCGGGCGTTGCACCTGTGGAATCCGGAGGCCACCTCCGGGGAGTTGCAGAACCAGGCGTACGGCTACCTCTTCCCGATGGGGCCGTTCTTCGCCCTCGGCCAGTGGCTGGCCGTACCGCCGTGGATCACCCAGCGGCTGTGGACGGCGCTGCTGCTCGCCGCCGCGTTCTACGGGCTGCTGCGGCTGGCTCGGGCGCTGAACATCGGCACCGAACCGACCCGGTACGCGGCGGCGATCGGTTACGCGTTGGCGCCCCGGGTGGTCACCGAGGTCGGCGTGCTGTCCGCGGAGACGATCTCCGCCGCGATGCTGCCCTGGGTGCTGTTGCCGCTGGTGACCGTACGCCGGATCGGCTCTCCGCGCCGGGCCGCCGCGCTCTCCGCGCTGGCCGTGCTGGGCATGGGCGGGATCAACGCGGCGATCGTGCTGCTCGCCCTCCTGCTGCCCGGCGTCTGGCTGCTCACCCGGCGCTGGGACGCGCAGCACCGGCGGCTGGTCGCCTGGTGGTGTGTCTGCGTGCTCGGGGTCTGCCTGTGGTGGATCGTGCCGCTGCTGCTGCTCGGCCAGTACAGCCTCCCCTTCCTCGACTTCATCGAGTCGTCCACCACCACGACGGCGGTGGCCTCGCTGTTCCAGGCGGTACGCGGCACCAACCAGTGGGTGGCGTACATCGTGCAGGGCGACCCCTGGTGGCCGGCCGGCTGGCTGCTGATCGACCACCCCGTGCTGATGGTGCTCACCGCGCTGGTGGCGCTGATCGGCCTAGCCGGGCTGGCCGGCAACCTGCTGCCCGAGCGACGGTTCCTGGTGACCGGCTTCCTCACCGGGCTGACCCTGCTGACCATCGGCTACGTCGGTGCGGTGGACAGCCCGTTGTCCGAGGTGGTCCGCGACCTGCTGGACGGCCCGCTGGCGCCGTTCCGCAACGTGCACAAGCTCGACCCGGTGCTGCGGCTGCCGCTGATGCTCGGCTTCGCGCACGGCGTCGACGCGGTCGCCACCCGGATGCACCACGCGCTGGCCCGGCGTCGGCCGGCGATCCGGCTGCGTCCGCTGGTCTTCGTGCCGGTGCTGCTGCTCGTTCTGGGTGCCGCCGCGCCGGCCTGGCTCGGGCAGCTGCGCGCCGGGCCGGGCTGGTCCGACCTGCCACCGCACTGGCGGGCCGCGGCGACCTGGCTCGCCGACCGCGACGCGTCGGCCCGTACGCTTATGGTGCCCGGCTCCGGTTTCGGTCAGTACGTCTGGGGGCGCACGCTCGACGAACCGTTGCAGCCGCTGGCCGGCGCACCGTGGGCGGTCCGCAACCAGATTCCGCTCGGTTCGAACGGCAACACCCGGATGATGGACACCGTCGAGCAGGTGCTGGCCGGGGGTCAGGGCTCTGCCGGCCTGGCCGATCTGCTCGCCCGATCCGGCTTCCGGCACCTGCTGCTCCGCAACGACCTCGACCGCAACCAGATCGACGCACCGCCGGTGGCGGTGCTGCGGCGGGCGTTGGCCGATTCGCCGGGCATCGTCCGGGTGGCCACCTTCGGCACCACCGACGCGTTGTCCCGGACGCTCGGCAGCCCGGTCGACGGCGGTTCCGGCGTCCTGCCGGCCATCGAGATCTACGAGGTGCAACGCCCGGTGCCGGTGGCGTCCGCGGTGCTCAGCGCCGACGTGCCCACCGTCAGCGGCGGGCCGGAGTCGCTGCTGCCGCTGCTGGAGCAGGGAATTGTGGAGCGGGATCGACCGGTGGTGCTCGCCGGTGACCGGGCCGGCTCCCCGGAGCTGGCCGGCGACTCGTGGATCGTCACCGACGGCCTGCGCCGCCAGGAGCGGGACATCGGCCGGGCCCGGGACAACCTCTCCCAGACGTTGACCGCCAACGAGGCGGGGCGGCAGGGCCGGGTCGCCCTCGACCTGCTGCCGTTCGCCGGTGACCAGCACCAGACCACCGCGGTCTACCAGGGCGTACGCGATGTGACCGCGTCTTCGGCGGCGAGCTTCGTGGACCATCTCGGCCCGGCGGACCCGTCGCACCTGCCGTTCGCGGCCGTCGACGGGGACCAGGCCACCGCCTGGCACTCGGCTCCGCTGAGCGGGCCGGTCGGGCAGTGGCTCCAGGTCGACCTGGACACTCCGCGCCGGGTGGAGAGCGTGGACATTGCCTTCGTCAGCGATCTGGCGGTGGGCTGGCCGGTGACCCGGTTCCGGATCACCACCGATCGGGGCTCGGTCGAGCACGAGGTCGCCCAGACGCTCGGCGGTCACTCGTACTACACCCTGCCCGGGCCGACCAGCCGGATCCGGGTGACCGTGCTGGCGGTGGCCGACGGCCAGCTCAACGGGGGTGTCGGCATCCGGGAGCTGACCATCCCGGAGACCGAGCCGCGGCGTGCGCTGCGCGCCCCGACCGACCTGCCGCGAGAGCTGTCCGAAGCGGTCAGTTGGGTGTTCAGCCGGGGGCCGACCGACCGACCGGCGTGCTATCCGGCCTCGGTCTCCGGCGCCGACCCGGACAGAGGCGCCGGTGCCGACCCCGACACCGGCGTTGACGACCTGACGATTCGCTGCGACCGGTTCCTGGCCCAGGTCGGTGAGGAGCCGCTGGGCCTGGACCGGCTGTTCCACAATCCGGCCGCCGGCACGTACCGGATGGAGCTTCGCGCGGTCGCCCGGCCCGGCGGCGAGCCGAAGCTCTCCGGCCCGGCCGTGACGGCGACCGCCTCGTCACACCTGGCCGGGGATCCGGCGGTGGCCGGGTACGCGGCGGTCGACGGCGACCCGGACACGGCGTGGCTGGCCGGTACCGGCGACCTGCGGCCCACCCTGGGGCTGAGCTGGTCGGGCCGGCAACGCATCGACCGGGTACGCCTGCGGGGGGCGGAGTTGCCGGTGGGCTCCCTGCCGGAGCGGGTCGAGATCCGTACGCCGGGTCGCGCGGTGACCGTGCCGGTGGGCACCGATGGAACTGTCACGTTTCCGCCGGTGCGTACCGACCGGATCGAGATCGTCGTGTTGGCGACCCAGCACCGGCTGGCCGACCTGCGGGTCAACGGCTGGCCCGCCACCGCAGGCATCGCCGAGGTGGAGATTCCCGGGCTGGCGGAGCAGCCGAACCCGATCGACGCCGAGACCCGGGTGGTCGAACGGTGCGGTGACGGGCCGGTGGTCGAACTGGCCGGGTTCCGCTACGACACCTCGGTCGACGCCACGCTGGGCGACGTGCTGGCGGGGCGGCCGGTGCCGCTGCGCGTCTGCGGCGAGGACGGCTCGGTGCTGGAACTGCCGGCCGGCGGCCACCGGTTGGCGACCACCCCTTCGGCGGGTTTCCTGGTGCGGGACGCGGTCCTGCGGCCGGCCGACGACGACGCTTCCGCCGCGCCCCGGCACCGGGAGGTCACGGTGTTGGACTGGGCGCCGACCGAGCGGACGGTCCGGGTCGCCGGTGGTGAGCAGGCGTTGCTTGTGGTGCCGGAGAACGCGAACGCTGGCTGGGCGGCCACCCTGGACGGCGTACCGCTTACCGCCTCCCGGGTGGACGGCTGGCAGCAGGCGTGGGTGCTGCCGGCCGGTGCTGGCGGCGAGGTCCGGCTGGTTTTCGAGCCGGACGGGCCGTACCGGGCCGGGCTGGCGGCTGGCGCGTTGACGGCGGTGGGGGTGCTGGTGCTGGCCGCCTGGCCGGCCCGTCGCCGGGTGCCGGTGGACGCGGGCGGGGCGGGCGCGATCCCGGCCGAGGCGTCGGCGTGGGGCATCGGCGCCCTGTTGGTGGTCTTGCTCGCCGCGTTGGGTGGCGTCCTGCCGGTGGCGATCGTGCTGGCCGCGATGCTGCTGCGGCAGTTGGCCGTGCGGGCGCTTCCGGTGGTGGTGCTGGGTGGGCTGACGGTGGCCACGGCGGTCGCGGTGACCGGACGCCTGCGGGGCCACGGGCAGGAGTGGGCGTACGTCTCCTGGACACAGGCGGCCATGTTGATCGCGATCGGTGCGGTCGTCGCCGCGGTGGTGCCCGTCCCCGGTGTGCCGCCCGACCCGGCCATCCCGGATGATGTGACGCCGGGCACACCCGGCGAGACGGCGGAGGTGGCCGAAGAGCGGGCTGAGGGCGACGACGGGACGGTGGCGCGGTGACAGCAGTGGAGGACCGTACGCGGCGGGCGGCACGACGTCGTTTCGCCACGCTGCGCCGCTCGGTCGACCTGTTCCGGGCCTTCCTGGTCGAACAGACCGACCCGGATCACTTCTACGGACTGCTGGCGACCGACTCGGTCCGCCAGGTCTCCGGCTACACCGACCTGGCCGGCCGTACGGTGCTCGACGTCGGTGGCGGGCCGGGCTACTTCGCGACGGCCTTCCGGGCGGCCGGTGCCCGCTACGTCGGGCTCGACCCGGACGTCGGTGACTTCTCCGCCGCCGGTGAGTCGGTGGCGGGCATGCTGCGCGGCAGCGGCACGGCACTGCCGGTGCGGACGGCCAGTGTGGACGTGACGTTCTCGTCAAACGTGGTGGAGCATGTCGCCGAGCCGCCCCGGATGCTCGACGAGATGGTCCGGGTGACCCAGCCGGGCGGGCTGCTCTTCGTGTCGTACACCCCGTGGTTGTCGCCGTGGGGTGGGCACGAGACCGCGCCCTGGCACTACCTCGGCGGCAACCGGGCCCGCCGCCGCTTCGAGCGGCGGAACGGACGACCGCCCAAGAACCGTTTCGGCGAGACGCTCTTCCCGGTCTCGATCGCCGCCACGTTGCGCTGGGCGCGGGGCAACGGCGACGTCGAGCTGGTGGACATGCTGCCGCGCTACCACCCCTGGTGGGCGCGGTGGGTGATCCGGGTGCCCGGGGTCCGGGAGGTGGCGTCCTGGAACTTCGTGCTGGTACTGCGTCGCATCGGTGAGGGACAGCCCGGCGCGGCGGAGAAATCAGAGCTGACCGGGGGGTCGCGTGGCTATGTGACTAAGTAGTAACCTCGCGGCCATCTCACTGATTGATACCGACGAAAATTAGCTCCTCAGGGAGGAAACATGAAGCACCGCGCCGTGGGTGCCGTGCTGTTCGGCGGTGGCGTCCTGCTCCTGGCGTTGGCCGCCGGGCTGGTGTTCGTCGTCAAACCGGCCATGACCAAGCTGCCCTACGACCTCAAGCCGTCGACCTCGATCGCTGAGGCCAGGGGGGCGACGTTCCTCCAGATCGCCGATACCGGCGTCGGGATCCACCAGGCCGACCTGAGGTCGACCATCCAGGTCACGCCGGAACGCACCAAGACCGCGGCGCTCAGCGGTGACCTCGCCGGCGAGGCGGTGGTCTGGCAGGTCGGCCAGACCGTCGAGCGTACGGACACCAAGGCGCTGGTCAACGCGTACAGCGCGGAGTTGGCGCTGAACCGGGTCTCCGGGGCGGCGGTCGACTGGAACGAGCAGTACCTGGACGAGACCGGCGGCAACCGGGAGAAGGTTCCCTTCGCGGGCCAGGTCTACAAGTTCCCGTTCAGCTCCGCACAGGGCAACTACGAGGTCTTCGACCGGGATCTGCGGCAGACCCGGCCGGCCGAGTTCAAGGGTGCCGAGGACGTCAACGGCCTTGAGACGTACCGGTACGAGCAGGTCATCACCGACGAGAAGCTGCCGCTGCCGGCCGACTCGGTCAGCCTGCTGCTCGGTGTGTTCGCCCCGGGTGCGACCTCGGGCGACGTCGTCTACAGCAACACCCGTACGGTCTGGGTCGACCCGGTCACCGGTGCCTACATCAACGTGCGGGAGCAGCAGAAGAAGGTGCTGGTGCCGAACGCGGGCGCCCCGGTGACGCTGCTCGACGCGGACTTCGCCTACACCGAGGAGACGGTGGCGTCCTCGGCGGACCGGGCCAAGGAGAGCCGGTCCCAGCTCACCCTCCTCGGTGTGTACGCGCCGATCGGGATCGCCGTGCTCGGCCTGGTGCTGATCGTCGTGGCGTTGCTGGTCTCCCGCAGCCGCACCGCAACGCCGGCCGCAGCTACGCCGGCCGCAGCTACGCCGGCCGCAGCTACGCCGGCCGCAGCGAAGCCGGCCGCCGATCCGGCGGTGACCCGGGTCGACCAGCCGGCGGTGCGCAACGACGAGCGGCAGGGCGGGCCGTTGTCCGACGAGATTCCGCCCGCCTCGACCAACTGGAAGTCGGAGTCGACGGCGCCGAGCCCACGGCACGCGCGGGACGAGGCGGAGAAGCAGTGACCGGCTGAGCGGTGACGACGAAGGCCGGGGGGCGCGCCCCCGGCCTTCGTCGTTCGTCTGTCAGGTGCAAGCAGCAGCTAGCGGCGGCGCAGGGCGTACCGGCTGCATCGCCAGTCCGGCGTGTACGGCAGGTCCGCCTGCCGGTCGACGATCTCCCCGCCGTGCGTGGCGACCAGTCGCGCCATGTCGGCGTGCGGTACCGGGGTCATCCGCATCGCCGCCGGGTAGCCGAGGATCCGGCGTTGGGCCCAGCTGATCAGCCGGAACGGCGCGAACCGCCAGATCAGGCCCTTGACGGTGGGGGCCACCTCGGTGGGCAGGCCCACCACGGCCACCCCACCCGGACGGAGGACGCGCAGGAACTCGGCCAGGTAGCGGTCGACTGCCGGTCGGGGCAGATGCTGGAGCACCAGGGCGCTGTAGACCAGGTCGAAGTGGCCGTCGGGGAACCGGCTCAGGTCGGGTGCGTCGTTCAGGACGAACTCGATCCGACCCTCGGTGCGGTCCAGCCGGCGGGCGGTGTCGAGCATGGACGGGGCGATGTCGACCCCGACCACCTGCTCGGCGTGGGCGGCCAGCGCCTGGGAGAGCCGCCCGGCGCCGCAGCCGAAGTCGAGCACCCGCTCCCACCGGGTGGGCAGGCCGAGCCCGGCCAGCCAACCGGTGGTCTCCTCGACATCGGCTCGGCCGGTGGCCAGGAACTCGTCCACGTCCCACCGGCCGCCGCGCTTACCGGGCCGGATCAGGACGGCCCAGAGCGGGTCCTCGGCGCCCAGGGTGGTCCAGTCGCGGCGTACGTCGTTCAAGCTCACCGGCAAACAGTAGGGCAGCCCAGCGGTCGCCGACACCCCCGAGCGTTCAGAGGCGGGCCAGTGCCCGGCGGAGCGGGTCGAGGCCGAGGGCGCCCAGGTCGAGCGCCTGCCGATGGAACTCCCGCAGATCGAAGTCGGCGCCCTTGCGGGCCTTGGCGTCCTCCCGGGCCTGCAACCAGATCCGCTCGCCCACCTTGTACGACGGCGCCTGCCCCGGCCAGCCCAGATAGCGGTTCAGCTCGAAGCGCAGGATCTCGTCCGGCACCCGGCAGTGCGCCCGCATGAACTCCCAGCCCAGCTCCGGTGTCCAACGCTCGCCGGGGTGGAAGTCGAACTGGTTGTCCTTGGGGATCTCCAACTCCAGGTGCATGCCGATGTCGACGATCACCCGGGCCGCCCGGAGCGCCTGGCCGTCGAGCATGCCGAGCTTGTCGCCCGGGTCATCGAGGTAGCCCAACTCGTCCATCAGCCGCTCGGCGTAGAGCGCCCAGCCCTCGCCGTGCCCGGAAACCCAGCAGAGCAGCCGCTGCCAACGATTGAGCAGATTGGCTCGGACGGCGGTCTGCCCGATCTGGAGGTGATGCCCGGGCACCCCCTCGTGGTAGACGGTGGTCACCTCCCGCCAGGTGGAAAAGTCGGTGATGCCGTGCGGCACCGCCCACCACATCCGGCCCGGCCGGGTGAAATCCTCGCTGGGACCGGTGTAGTAGATGCCGCCGTCGCTGGTCGGCGCCAGCATGCACTCGATCCGCCGGACCTGCTCCGGGATGTCGAAGTGGGTGCCGTGCAGCTCGCTTATCGCCTGGTCGGCCAGCGCCTGCATCCAGTCGCGGAAGGCCTCCTTGCCCTGGATGGTGCGGGCCGGATCGGCGTCCAGCGCCGCGACCGCCTCGTCGATGGTGGCGCCGGGGCCGGCGATCTCCGCCGACACCGTCCGCATGTCGGCCTCGAGCCGGGCCAGCTCGGCGAAGGCCCAGGCGTACGTCTCGTCGAGGTCGATCCGGGCACCGAGGAAGTACTGCGAGGCCAGCTCGTAGCGGTCCCGCCCGGCGGCCTGCTTCTCCCGGCCATGCGGGGCCAAATCGGTGCGCAGGAACTGCCCGAACTCGGCGGTCGCCGCGGTCGCCGCCGCCGCGCCCCGGCGCAGCTCGGCACCGAGGACACCCTCGGCGCCCAACCGCTCGACCAGCCCGTGGAACACGTCGTCGCCGTCCGGGTCGACCCAGGCGTCGCACTGCTTGGCGACCTCGATCAACTGTGCCCGCGCGCTGACCGCCCCGGCCGCCGCCGCCTCGCGCAGCGTCGTCTTGTAACCCTCAAGCGCGGCGGGGAGGAGGCCCAGCCGGGCGGCGATGTTGGCCTGCGCCTGCTCGCCCTCGGTCGGCATCAGGTCGAAGACCATCCGGATCGAGTGCAACCCGCTGGTGATGACGCTTACCTCGCTGGTCGTCTCGCCGGTGTCGTAGCGGGCGAGTTCGAGGCCGAGCCGCTCCTGCATCGCGTCCCGGGCGGTGCGCTCGGCCTCCGTCTCCGGCTCCGTGGCGTCGAGATCGGCCAGCGCGCGGCGGGTCAGCTCGGCCTGCGCCGCGTACCCGTCGGGCGACAGGTCGTCCAGCTGGTCGTCGTAGCCGGAAATGCCGACGTACGTGGCACCGGTGGGGCTCAGCGCCGCCCAGTCGGCCACGTAGCGGTTCGCGATGTCGTCGATTCGTCCCACGCCGCGAACCCTACGCGAGGCGGCCGGGCCGACGCTGTCGCCATACCCAGCTCAGGGCAACAGGTCGGCCGGGTCGAAGTCGATCGGGAACGGCTCGTCGGCGCGCAGCCGATGCCCGCTCACCGCCTGCGCGAGCGTGTCGTAGCCGCCGAACTTGCCGAGGGTGAACAGCTCCACCGCGGCGTGCCGCAGGCGACGGGAGATCTCCACCCGCATGAAGTACGGCACCCGTCCCTCGGCGCAGCGCATCGGCTTGTCGACGAAGTCCTGCCGCCGGCTGCCGGGCGAGACGAACTCGATCGCCATGGTGCAGAGGTGGGCCGGGATCCAGCGGTCCTCCTCGTCGGTCTTGGGCAGGGTGTGCAGGACGGTGACGTCCGGCTGGATCCAGCGCTGCGGGGAGAAGGTCAGATTCACCTGACCGAAGACGTAGAAGCCGTGTGCCCTGGCGGCGGGCTTCAGAAGATGGGCGAGCTCGATCTCGCCGTAGCTGTTCGTGCCGACCTCGGCGGGCGTCATGACCAACCTCCCGTCGATGCACTCGTAGCGCGCATCGGGTGCCTCGGGTAACGGGAGGTAGCGGTCGGCGAGCTGGGTCGTCCACATGCCGTCGAGATCGACGAGTGGGTCGAAGCGCATCGGCATCGCCATGGTTTACACCTCCTCGGTCGGTCAACGCCCTACCAATGTAGGTGGTTTCTGTGGTGCGGGACACGGTGGCCGATAACCGCACGACAATGTCGTACCCGAGGAGCAGAGTGTCAGGGGTGAAAGCCGATTTGACTCCTGACCAGCCGGCGCTGCGCAGCTGGCTGCCCGGCTTTGTCGCGCTGGCCGCGATCTGGGGCTCCAGCTTTCTGTTCATCAAGGTCGGGTTGGCCGAGCTGCACCCGCTGCACCTCACCCTCTACCGGGTCGGCGCCGGCGCGCTGACCCTGCTGGTGGTGCTCGTCGTGCTGCGGGACCGGCTGCCCCGGGAGCCCCGGGTGTGGGGCCATCTCACCGTGATCGCCGCCTTCGGGGTGGCGCTGCCGTTCACCCTGTTCGGCTACGGCGAGCAGCGGGTCGAATCGATGCTCGCCGGCATCTGGAACGCCACCACCCCGCTTGTCGTGCTGCCGCTTGCGGTGCTGGTCTTCCGCACCGAGCGACTTACCGTACGCAGCGCCGTCGGGCTGCTGCTCGGCTTCACCGGTGTGCTTGTGGTGCTCGGCGTCTGGCAGGGCGTCGGCGGCAGCCATTTCGTCGGCCAGCTGATGTGCTTCGGCGCGGCGGCCTGCTACGGCCTCGCGATCCCGTACCAGAAGAAGTTCATCGCCGGCAGTGAGCTGTCCGGGCTGTCGCTGTCGGCCGCGCAGCTGGTGGTCGCGGCGGTCCAACTCGCCATCGTGGCGCCGCTGGCGGCCGGTGCGCCGCCGGTGCCGACCGACCTGTCGCCCCGGGTGCTGACCGCCGTGCTGGCGCTGGGCGCGCTCGGCACCGGGCTGGCCTTCGTCATCCACCTGCGGAACATCCGGATCGTGGGCGCGAGCACCGCCGCCACGGTGACCTACCTGATCCCGGTATTCGCGATGCTGATCGGCGCACTCGTGCTCGGCGAGCGGCTCACCTGGCACCAGCCGGTGGGTGCGCTGATCGTGCTGCTCGGGGTGGCCGTCTCGCAGGGTCTGATCGGCCGCCGCCGACAGCCCGCCCCGGCACCGGCTGAGCTGCTCGCCGTTCCGGCGGAATCGCGATAGCCGCCCGGGGCGGACACCGCCACTTCGACGGGACGGAGTGGATCAGCGGCGGTGGGTCCAGGCGAGCAGGTCGTCGGCGGTCCAGGTGTTGACCACCCGGTCGGCGGGCACGCCGCAGCGGGCCGCGCGTTCGCAGCCGAAGCGCTGCCAGTCGAGCTGCCCGGGTGCGTGCGCGTCGGTGTTTATGGCGAAGCGGCAGCCGGCCTCCAACGCCCGCCGGATCAGCCGCTTCGGCGGATCCTGCCGCTCCGGACGTGAGTTGATCTCCACGGCGGTGTCGTGCTCGACGCAGGCGGCGAAGACCGCGTCGGCGTCGAAGTCGCTCTCCGCCCGGGTCCGCACGCGGTGCCCACGGTCCCCCGGACCGGTCACCCCGGCCGGCCGGGACGACACCATCCGGCCGGTGCAGTGGCCGAGGATGTCCAGGTGCGGGTTGGCGATCGCGGCAAGCATCCGGCGGGTCATCTTCGCCCGGTCGTCGTTCAGGCCGCTGTGCACCGACCCGACCACCACGTCCAGCCGGGCCAGCAGCTCCTCCTCCTGGTCGAGCGAACCGTCGGCGAGGATGTCCACCTCGATGCCGGTGAGGATCCGGAACCCCTCCGGCAGCGCCTCGTTCAGCCGGGCCACGTGGTCGAGCTGCCGGCGCAGCCGGTCGGCGGTGAGCCCCCGGGCCACCTTGAGCCGGGGCGAGTGGTCGGTGAGCACCAGGTACTCGTGGCCCAGCTCGACGGCGGCCAGCGCCATCTCCTCGATCGGCGAGCCGCCGTCGGACCAGTCCGAGTGGGTGTGGCAGTCGCCCCGCAGGGCGGTACGCAGCTCGGTGGCCTCGGCGTCCAGGTCGGTGCCCTCGGTGGCGAGCAGCCGGCGCAGGTAGACCGGTTCCTCACCGGCCAGCGACTCGGCCACGCAGCGGGCGGTGACGTCACCGACCCCGGCCAGTTCGGTGAGGCTGCCGGCGCGAACCCGGTCGGCCACCTCCTTGACCGGCAGCGCGGCCAGCGCGTTCGCCGCCGACCGGAAGGCCCGGACCCGGTAGGTGGCCTCGTTCGCCCGTTCCAGCAGGAAGGCGATCCGGCGCAGGTCGGCGATGGGGTCGCGGCTCATGTCCTGCAACCTACGCGCCCGCGCCGCCGGTCGGCAGACGACCGGCGGCGCGGGGTGGTGGGGACAGGCGGGAGGTGGGCCGCCGAATGGTGGGTACGGATCAGCTGTACGGCAGCCGGACGACCGAGCGGTTGCCGACGCCGAGGGTGCTGGGGTTGTTGCCGATGGCGGACCAGACCTCCACCCGGACGGTGCCGCCGCGCAGGTTGCCGAGGGTTCCGCTGCTGGAGTGCAGCCCGGCCGCCTGGGTGTAGTTCTCCCAGCCGGTCACCGGATCGGTGGCGAAGTAGCGGTACGTCTCCACCCGCTCCCAGGAGCCGTCGCCGGTCAGGTCGTACGAGATGCGGGCCTGCACCCCGTTGCCGACCGCCGTGCCGGCGTCCAGGAACAGGTCGAACGCGGTCTGTCCGCCGGTGTGATTCAGGTTCAGCCCGGTCGCGGTGAAGACCACCGGGTTACGCGGCGTGCCGTCGTAGTTGGCGCCCCCGGCGCTGCTCACGGTGGTGCTGCCGGTGGTGCCGGCGGCACCCAGACCGCCACCAGCCAACAGGTAGCGCACCGGTGAGCTGGAGGGTGGGTTGGTGGGCGTCGGAGTGGGCGTGGGCGTGGCGGTCGGAGTCGGAGTCGGCGTGGCGGTCGGGGTGGGCGTCGGGCTCGGCGGCGTACCACCACCGGCGCTGCCGCCGCTCCAGCTGTGTGCGCCACTGGTCGTGGTACGCCCCGGCGCCACCGAGAGCTGCGTTCCGTCGGAGAAGCGTACGGTCAGCGGGGTGGCGGAGATGTTGCTGGCCACGTACGTCCGGGCACCGTTGCGGTTGAACACGGCGGCCAGCGGGTGATCGGCGGTGACCCCGGTGTCCACCCGGCCCAGCGCGGCCAGGTTGCGGATCCAGTGGAAGGTGTGTGCCCGGCTCTCGCCCTCCTCCGGTGTGTAGCCGGGGTTGGCGCGCAGCTTGGCCAGTGCGGCGTCGGCGTCGCCGAGGGCCAGGAACTGCCAGTGCATGTCCTGCCACACCGTCGGCTCACCGCCGTTGTTACGTACCAGCTCGGCGTACTTCTGCGCGTTGTAGTTCGGGTGGTAGCCCAGGTAGAGGTGACCACCGGTGATCGGCAGCAGGTTGATGCCCTGGATCATCTCCGGTTCGGCGCTGAACCAGGTGGCGTACGCTCCGCCGTCGCCCCAGACCATGCCCACGTTGTTGTGCCCGAACGCGGCCGGGAAGTTCTCGTCGTTGACGTCGAACCAGTACTCGTGGATCGCCGCCGCCTGGGTGGTGTAGATGAAGATGCCGGCGTCCCGGACTGCCGTGTTCCCGGTGGCCTGGCCCCACTGGATCAGGGCGTTTGCGAAGTTCATCCCCTCGGACGAGGACTCCTGGTTGTTGCCGCTGGCGAAGGCGCCGTGCCCGGAGGCCCAGTCGTGCCCGGCGTAGATGTCGAAGTCACGCAGGTACGGGAAGCGGCTGTCGGCCCGGTCGTAGTTGTTCGCGTCCCGGATGAGCAGGTCGATCATGCCGCCGTACTGGTCCTGGCGGGCCCAGGCCGGGTCGAACTTGGCAAGCGTCGCGGCGGCGGCGATGTAGTAGCCGTAGTGGAAGTGGTGGTCGTTCAGCTCCTGGTCGGAGCCGTACGAGGCGGGGTAGCCGATAAGCGTGCCCCACCGCTGGTCGTAGTAGAAGAGCCGCTCGGTCTCGCCGGGCGAGGCGGTGAGCCAGTCGGTGAGCGTGGTGCGGATGGCGTTCAGCGCCGCGGTCCGGGTCTCGGTGTCGCCGACCTGGTCGGCGATCTCGGCGATCCGGGCCGCCCGGCCGAGCCCCTTACCGGTCCAGTAGGTGTCGTTGCCGCGCTGGTCCATCGGGTTGCTGCGTACCGCCGCGAGGTGTTGCCGCAGCGTGGTCAGGTCGGCACCGGCACCGGTGGCGACCGCGGGCACCTCGGGCAGTACGCCGTGGAACTGCATCGAGGTCCGGAACTCGGCGACCCCGGTGAGCACCTTCATCCGGCCCCGGGGCGACGGGTAGGTCTGGCTGATCGGGGTGGTCCCGGTCAGCGACTTCCACTGGTGCGGGTAGAGGCTGACCACGGTCCGCGTCTCGGTGCCCTCACGTGGTGTGGTGGTGAAGGTGTAGCGGGTCTCCACCCGGCTGGTCGCCTGGTTGTAGCTGTACGCGACGCGGGTGCCTGTGACGTGGGCGTGCGCGTAGGTGCGGTAGGTGTTGGCGAGTTGGCTGCGGGCGCTGGCGTCGGCGGTGGCCGGCAGCAGGGCGACCGAGAAGTAGCCCCGTCCGGCGAGGTTGGAGCTGATCCGGCCGCCGCTGACGGTCCAGGTCGCGCCCGTCGGCGCGTACGCGACGTAGTCGTGGCCACGGACGGTGAAGCCGATTGTGGTGCCGCTGTTGGACCAGATCGTGGGGCTGCCGCCGGTCACGTTGATCAGCGCGTCACCGCCGGTGGCGCGGAAGTAGGTGAACGGCAGGCCGTGGCCGATCGTCGCGCGCAGGGTCCGCGACCCGTCGCTCCAGTACGGCGTGACGGTCCAGTCCGTCCAGTCGTCCACCAGGACGTTCGGTGCGCCGAGCCCGGCCACCCCGACCCGGATGTCCTCCACGTAGGGGTACTTGAACTCGCCGACGCCGGTCGCGGTGCCGGTGATGGTGGCGGTGGAGGTGGCGGAGAAGCCGAGCCCGTCGGTGACCGGCTGGTAGGCGACCGGGTGCGCGTGCAGCGGTTCGCTGAATGCGCAGTTGAGGCGCTTCCAGAGCAGCGAGGACCACCAGTCGTTTGTGGGTACCGGGCCCGGCGGGGCGGCGGCGGTGGCGAACTGCCGGGGGTTGGTGGCGATGGTTCCGCAGCCGCCGGGGAGCGGGCCGACCGGGGTGGTGGTGTAGCTGCCGGCACCGACCGGCGCGGCCTGGGCCGCCGAGGTGAGGGTGACGGCGAGTCCGCCGCCGAGGACGAGGGCCGCGGTGGCGGTGGCGGCCAGGAGTCGGTGGTGGGTGCGGTGTGGGACGGGAGGTCTCATCTTTCCTCCATCGCGCGCCGGTCCGGCCGGGGTGGGCGGGGCGCGTTTCGTCATGATTGTGAGGTTAGTCGTCAAGAGAGCGCTCTCTTGGTTGTTACGCGGACGGTAGTTCACCGGCCAGACCGCCGTCAATGTGTCGCAGCGATGAAATGCGGATGACGCGGGACGCCGGCTAGCCGGGAGCGAGGCGCGCGCCGCTCAGGTGGTGGCGCGGGTCAGCGCGCCGACGGCTGCTCCGGGCAGCCGTGCTTGCGGTGCCAGGCGGCGACCTCGGTGGCCGGCTCGCGGTTGCCACCCTTGCGCCAGGAGTCGAGGTACGGCGCCGGCCAGACCACGCCTCGGCGGATCCACCAGCCGTCCTCACCAAGGCAGGGTGGGGAGATGCCGAAGTGCAGGTGGCAGACGTTGTTTGCGTTGCCGGTCCGGCCCACGGTGCCGAGCTGTTGACCGGCCCGCACCCGCGCCCCCGGTTCGATGCCGTCGGCGACCTCGGTCAGGTGCGAGCCGTAGTAGCGCACGCCGTCGTCGCCGAGGACCGACACCGACAGGCCGCCGTTGTACGGACCCTGCGGACCCCGCTTGTCGTACCGGTCGCGGCGGCTGACCTCGCCGATCGTGCCGTCGGTTACCGCGACGAACGGCTCACCGCAGTCGGCGAAGATGTCCGTCCCCGGGTACGCGGAGTGGGTCGGGTGGTACGCCACCTTCTGCGCGCGTACCGGAAAGACGTGCGGCAGTCCGGCGCGGGGTGCGGTGGCGGTCGGCGCCGGCTGGTCGGCGGCGTCCGGCCCGGGGCTGGTCGTGGCCGGGGCGGCACCGGTCGCGGTGGGCGCGGTCGCGGCCGTCGGGCTGGTCGCGGGCGTCGGTTCGGCCCAGTTCGGTTCGCTGCCGGCGGCACAGCCGGCGGCGGCGAGCAGCGGCACGAGCAGCAGCACCGCGTACGCGGTGCGGCGTCCGATCGTCAGCGGGACCACCCGGCCATCCTGGCAGAGTCGGTACGGTCAGCAGTACCGTCCAGGGCAGTGAGGAGCGGACCAGGATGAAGCCGTACAGCCCGTCGGGTCTCTTTCCCTCCGGGCGACCCCCGCGCCCCACCTACCGCGAACCGCACCAGGTCAGTGGTGCCGGTGTCGCCGCCGGGGCGGCCGCCGCGGTCGCCTGGCTGGTGCTTTTCGGCCTGCTCGGCCGCAGTCTCGCCGGTTACGCCTGGTGGACCCTGCTCGCCGGGGGCCTGGCCTGGCTGGCGGCCCTGCTGCTGGTCCGCTTCGGCGACCGGGGGGTGGCCGCCGGCATCGCGATCGTCACCGCCGGAGGCTGGAGCATCGCCGCCGCCGCGGTGGCGACCCGCTGGGCGACAAGTGGTGACTGGCCCCTCTGGTGAGCCGACCGGCGGTGACTCCGCTGCGTCGTCGGGTGGGCACCGAAACCCGTCTTGACTCGGTCGCCGCGACTGGGCACGCTCCCGGTATGGCCTGGACCACTCCGCGGCTCGATCCCGATCGCAGCCGACGCCGCCTTCAGCTCCTGGCGCAGTTGGCGGACGCCCGCGCGGTACGCGAACGGGAGCGGCCGCAGCGTGCCCGGACCGAGCGGCTGCGCCAGCTGATCGCCACCCGCCGCCGCCTCGCCGGCTGACGGCGTCGCTACTTTCCCCACCAATGACCGGCCCTTCGGGGCGTTGACCGGTCGACTGCCGACCCGACCGGCTAACGTGCACGCGTAACGGGCCGGTGTGAGCTGGTCTCGAGGCCACTTGGGGGGACCGTGTCGTACTTCGCTGCGGCCGTCGTACGCGAGAAGGGCGGCTGGACGGCTGCCGAACTGAACCTGCGGGGTGCCGCCGACGTCGACGAGGTCGCCGAGCGACTGCGCGACGTGGCACCCGACGCCGACATCTCCCTGCTCTTCGTCGAGGCGGACGACACCTACCTGGTCATCCTGCGCCTGGACGAGGGGGAGGACCTGCGGGTCTTCGGATCGGACTCGGCCTTCGCCGAGGAATCCCGGCTGGGCACCCTGTTGATCGGCGACCTCAAGACGTCGGTCACCGGGCTCGACGACACCGAGGAGGCGCGCCCGGTAGTCGCCGCCGCTGGTGATGACGATGCCGAACAGCCGGCCGTCGACCCGGAGGCGGACCCGGTCGGGGAGGCGGACCTCCTGGCCGACCTGGGCATCCCCGCGCAGCGGCTGCTGGCCCTCTGCACCCACGAGGGAATGATGCCGGCCGACGTCACCGCCGAGGTGTGCCAGGTGCTGGGCTGCGTCGACGACGTCGAGGAACTGCGTGAGGTCTGAGCCGGCTCCGTTCTCGGGCGGTGAGCCGGCCGACGTGACCGATCCGGCGCTGGAGACGGTACGGGCCGGGCAGCCCACCCCCGGCGCGGTCGGCCGGGTCGGGCCGGGTGCCGACGAGGGCCTGGCCGACCCGGGCGGCACCGGCCGGCGGCAGCGGCACGAACTCTGGATGCGCCGCGCCCTGGCGGTCGCCGTCACCGGACCGGACCTGCCGGATGCGGTGCCCGGCGGCGACGGAGACGACGTGCCGGTCGGCGCGGTGCTCTACGGCCCGGACGGCACGGAACTGGCGATCGGCCGCAACGAACGCGAGCTGACCGGCGACCCGACCGCGCACGCCGAGGTGCTGGCGCTGCGGCGGGCGGCGCAACGGACGGGCCGCTGGCGGCTGGACGGCTGCACCCTGGTGGTGACCCTGGAACCCTGCACCATGTGCGCCGGAGCGCTGGTGCTGGCCCGGGTCTCGACCGTGGTCTTCGGTGCCTGGGAGCCGAAGACCGGCGCGGCCGGCTCACTCTGGGACGTGCTGCGCGACCGCCGGCTCAACCATCGCCCGGAGGTGTACGGCGGCGTCCTGGAAACCGAGGCCGCCGCCGTCCTGCGCGCCTTCTTCCGCTGACCGGAAGCGGCCTTGCCGCCGGCTGCCCGGAGAGCACACCGCTGCCCCCGTTTCTTCCCCCGACCCTGCCGTAGCTCGGGGGCGGTCAGCGGTGTGCGCCCGTCCGCCGTGGAACCCCCTCGACCCCACGGCCAGCCGGGTGTCCCGGCACTGCCGATGGTCAGCCCCCCGGCAGCGCCCCCGACCGCCACCACGGTAGGTGGCGGCGCGCCGGGCCGCGAGGAACAGACCGCACAGTCCGCGTCCATCCGGTTCAGCTGTGCACAGTGGTCCGCCTCGACCGCTCGACGGCCCGCAGCGCCAGCCACAGATCGTGCCGGGCGCTGGGTGCACGCAGCAACGACCGGCCGAGCAGTGCCTCGGCGCGAATCAGCCGTTTCCGGGTGGCAGGGATCGAGATGCCGAGGGTGGCAGCGGTGGACGAGAGCCGGGCGTCGGCGGCCAACCAGGATCGGACCGTGGTCAGAAGCGCGGGCTGGTCGGCGTTCTCCAGCGGGTGCAGTTGGGCGGTCGCCCAGGCCAGCGCGCCCGGGGTCGCCAGCAGCGTGTCGAGCGTACGGGCAGCGGTCGACTCGGGCGGGAGGGCCGGACCCACCGGCGCCCTGCCGTGCAGGCGCAGGGCCAGTCGGAGCGTCGCCTGATCGCCGACGCGGTGCAGATCCATCCCGAGCAACTCGTTGAGCAGGCTTATCCGGGCCGTGAGGGTGTTCCGGTGCAGCTTGAGGTGACGGTTTGCGGCACTGTCGAAGGTGAGCCAGGAGGCGAGAGTGTCGAGCAGTTCGCGGGGGCCGGGCGCGCCACGGCGGGTCGGCCGGTAGGCCAGGCAGGGGGCCAGCACCGCCCGGGCCCAGGCCAGGCCGGCGTCGCCGGTGAGCGCGGCCAGCTCACCGTGCTGGCCGAAACCGGCGTAGCCCTGCGGCGCGGTCCGGGCCACTGCCAGGGCGTGGAATGCCTGCTCGTAGCCGGTCGCCGTGTCACCCAGCGAGACCTCCTCGCTCACCCCCACCCGGCAGGGCGGTCGCAGCTCGGCGATCCGCCGAAGCAGTTCATCGCCGTCCGCACTCCCGTCGTCGCCCGCACCCCCGTCGCCGCCCGATCTCCCGTCGCCGGCTGTCCCGTGGTCGTCCGGGTTTCCGTCCGGCGGGGTGGTGGGCACGAGCGCGATCAGGTGGTTGGGCCGCACGGGGCACGGTACGAGCCAGGCACGGCCGAGCGACAGCCGCTGCACCTGGGCGGCGATCTCCTGCCGACGCGACGAGGCACACTCCACGACGTACACCCGGATGGTGTCGGCGAGCGGCGGGTGCAGTGCCCCGGCGATCCGCCGGGCCGGCCCCAGATCGCCGACGATGAGCAGATGCAGCACCGCCTCGCGGGTGTGCGCCTCGGCGGACTCGAACCGCCGACGCGCGCCCTCGGCCTCCGCCAGGCGCCAGCAGAGACCGAGGGTGCGCGCCGCGTCGACGAGCAGGAGTTCGTGGTCCGCGCGGGTCTGTGCCACGACGATCAGATACGGCGTCCCGGGGCTGCCGAGGGCGACGAGCTGGACGACCCGGCCGTCGGCGTCGCTGAGCACGGCCGACGGGGTGCCGCTCCGGGACATGCCCGGCACCGCGCCCGCAGCAGCCGCCAGTGCCGGCCGGTGCGCGACCGGCCAGCCCTGCCCTGTCGCGGCGGACAGGAGTGAGACCGGTTCGCCCTCGGCATCGATGAGCGTCACCGATCCGCCGGTACGCGTGGCGAGCCAGTCCAGGATGGCGCGGACCGCGGCCGGCTTGGCGGCGAGTGCCGCCAGGGTCAGCACGTCGTCGAGGCGGCGACCGCCGCTCACGTCCGGAAGCGTTCCAGTGCGGGTGGCATGGCCGATCAGGTTACCCGCCGGCCCGGCGCGTCAGGCCGGTAGCAACGTGCTGGCCACGGTCCGCGCCGTGTCGGTCCACGGGGCCGGCCGCATGGTGGCCGGATCGAGCCGGACCACGGCCCGCCGACCCTCGGCGTAGACGGTGGCGCCGTCGAGCGAGTGGAACCGGAAGGCGTACGCGGCGCTGCTGGTGCCGAGGTGCTCCAGCCAGAAGTGCACGGCGACCGGCCCGGTGCCGGTGATCGGTGCCCGGTAGGTGATGGTGAACTCGCGGACCGCGTGGAAGACGTCGGGCGTGGTGGCGGCCCCGTTCCGGTAGGCCACCCCCCGCTCCGACCAGTACGCGGTGAGCGCCCGCTCCAGCAGGAGCGCGTACCGGGCGTTGTGCAGCAGGCCCATGGCGTCGAGGTCGTCGAAGTGGACCATGGCGTGCTCGACGTGGCCGTACTCGACGGCGGCGGGTTCGGCGAGGGCGTGACTCATGACGGGCCTTCCGGTAGCAGGTTCGGATCCGGGCAGAGCGCCCGCAGTCGGTGCAGTACGCCGCCCCGGGCGAGCCGGTAGGTGGTGTCCGGGTCCAACATCCGGGAGCGCATCGCGGCGGCGATCCCGAACGAGTCGATCTCGTACGCCAGCAGCGCCGGATCCGTCCCGGCGGGCAGTTCACCGAGCTCGACCGCCTGCGCCACGAGCCGTTCCAGGAAGCCGGCCCAGTCGGTGAAGACCTCGATGAGGCGGTCCCGGACCGCGCCGGGCCGGGCGTTGAACTCGAACTCGGTGGTGGCGAAGAAGCAGCCACCGGGGAGGACCTGGGTGGCGTAGAAGTCGATCCGGGCCTCGTGCAGTGCCCGGATCCGGCGTACGCCCCGGGGTGCGCGCAGCGCCGGGTCGATGATCAGCTCCTGCCACTGCGTCACGGCCCGGTCGATGGTGGCGAGCTGGAGCGCCTCCTTGGAACGCCAGTGGGCGAAGAGGCCGGACTTGCTGACGCCGAGGGAGTCGGCGAGGTGCCCGAGGGAGAGCCCGTCGAGTCCTTCGGTGGAGGCCAGGCTAACGGCGGCGTCCAGCACGGCGGTGCGGGTGCGTTCACCCCGGGCGAGCCGGCCGTCGACGGTCATGCCGCGACACTACTAAAAAAGACCGACCGGTCGTGCTTATTCTTGTCGTGATGGTGGTCACGGGCCCGGACGCGAAGCGTCCCGCCACCGATGGCCGGTGGCGGGACGCCTGGAAAGGTGTTACCTCAGGCGACGATGGTGTCCAGGGCGATCTCGACCATCTGGCTGAAGGTCTGCTCCCGCTCCTGCGAGGTCGTCTTCTCGCCGGTCTTGATGTGGTCGCTCACCGTCAACAGGGTCAACGCGCGGGCCTTGAACCGGGCGGCGATTGTGTAGAGCGCCGCCGACTCCATCTCCACCGCCAGCACCCCGTAGTCGGCCAGCCGGTCGTAGAGGTCCGGCCGGTCGGTGTAGAAGGCGTCCGCGGCCAGGATCGGCCCGACCCGCATCGCGATGCCGCGCCGCTCGGCCACCTCCACCGAGGTACGCAGCAGCCCGAAATCGGCGACCGGGGCATAGTCGATCAGGCCGTCGAAGCGGACCCGGTTCATGTTCGAGTCGGTGGACGACCCACTCGCCGCGATCACGTCCCGCAGTTGCAGGTCCTCGGTCAGCGCGCCGCACGAGCCGACCCGGATCAGCGACTTCACGCCGTACTCGTTCACCAACTCGTGCGCGTAGATCGAGGCGGAGGGCATGCCCATCCCGGAGCCCTGCACGGAGACCTCGACCCCGTTCCAACGGCCGGTGAAGCCCAGCATCCCCCGGACCGTCGAGTAGCAGTTCGCGCCCTCGAGGTAGGTCTCCGCGATCCACTTGGCCCGCAGGGGGTCACCCGGCATCAGGACCCGCTCGGCGATCTCGCCCGGCTTCGCGCCGATGTGCGTACTCATGGCAGAGATCCTGCCAGGCCGGCCCGGCCGGGACCGGTTCGGCGTCCGAACGGGGGGTCCTGTACCCTCGTCGGCGGTGGCGTGTCCGAGCGGCCTAAGGAGCACGCCTCGAAAGCGTGTGAGGGTTTACGCCCTCCGAGGGTTCAAATCCCTCCGCCACCGCTCGTGAATGCCCGATCGATCCGCAGAGATCGATCGGGCATTCTGCTTTGATCTTCAGGTCCCCGAACCGGTGACCCGCCAGTCAATCCCGCTCTCGGAGGCGTTGGTCCGAATGATGCTGTGAACGCACCTTCTGACCGAATGGAGCGAATCATGGCGGAGCCCGTCGTCTCGGAATCCAGCCACGCGCGGCTGTTGTTACGGCGCCGCCGAGTCGGACGGCTGATCCTCTGTCTCGGGCTCAGCGTCGTCACCGTACTCACACCGTCGGGTGTGGCGAGTGCGGACGCGACGGGCGGCGACGCGGGAGTGATCGGGTCTCAGCACGACCCGAGCGGCTTCTATCGGAACCCCAGCGCGGCGGAACTGGCCGGAACCCCGGTCGGCGGGGTGTTCAAGTTCGAGCGGATGAAGGTCGCACTACCCGTGCACCTGGCCAGCTCCCAGGCGTGGCGGATCATGTACCGCTCGGAGGGCATCCACGGGCGACCGATCGCGGTGACCGGCTACGTGCTGGTTCCGAGAGGTACGGCACCCAGGGGCGGGTGGCCGATGGTGGCGTGGGGGCACGGGACCTCCGGCCTCGGACCGGAATGCGCGCCATCGAAGGACCCCGACTTGCAGGGGTACGTCGGCCTGCACACGCGCCTGCTGCGCGACGGGTACGCGGTCGTCGCGACCGACTATCCGGGGCTGGGCCTTCCCGGGCAGCTGCACAACTGGTTCCAGCTCTACACCCTGGGTCGGTCCGTGGTCGACAGCGTTCGGGCCGCCCGGAACGTGTCGCCCGCGCTGGGGCGGCGGTGGTTCGTGGCGGGCCACTCGGAAGGCGGCCTGTCCGCTCTCGGCGCGGGTGAGTTGGCTGCTGGTCGGGCACCCGAGCTGGATCTTCTCGGCACCGTCCCGATTGCGACAGGCAGCACCCTCATCCCGATCGTGGAAAACCTGGCCGCCAGCCCGCACATGCCCTCGGCACCGGAGATGGCCGCGTACGTCAGCTACGCGGCGGTGGCCGCGAAGATGTTCGCACCACAGCACATCCGGTACACAGATCTGCTCTCGCCCGAGTTCGCGGCGCACCTGCCGGCGATAAAAGAGCTGTGCCTCGGCAAGCTCATCAAGTACCTGAAGAAGCGGAAGTCGGTGATCAAGTCCTGGGTGAACCCCGACTGGGCACGCAACCAGACGCTACTGCGCTGGTTCCGCAGCATCTATCCCGCGCAGCGGCCCTCGGCTGCACCGATGCTGGTCCAACAGGGCAGCGCCGACACCACCGTCCCTCAGTCGAGGACCAACCAACTCGTTGCAGATCTCTGCACACTCGGAGATGTCGTGGATTACCGCACCTACCGCGGCCTCGATCACCTGAGCATCATTCCCGCTACTCCGTGGCAGTCTCATCGGCCCTACGAGGACATGAGTGACTGGCTGGGTACGCGACTGGCGGGCCAGGCTGCCCGCCAGACCTGCCAACCGGTGGTCGACCTCGACGACTTCAACGTCGGGGAGGGCTAGCCGGTCAGCAGGGGGAGTGGCCGTCGAGGAAGAGGCGGCGGGCCCAGCTGGCGTAGCCGGCAATGATCTTGCGGACCGTCTGGCCGTCGTGCAGGAACAGGTAGGCGCGGTCGCCGTCGCGGGCGAGCAGGCCGTCGAACCGGTACGTCCCGTGTGGAGCGCGAAGGGCACGCACCTTCGGATATCTGCCCCGGACCTCGGCGATCGGCGTGCCGGCGGTGACGCCCTCCGGGGTCTGGACCGGGTCACCGGCCCAGAGCAGCACCAGCCGGCCCTCGATGAAGATCGGGCTGATCATGTCGTGCCCGGCCAGCGTGGGACCGCAGGCGTCGACGTCCGTACGCAGGATGCCGCGCCGGGTCAGCTCGCTCTCGGTGTCGCCGAAGTCCACATCGGCGACACCGTCCAGGCCGACCACGGTGGTCGACGCGACGGGCTCGTGGACGGCGATGCGGTCCGGTGTCATGGGTCCGCTGCCCGATGCCGAGGCAGCCAGTAGCAGTACGGCGATGAAGCCGAATTGTCGCAATTTCATAAGAATCCCCCAGTCCCCAACGTGACGGGGGCGGAGAGGTTATTGCCGAGCCTCCCATTCGTCGGCCAACTCGTCCCAGTAGTCGGCGCTGAGCCCGCGCCGCCCATGCGCGAGCCACCCCTCGGTGCTCCGCTCGACGTGCAGGCCCAGCTCAGCGAAGGGGTCGATCCACCGGCCCGGCTCCGCGCCCAGCTCGACCAGGGCGGCGTTGATCGGCCAGTCGGCACGCGGCCCGTCAAGCGCCGCGTCGAAGCGCGGACCCCAGGCCAACGCCCCGCCCAGCCAGACCACCGCCGCCTGATGCCCGGCGCCACCGGCGAACTCCGCCTCGACGTACGCCACCGGCCCGCGCTGCGACCAGCGCGCCAGCACGTCGGTGAGCGCGGGGGAGAGGGTGAGCGTGAAGGGCTGCTCCGGGCCGGGGTCGTCGAGCGCGTAGTCGGGCGGGGTGCCGGTCAGCTCCTCCACCAGCTGCGCCGTCACCGGCAGCAGGGCGAAATCCTGCCGCAGCTCACCGAGCACGGCATGGTCCAGCTCGCGGGTCTCCTCGCGCAGCAACTCGGCGTCCGCGACGATCGCGCTGAGCTGGTAACTCACTCCGCGTCCACAGCCTGTGGATAGAACATGTGTACGACGGTGGTCAGCTCTTGTCGATCCCGGCGACGAACGCCCGCCAGGCCGCCGGGGTGAACGCCAGCACCGGACCGGTCCGGTCCTTCGAATCGCGTACGCCGACCACGTCGGGCAGGTTGCCGGCGACCTCGACGCAGTTGCCGCCGTTGCCGCTGCTGCGGCTGCTCTTGCGCCACCGGGCGCCGGAAAACTCCCTGGCTCCGCTCAGCTCCACGACTTCGCCACCTCCCTGATCAGGTCGATTGACTGCCAGTGCGACAGCGTCTCGCCGCGCACGTTTTCCCATGCGGCCAGTATCGCCGCGATGTCGGCCGGTTCGCTAACCACCTGTCCTTGGAGTTGGTTGTCCAGGTAGCCGGCGATCCGGTGATCCGCCGCCGTGGCCAGCACGAACGGGCCGTTCAGTCCGGCGTATTCCCCCACTGTGGACGGCACCACGTAGACCCGGATGTGTGGCTGGCCTGCGGCGTCGGCGAGGGCGAGCAACTGCTCGCGCATGACGGCCGGGCCGCCGACCGGGCGGCGGAGCACCGCCTCGTCCAGCACAGCGGTCAGTCGCGGCGGCTCCTCGTGTTGCAGAATCACCTGGCGGGACATTCGGTGGGCAACCAGTCGCTCCACCTCGTTGCGAGGAATCAGGCCGCCGCCGGTGAGCACCGCGCGGGCGTACGCCTCGGTCTGGAGCAGGCCCGGAACCACCGTGGACTCGAAGGAACGCAGGGTCGTCGCCTCGCGTTCGATCTCCTGCCAGGGGCGGAACCAGACAAGCGCGCGACGCCGCGAAATGTCCGGCCAGATGTCCGAGACGTTCTTGCGCAGCGCTTCTGCCGCTGTCAGGCGGTGCCGGGCATGCGGGATCCGGTCCTCCAACAGCCACCGGCTGACCGTTTTCGGGTCGACGCCTACGTGTTCCGCAAGCGACTCGATGGTGTGCCCGGTGTCGCGCAGGGCCACCCGCAGCGCGTCGTTCATGGTGCCTCCCAGTGGACGTCTCAAATATCTGCGCACCATACGGCTACGCCATGTAGTTGTCTCGTCACCTGCGGGAAGTTGGGGTATCGACGGCGTGGCCGGTGGAGGTTTATCCCCCTTTGACCCGGCGGTCATGACGTCGGGGGGCCGCCGTCGGGCGAGCAGTCACGGCGGCCCCCATCCACCACCGAGGACTGTCGAGCTGGACACGCGCAGCCGACTCACCGCGTGCACGGATCGGGGTGAACCTGATGTCGAACCAGCGCTCGTATTCCGGGCACACGAGTCGCCGTCGCCAGGAGCATCCACCGTCCCGCCCGACGTGGCGCTGCCGCGACTGCGGGATCGCGTGGCCGTGCAGCCCCGCCAAGCTGCGACTGCTCGGGCAGTACCGGGAGAACCGGACCGCCCTGCTGGTCCACCTCGCGGCGTTGTACGCGGAGGCCGCCGCGCAACTCGGTGACGGCCCGTCGCCGGTGGGGCTGTACGACCGCTTCGTGTCCTGGGCGCGTGTCCGGGGATGAGGAGGCTGTCCGCGTACTGCCGAGGGTGCCGGACCGGCTCGCGGAGAGTGCCCTGGGTGGTGGCACGACCGGGGGCCGCTCGGCGTAGCCGGCGGCCCCCGTCCCCGTTGTCGTTCGATAAAGCTCTCAGCCAGCGACGGCCGCTGGTTGCGGTGGTTGCTCGCCCGGGCGAGCGACGAGCACCGTGGCGACGGCGACCGCGAGCCCGGCGATGCTCAGCCCGAGGACCAGCCACGATGGGCCGAAGGGGTAGTACTCGCCCGGGTTGAAGGCGCTGTGCACGGTCAGCGCCGGAGAGTCGTGAGCGCTGCCGTCGCGGAACACCCGCATGACGTTGCCGTAGAGCGCGACCGCCGGCAGCGCCAGCGCCAACAGGGCGAGCCCCCAGAGTCCGGCGGCGGTCACCCGCCGTCCCGGCGGTGCCGCCACCAGCCGGTACGCGACGGCCGCCGCGATCAGCCAGCCGACCACCAGCCCGACCGCCGTGCCGACGACGACCAGGGGCAGGAACGCGGCGGTACGCGTCGCCCCGCCGAAGATCGAGACGAAGCCATCGGAGTATCCCCGGACGTTGACGAGCAGGCCCTCCGACTGGACTGTGAACTGCGCTCCACTCAACGTCGTCTCGGTGGTGGTCCCGTCCTCGTGGCCGGTGACGCTCTTGCCGGAGACCGGTGTGAATCCGGAAACCGACCAGCCATCGGCGGCGAACCGCTGCCGAGTCTGCTCTGCGTCCCAACTGCCGACGCCATAAGCGGTCGAAGAGATGCTGTCGGCATGCCACGAAGAGGCACTGCGATGAGGTGGCGTTCCGCCGCGCTCATCGCCGGCCTGCTGCATGATCCGGGCCATGGCGGCGTCGTCGGGCAGGTCGGCGAAGGTCTGGGCGCCCAGCCAGGAGCCGGCGGCGGCCCCGAAGCCGCCCATGGTCAGCGCGGTGAGCAGCGCGGCGAGAGCCAGCATCGGCCGACCGGCGGGTAGCCGGAACCGCAGCCGCAGGCCGCTGGCGACCAGGTGCAGGGCGTCGCCGATGCGGGGGCGGCGCTGCCCCGGTGCCGCCATCTCCAGCAGCGTGGTCACCAACTCGGTGCCGTGCCGATGCCGGTGCCGGCGCGGATAGGCGAGCAGCAGCCGCCGGTACCCGCGCTCCAGCCGGTCATCAACGGTCGGCCAGCCGGCGCTGCCGTCGCCGGCCGACCAGGCGGTGGTCATTTGGTCACCAGGCCGGGGCTCAGGGCGTTCGCCCGGCTCAGGTTCAGGGTATTCGCCCGGCTCAGGGGGTTGGCCGAGCCGAAGCTGAGGGCGTCGCCGAGGCGCTTACCCAGTTGAACCTCGGCGGCGGTGGCGTGCCGGCGGAGCCGCTCGATCTGCGCCTTCAGCGCGGCGGCGCCGGGGTCGCTGAGCCGGTAGTAGCGGCGCAGTCGGCCCTCGACGGCCTCCTCCCGGTCGACGGTGACCAGGCCCTGCTCGGCCAGCCGGTCGAGGGCCCCGTAGAGGGTGCCCGGCCGCAGCTTGACCTCGCCTCCGGAGAGTTCGTCGACCGCTCGGATGACCCCGTAGCCGTGCAGAGGCTGCGCGGCCAGCGCGGTGAGGATCAGAAAGGTGGGTTCCTGCATGGGAACCGATAGTACGGCGACCGTTATATACCGTCAACCGATCATGCTTGATCGTGCCCTGCCGGATGCTGCTGACGGGAGTGACAATGGGTGCGAAAACCAGATCTTGAGCGCTCGAACCGGCGCGGCGGCCCGTTGGTCACCGCTTGCGCTAGCATTGCTATCAGATTGACCCTTGAGCTGAAGGAGGCGAGGCGATGGCTGCCCTCAGCATCCGGGATCTGGACGACTCGGTGAAAGACAAGCTTCGCCTCCGCGCGGCTCGGCACGGTCGCTCGATGGAGGCTGAGATCAGGGCCATCCTGACCACCGCCGTGGCCGAGGATGCGCCGCGAGCCGATCTCTTCAGTGCGCTCACCGAGCGGTTCCAGCAACTCGGCGGTGTAGATCTGGATGTACCAGAGCGGAACACGCCGCCGCGAGCGGCGGATCTGGCCGAATGATCGTCCTCGACACGAACGTCGTCTCCGAGCTCATGCGCGCTGAGCCGGCTCACGCGGTGCTCAAATGGCTGCGGGCGAACTCGGATAACGGCCTCTACACCACGGCCGTCACTGTCGCGGAGATCCGCTATGGCATCGCCCGCCTGCCCGAAGGACGACGCCGGGAGTCGTTGCACCAAGCGGCCAACGAGATCTTCGCTGCCTTCCCGCGTCAGGTGCTCCCCTTCGACATCGCCGCGGCCAACGCCTATGCCGACATCGTCGCCGCGCGCGATGACGCCGGTCATCCGATCGACGGCTTCGACGCGCAGATCGCCGCTATCTGTCGGTCCCAGGCGGCCACCCTTGCGACCCGCAATCTGAAGGATTTCACCAACACCGGCATCCCGGTCGTGGATCCCTGGGACGAGTTGCCTGGCTAAGCACAAACGGGTGTCTGCGTACGTTCAGCCGCAGAGGACGAGTCAGCGCCGGCCCCCATGGGGGCCGGCGCTGTCGTGTTACAGCTCTCAAGCGAGCGGAGGATACGAGATTCGAACTCGTGAGGGTGTGAACCCAACACGCTTTCCAAGCGTGCGCCCTAGGCCTCTAGGCGAATCCTCCGCGAGCCAGGATACAGGTCTCCGTCGCCACGCCCACCCCACCACCCCCTGAAGATCCATGACGGGTCGGGTAGGCTGGGGGCACCTCCCGTGCGGCGGTATCTCGTGAACCTCCCCAGGGCCGGAAGGCAGCAAGGATAAGCGAGCTCTGCCGGGTGCACGGGGGGCCTTTCTGTCTCCGGCCTGGCTCCGGTGCTCTCCGGCCTGGCTCCGGTGCTCTCCGGCCTGGCTCCGGTGCTCTCCGGCCTGGCTCCGGCCTGGCTCCGGTGCTCCAGTTGCGGCATGTTGGGGCTTCCGGGGGCGCGGATGGCGCGACATGCCGCAACCCGAGTGGATCAAGCAACCGAGGCCTGCCGCTCCCGGCTCGCGCCTCCCGGCTCGTGCGCTCGGCGGAGGTGTTAACAAGGGGCCCTTCCTCTACCGGAGGCGTTAATAAGGTGCCCTTCCTTACATCTCGCCAGCGGGGTGGGTGGTCAGGTCCAGCCTGACCGGGCGAGAATGGCGCGGTCGAGAGGAGGCGGGACGCCGTGGCACTGGCGCTCTACCGCAAGTACCGGCCGCGTACCTTCGCCGAGGTCATCGGGCAGGAGCACGTCACCGAGCCGTTGTCGCAGGCGCTGCGTAGCGGGCGGCTCAACCACGCGTACCTCTTCTCCGGGCCGCGTGGCTGCGGCAAGACCTCAAGCGCCCGCATCCTGGCCCGCTCGCTCAACTGCGAGCACGGGCCCACCCCGGAGCCCTGCGGCACCTGTGACTCGTGCCGCTCGCTGAGCGGCGACGGGGCCGGCTCGATCGACGTCATCGAGATCGACGCGGCCAGCCACGGTGGTGTGGACGACGCCCGTGAGCTGCGCGAGAAGGCGTTCTTCGCGCCGGCCAACAGCCGTTTCAAGATCTACGTCATCGACGAGGCGCACATGGTCTCGTCGGCCGGCTTCAACGCCCTGCTCAAGCTGGTCGAGGAGCCGCCGGAGTACGTCAAGTTCATCTTCGCCACCACCGAGCCGGAGAAGGTCCTCGGCACCATCAAGTCGCGGACCCACCACTACCCGTTCCGGCTGATCCCGCCGAAGGTGCTCCGGCCCTATCTCGAGCAGCTCACCCAGGCCGAAGGCGTGCAGGTCGAGCCGGCGGTGTTCCCGCTCGTCGTACGTGCCGGTGGCGGCAGCGCCCGGGACAGCCTCTCCGTACTCGACCAGCTTATCGCCGGTGCCGGCCCGGACGGCGTCACCTACGCCCGGGCCGCCGCGCTGCTCGGCGTCACCGACGCGGCGCTTATCGACGAGATGTGCGACGCGCTGGCCGCCGGGGACGGTGCTGCCGCGTACGCCACCGTCGACCGGGTGGCCGAGGCCGGGCACGACCCCCGCCGGTTCGCCTCCGACCTGCTGGAGCGCCTGCGCGACCTGATCGTGCTCCAGCAGGTCCCGGACGCCGTGACCAAGGGTCTGATCGACGGGCCGGCCGATCAGATCGAGCGGATGACCGGCCAGGCCGAACGGCTCGGCCCGGGCACGCTCTCCCGCTGTGCCGACATCGTGCACGACGGCCTGGTGGAGATGCGCGGCACCACCGCGCCCCGGCTGCTGCTTGAGCTGATCTGCGCCCGGATGCTGCTGCCCGGCGTCGGCGACTCCACCGGCGGCCTGCTCCAGCGCCTCGAACGGATGGAACGCCGGCTCACCCTCGCCGGCACCGACGCGCCGCCGGCCGCCGCCGACTCCGCACCGCACACCACCGCCCCGGCCGTACGCACCCAGCCTCCCGCCCCGGCCGCGGCTGCCGCCGCGAGTCCGGCTACGACCGCCGGCGGGCCGGCGGCTCCCGGTGCCCAGTCCGGGGCGGCTGCCGCGCGTGCCGCCGCCGCGAGCGCCGCAGCCCGAGGCACGGCTGCGGCCAGCCCTGCCGCCCGAGGCACGGCTGCGGCCAGCCCTGCCGCCCAAGGCGCGGCTACGGTCAGCCCTGCCGCCCAGTCCGGGGTGACTGCCAACGGTGCTGGTCAGGGCGCGGTCGGCGCGCCGGCGGATGCCCCGAGCGGCGTGCCGGCAGCTGGCCTGGCCGGGACGCCGGCAGGTGGCCCGAGTGGAGCGCCGGCCGCGCGCCGCCCGGTGCCGCCGTCGGCGGTCATGCCCGATCCGGCCACTCCGGAGCCGCCCCGGCCGGGCGCGGCGAAACCCGGTGCGCTCGACGCCGTCGCGGTACGCCGGATCTGGCCCGAGGTGGTCGGCAAGGTCGGCCGCAAGAGCAAGAAGGTCGCCGCCTGGGCCCGCGAGGCCACGGTGCGCGAGGTCGACGGCCAGACGTTGGTGTTGACCTTCCGCTACCCGTTCCACGCACAGGCCCTCTCGAACGAACCCGACCTGCTGATCGACTCGCTCTACGAGGAGTTGGGCGAGCGCTGGCAGATCCGGTGCGAGGTGGCCGGCGAGCGTGGCGGTACGCCGTCCGGCGTTTCCCGCGCCGGGGGAGGACCCGGCCCGGCGTCGTCCCGCCCGGCGTCGACCGCGACGAATGGTGCCCGGTCCGGCGCGACCCGACAGCCAGACGGCCCCTCCGGAGCGGACCGGCAGGCGGGCGGAGCCGCTGCCGCGGCGGCGTCCGGTGGTTCGGCGTCGGCCGAGGACGACGAGGGCTGGCCGGAACCGGCCCGGCCCGGTGGTTCGGCGTCGGCCGAGGATGGCGAGGCCTGGCCGGAACCGGCCCGGCCCGGCGGTGCGGGGTCGGCCGAGGATGGCGAGGCCTGGCCGGAACCGGCTCGACCCGGTGGCCCCGACGCGTCCGGTGACGTCGGTGGTGGTTCGTCGGCGGCGCCGCACCCGGGCAGCTCCCCGGCAGCGTCCGGCCCCCACGCCTCGCCCGGAACCTCGGCGGGTTCCGGCACTGCGGCATCTTCCGGCACCTCGCCGGCGTCGGCCGCCACACCCGCCGGGGCGGGCGGCCAGCGGACCGGAACTGCGCCGGATTCCGGGGCCACGGCCGGCGGTCCGCCGTTCGGCGCGTCGGCGACATCCGCCACGCCACGACCGGGCGTGACGACAAACGGCAACGGCGGCAGCGCAGGCGGCCACCGCGGCGGCATGAGCGGTAACGGCGGCAGCGCGGGCGGGCCGAGTGGTGCCGCTGGCGGTAACGGAAGTGTCGCGGGTGGCAACGGTCGCAGCGCTGGCGCGCCGGTGAGCAGTGCAATCGCGGCTGCCCGGGCGGCGGCGGCCGGTCGGGGTGCGCGTACCGGTCAGGCAGCCCGCCGGACGGCCGACTCCGAATTCGCCGGCGAGCCGCCGTACGATCCGGACTTCGACGGCCCGGTGCGCGGCGGTGCGGGACGCTCCGGCGGTGCGGCACCGGTGGCCACGCCGGCCTACGAGGGCTTCGACCCGGGCGACGAGCCGCTGGACGACGTCATCGACGAGAAGACCGCCCGCGAGTCGAGCGAGGAGCAGGCGGTACGCCTCCTCCGCGAAGCCTTCGCCACCACCGAAAAAATCAACGAACCCTGACCCCCCACCCCCCACCCCCCACCCCCCACCCCCCACCCTCCGTCGCGCCGATCTTGCACTTTTCGTCGGGGTAAATGCCGCATCTTGGGCGGATCGGCGACCGGAAGTGCAAGATCGGCGGGGTGGAGCGGCGCGGGGGCGGGATGGAGCGGCGCGGGGGCGGGGTGGTGGGGTGGGAGGGGTGGGGGAGTTAGGGTGGCGGGGTTGTGTAGCTGAGCAAAGGAGCCCTCCGTGCGGCCTGGTGGACAGCCGAACATGCAGCAGATGCTGAAGCAGGCGCAGAAGATGCAGCAGCAGATCGCCAAGGCGCAGGCCGAGTTGGCCGAGGCCGAGGTGACCGGCACCGCCGGTGGCGGACTGGTCACCGTGACCGTCTCCGGTGCCGGCGACGTCAAGGGCATCAAGATCGATCCGAAGGCTGTCGACCCGGACGACGTGGAGACCCTGGAGGACCTGGTCATCGCGGCCCTGCACAACGCCACCGAGGCGGCTCGCGAGCTGACCGAGCAGAAGATGGGCCCGGTCGCGGGTGGGATGGGCGGCCTCGGCCTGCCCGGGTTCTGAGTCCACAGATGTACGAGGGTGCCATCCAGGACCTGATCGACGAGCTGGGTCGGCTGCCGGGGGTGGGTCCGAAGAGCGCCCAGCGGATCGCCTTCCACGTGCTCTCCGCCGACCCGGCCGACGTGAACCGGTTGGCCGGTGCGCTGCGCAAGGTCAAGGAGCTGGTGCGGTTCTGCACCAGCTGTTACAACGTCGCCGAGTCCGACCAGTGCCGGATCTGCCGCGACCCGCGCCGTACCGAAGAGGTGCTCTGCGTGGTCGAGGAGCCGAAGGACGTTATCGCTATCGAGCGGACGGGTGAGTTCCGCGGGCGATACCACGTGCTCGGCGGGGCGATCAACCCGCTGGAGGGCATCGGGCCGGACAATCTCCGCATCCGGGAGCTGCTGGTGCGCCTCGGCGGTGGCGCGGTCCGCGAGCTGATCCTGGCCACCGATCCGAACACCGAGGGCGAGGCGACCGCCACCTACCTCGCGTTGATGGTGAAGCCGATGGGCATCGCCGTGACCCGGTTGGCCAGCGGGTTGCCGGTCGGGGGCGACCTGGAGTACGCCGACGAGATCACCCTGGGACGGGCCTTCGAGGGCCGCCGCGCCGTGTAGCGGACGGGTACCGGCGCTGAGCGTTGGTGTGCCCGCCGCACGCGGGCGTTGGTGTGCCCGCAGCCCGCTGCTGTGCCGGGTCCGCGACGGCGGCGCCGGCATCAAGGCCCGGCTCACCGAGGGTCGGTGGGTATGACGCGTGCGTCGCGATCGGGTCGATGGATGTAACAGAATGATATCGATTGGTAGGGGCTGTTGGTCCCTTTTGTCCTACGACCCGGCTGCTCGTGTTACGTGGCCCGGTCGGTTAGGACACGATCCGGTACCAAGAGGTTTGTGTACCGTTTCCGGCTGGTCCTAACGGGAGCTAAGGTCACCGCCATCGGTGACCCTGTCACCACGTTGTCCGTACCCCCTAGGACGAGGTGAAGCACCCATGCGTGCATCCAGGCCGAAGGTCGCTATCGCGGCCGTGGCGGCCGCGGCCCTCGCGGTAGCAGGCTGTGCCGAGAGCGACCGCGAAGAAGGTTCCGGCGGTAACAAGAAGGAGACTCTCGTCTTCGGTGTCGCTTCTGACCCGAAGGTGCTCGACCCGAGCTTCGCCAGTGACGGTGAGTCGCTGCGGGTGGCTCGTCAGGTGTTCGAGACGCTGGTCCGCCCCGAGGAGGGTGGCACCACGGTCAGCCCCGGCCTCGCCGAGTCCTGGGAGCCGGACGCCGCCGGTACGACCTGGACGTTCAAGCTGCGTTCCGGCGTGAAGTTCCACGACGGCACCGACTTCAACGCCGAGGCCGTCTGCGCCAACTTCGACCGCTGGTACAACGCCAAGGGCCTCATGCAGAGCCCGGACGTGACCGCGTACTGGCAGGACGTCATGGGCGGCTTCGCCGCCAACGAGAGCGACACCCTGCCGGAGAGCCTCTTCAAGTCCTGCGCCGCCACCGACCCCACCACGGTCGCGCTGACCTTCACCCGGGTCTCCAGCAAGATCCCGGCCGCGCTGATGCTGCCGTCGTTCTCCATCCACAGCCCCAAGGCGCTCCAGGAGTACGACGCCAGCAACGTCAGCGGTAGCGCGGACGACATCAAGTACCCCGTGTACGCGACCGAGCACCCGACCGGTACCGGTCCGTTCAAGTTCAAGTCCTGGGACGTCGCCAACAAGTCGCTGACCCTGGAGCGGAACGAGGACTACTGGGGCGACAAGGCCAAGCTGAAGACTCTGATCTTCAAGACCATCTCGGACGAGAACGCCCGCAAGCAGGAGCTGAGCTCCGGCGGCATCCAGGGCTACGACCTGGTCGGTCCGGCCGACGTCGAGCCGCTCAAGAGCGAGGGCTTCAACGTCCTGACCCGCCCGGCCTTCAACATCCTCTACCTGGCGATCAACCAGAAGGGGAACCCGAAGCTGGCGGACCTGAAGGTCCGGCAGGCGCTGGCCCACGCGATCAACCGCCAGGCCCTTGTCGACTCGAAGCTGCCCCCGGGCGCCCAGGTCGCGGTGAACTTCTTCCCGGACACCGTCGAGGGCTGGAACGGCGACGTCACCAAGTACGAGTACGACGTCGAGAAGGCCAAGGCGCTGCTGGCCGAGGCGGGTGCTTCGAACCTGACCCTGCGGTTCCACTACCCGACCGAGGTCACCCGGCCGTACATGCCGAACCCGAAGGACCTCTTCGAGCTGGTCTCGGCGGACCTCCAGGCGGCCGGCATCAAGATCGAGGCGATCCCGCTGAAGTGGAGCCCGGACTACCTGAACGCCACCACCTCCGGCAACAAGCACGACCTGCACTTCCTCGGGTGGACCGGCGACTACGGCGACGGCTACAACTTCATCGGTACGTTCTTCGACCGGCAGAAGGACGAGTGGGGCTTCAACAACCCCGCCCTGTTCGAGAAGTTCAAGAAGGCGGACTCCACCCCGGACCAGGCGGCCCGGGCGGCGCTCTACAAGGAGCTGAACGCCGACATCATGAACTTCCTGCCCGGTGTGCCGATCTCGCACTCGCCGCCGGCCATCGTGTTCGGCAAGGACGTGACCGGGGTCAAGGCGAGCCCGCTCACCGACGAGCGGTTCTCGACCGCCGAGTTCAAGTCCTGATCTGACGCACCGACCGCGGGCGGGCGCTGTTACCCACAGCGCCCGCCCGCGATCCCCTGCACACCCTCGAGGCCGCCGTGATCCGGTTCATCGTCAGACGCCTGCTCCAGTTGATACCCACGCTGTTCGGGCTCTCCATCCTGTTGTTCATCTGGCTGCGCCGGCTGCCCGGCGGCCCCGAGACCGCGATCCTCGGCGAGCGGGGTACGCCCGAGATGCGGGCCGCGATCCGCCAGAATCTCGGCCTCGACGAGCCGATCCTGGTCCAGTACGGCCGGTTCGTCCGGCGGATGATCCGGCTCGACCTGGGCACCTCGATCTCGACCAAGCGCGAGGTGACCACCGAGTTCCTCCAGCGTTTCCCCGGCACCGTCGAGCTGACGGTCACCGCGATGGTGATCGCGATCGGCATCGGCATCCCGCTGGGCTACCTCGCCGCCCGCCGTCGGGGCCGGCTACTCGATCACCTCTCGGTAGGTGGTTCGCTGATTGGCATCTGCATCCCGGTCTTCTTCCTGGCGTACATCCTCAAGGCGATCTTCTCGGAGAACCTGGGCTGGTTCCCGTCCAGTGGCCGGCAGGACCCGACCATCGGCGCCACCCGGATCACCAACTTCTTCGTCCTCGACGGACTGATGACCCGGGAGTGGGACGCCGCCGCCGACGCCCTCTGGCATCTCGTACTGCCCGGTCTGGCGCTGGCCAGCATCCCGTTGGCGATCATCGTCCGGATCACCCGGGCCAGCGTGCTGGAGGTGCTCAACGAGGACTTCGTCCGGACCGCCGAGGCCAAGGGCCTGACCGAGAACGTGGTTCGCCGCCGGCACGTGCTGCGTAACGCGATGCTCCCGGTGGCGACCTCGATCGGCCTGCTCACCGGCGGCCTGCTCTCCGGCGCGGTGCTCACCGAGACCGTCTTCGCGTTCAGCGGCATCGGCGCCTTCCTCGCCGACTCCATCAGCCAGCGCGACTACCCGGTCCTGATGGGCTTCATCATGATCATTGCGGTGGTCTACGTGCTGGTGAACCTGATAGTGGACCTCTCCTACAGCCTGATCGACCCGAGGGTGAGGGTCCGATGACGATCATCAGCGGGAAGAAGCGCGAGAAGATCGACCGTCTCGCCGAACTCGCCGCCCGCGAGGATGAGCGCGGCGTCAGCCTCTGGCAGGACGCCTTCCGCCGGCTCCGGCGCAACCCCGCCGCCATCGTCGGCGCGGTCATCCTCGCCATCTTCGTACTTGTCGCCATCGTCGGACCGTTCCTCGTGCCGTACGGGCCGACGGACACCATGGGCATCCGCGAGGGTGTGGTCCGGGTGGGGCAGGGCCTGATCCCCGGGCACTCCGCCGAGCACTGGCTCGGCTACGACCACCAGGGCCGGGACGTCTTCAGCCGGATGATCGTCGGAGCCCGGCAGACCCTGCTGGTCGGCGTGGTGGCCACCCTGATCGGGCTGGCCGTCGGCGCGTTGATCGGTGGCGTCGCGGGTGCCGCCGCCGGCCTCGGTGGCCGGTGGGGCCGCTGGGTGGACACCACCCTGATGCGGTTCATCGACATGCTGCTGGCGATGCCGAGCCTGCTGCTCGCGGTCAGCATCGCCGCGCTGCTCGGGCCGAGCCTGATCACCGTGATGATCGCGGTCGGGATGGTCTCGGTGCCGGTCTTCGCCCGGCTGCTGCGCGGCTCGATGATCGCCCAGTCCAACAGCGACTACGTGCTGGCGGCCACCTCGCTCGGGGTACGCAAGTCGAAGATCGCGCTGGCCCACGTGCTGCCGAACTCGCTCGCCCCGGTCATCGTGCAGGCCACGCTGACGCTGGCCACCGCGATCATCGAGGCCGCCGCGCTGTCGTACCTCGGTCTCGGCAACCCCGACTCGGCCGTACCCGAGTGGGGGGTGATGTTGGCCGACGCGCAGCCGTGGCTCGGTATCCGGCCCGCGCTGGCCATCTACCCGGCGGTCGCGATCATCATCACCGCGCTCGGCTTCACGCTGCTCGGCGAGGCGATGCGCGAGGCCCTCGACCCGAAGCTGCGGAAGTAGGCACTCACATGTGTGAAGCGCGAGGAGTGAGCTTGCGAGCCCAGCAGTCGCGAACGGAGGGTCGATAATGGCGCTGCTCGAAGTGGAAGACCTCTCCGTCACCTTCGCCCGGCGTGGCCAGCGCACCGTGCGCGCGGTCGACGGGGTCTCGTTCTCGGTGGATGCCGGTGAGGTGGTCGGCCTGGTCGGCGAGTCCGGCTGCGGCAAGTCGGTGACCTCGCTTGCCATCATGGGCCTGCTGCCGAAGCAGCCCGGCCTGCGGGTCGCCGGCAAGGCGGTCTTCGACGGCACTGACCTGCTCCAACTCGACGACCGGTCGCGGCGGGACATCCGGGGCCGGGACGTCGCGATGATCTTCCAGGACCCGCTGTCGTCGCTCAACCCGGTCGTCCCGATCGGCCTCCAGGTGACCGAGGTGCTGACCCGGCACCGGGGCATGAAGGGCGACGCGGCGGCGAAGGAGGCGGCCCGACTGCTCGACCGGGTCGGCATACCCGACCCGAAGCGCCGGCTCAAGGAGTACCCGCACCAGCTCTCCGGCGGGATGCGCCAGCGCGCCCTGATCGCCATGGCGGTGGCCTGCCAGCCCCGGCTCCTGATCGCCGACGAACCGACCACGGCGCTTGACGTCACCATCCAGGCGCAGATCCTGGAACTGTTGAAGGACCTGGTCCGGGACTCCGGCACCGCGCTCGTGATGATCACGCACGACCTGGGCGTGGTGGCCGGGATGTGTGACTCGATCAACGTGCTGTACGGCGGCCGGGTGGTGGAGACCGCGCGGCGGCGTCCGCTGTTCCGCGAGCCGAGGCACCCGTACACCGTCGGGTTGCTGGGCTCGGTGCCCCGCCTGGACACCGGGCGGGGTGAGCCGCTCACCCCCATTCCCGGTTCGGTGCGGGACCTGCTGCCCTGGCCGGACGGCTGTGCCTTCGCGCCGCGCTGCACCCGCCGGGTGGACGCCTGCGTGGGTGAGCCGCCGCCCCTGGTGCTCGCCCACGACGGCCGCAGCTACCGCTGCGTCAACCCGGCCCCCGTGCCCGGGATGCGGTCCGGCGAGGAGGTCCGTGGGGCGGTGACGGGACGGGCCGAGCCGGGCACGGTGCCCGCGCAGGCGGTCCCCGACGATCCGCCAGCCGTGCCGGGCCTGGCCCCCGCTCCCAGCGAGGAGGAGACGCCGTGACCGAGAACGACGTCCTCGTCGAGGTACGCGACCTGAAGGTGCACTTCCCGATCAAGCGGGGCGTGCTGTTCGACCGTACGGTCGGCCACGTCAAGGCGGTCGACGGCGTGGACCTGAAGATCCCGCGCGGCCAGACGTACGGCCTGGTGGGCGAGTCGGGCTGCGGTAAGTCCACGTTCGGGCGGGCGCTGCTCCAACTCACCCCGCCCACCACCGGTGAGGTGAGCTTCGACGGCGTCGAGCTGACCACGCTGCCGGCCGGCAGGCTGCGCGAGATGCGCAGGCGGATGCAGATGATCTTCCAGGATCCGATGTCCAGCCTCGATCCGCGGCAGAACGTCGAGTCGATCCTGACCGAGGGTCTGCACACGCACGGCATCGGCGGCAACCGGGACGAACGCCGGAAGATCATCGCCGAGACGCTGGACAAGGTCGGCCTGCCCCGCTGGGCACTCTCCCGCTATCCGCACGAGTTCTCCGGCGGCCAGCGGCAGCGCATCGGCATCGCCCGCGCGCTGGTGCTCGGGCCGGATCTGATCGTCGCCGACGAGCCGGTCTCCGCCCTGGACGTGTCGATCCAGGCCCAGGTGATCAATCTGCTCGACGAACTCCAGGAGAACCTCGGCCTGACCTACCTGGTGATCGCGCACGATCTGGCGGTGGTCCGGCACATCTCCGACACCGTCGGCGTGATGTACCTGGGTGGTCTGGTCGAGGAGGCACCGAGCGACCGGCTCTACACCGAACCGCTGCACCCGTACACCCGGGCGCTGATGTCGGCGGTGCCGGTGCCGGACCCGGACGTGGAGGACCGGCGGGAGCGCATCCTGCTCGCCGGGGACCTGCCCTCGCCGGCCAACCCGCCGTCCGGCTGCCGCTTCCACACCCGGTGCCCGTGGACGCAGCCGACGCGCTGCGCCGACGAGCGTCCGGCGCTGCGCGAGGTCGGCGAGAGCCGGGTCGCCTGCCACTTCGCCGAGCAGATCGCCAGTGGCGAACTGCGCCCGCACAAGGTGCAGGTGGAGATCGTCCGCCCGCAGGGCGAGGGCGAGGAGCCCGGCGTTGTCTCCGCCCCCAGCGAACCCGGCTCCTTCGTGTAAGGAAGGGCACCCTATTAACGCCTGCGGTAGAGGAAGGGCCCCCTTTTAACACGTGCAGGCCGGTACAGGGCTGAGCGCCCCCGCGCACCTTCGGCGCAGGGACGCGCTCAGCCCTCGGGACGGTTCAGCAGGCCGACGGCGATGCTGTGCACCGCGTCCAACCCGGCGGCGTCGTTCAGCGGCGCGGTGCCGCCGGTGACCGCGTACCACTCGTCGGCGTCCTTGTACTGCACGCGGAGGGTGACCTGGCCATCGGCGAACTCGGTGCGCAGCGTCAGTTCGCCGGTGACCACCCCGACCTCGTCGGTCATCACGCCGCCCGGCCCCGGCACGATGTCGGTGGTCCGGCTCTGCGGCCCGGTGGCGCCCCCGGCGTCGGCCGTCATCCCGGCGCCCGGGACCTCCACCTCGCCAGCGGCGGCGCCGTCCGCGGTCATTCCGGCCGTGGCCGGGCCGGCTGGTGGGCTGCCGGCCGACGCTGCGCCGTCCGCTGCGCCGTCCGCTGTGGCATCCGCTGCGCCGGCATCCGGCGTCTCGGGCGCCGGGGCGTCGCCGGAGCCGGTTACGGCTTGCTCTCCCATGTGCAGCCCTCCAACATTTCGGTCAGCGTGGCCTTCTCGGCACTGGTCACCGTCAGCTGCCAGTGATGCTTCACCGCCACCCAGTCGCCGGCATACTGGCACCAGTATGACCGGTTTGGTGGTTTCCACTGGGACGGATCCTGGTCACCCTTTGCCCGATTGGAGGAGGCGGAAACCGCGAAGAGCTGCGGCCGATCCAGGTCGTTGGCGAAGTCGCCGCGCTTCGAGTCGTCCCACTCGTCAGCACCGGAGCGCCAAGCGTTGGCGAGCGGAACCATGTGATCGATATCCACACTGGACGGATCGGTGAAGCTGCGTCCGTCGTAGACGCTTTCCCACCGGCCGCCCACCACGTTGCAGCCGGAGTGCTTGATGTCCTTGCCGTCGCGCTCCAGGACGGTGTCCCGCACATCACAGTTCTGGCCGGTCTTGCGCCAGTGCGGGAACCGGCTGCGACTGTAGCCGCGCATCGCGCCGGCCTCGGCCACGGTGAGCTGGGAGAGCATCTGGGTGATGGAGCCACCGTCGCTGCTCGGCAGCTCCTGCGGCTCCTCCTCCAAGGGGACACATCCGGCCGCGCCGAGGGTGAGCGCCGCGACGAGCGCGAGCGCCCCCAGGGCGCGAGGTCCTAATCTGGTACGCACAGACGACACCTCTCCAGCTTGCGGGCTTGCGGCGATCCCGCACAGTACCCGGACGCGGTTTCGGCGTTTCGCGGTGTCTGGCACATGCTGCACGGCAGATTGGAAGCCATGTCCGAAACAGCCTCCGCAGTCCGGCTGGGAACCGCCGCCGGTCGGGGCACCCTGGCCGCCGCCGTACTCGCCTCCGGCATGGTGTTCCTGGACAGCACCGTGGTCAACGTGGCGCTGCCCCGGCTCGGTGCCGACCTCGGTGCCTCCGTTGCAGGGCTACAGTGGACGGTCAACGGGTACCTGCTCACGCTCGCGGCGTTCGTGCTGCTCGGCGGGGCGCTCGGCGACCGCTTCGGGCGGCGGCGGATCTTCCTGATCGGAGTGGTCTGGTTCACGATCGCCTCGGTGCTCTGCGGGCTGGCCCTGCGTACCGACTGGTTGGTGGCGGCGCGCTTCCTCCAGGGCGCCGGCGGGGCCCTGCTCACCCCGGGCTCGCTGTCCCTGCTGCAATCCACCTTCCATCCCGATGACCGGGCCAAGGCGATCGGGGCCTGGTCGGGCCTCTCCGGCGTCTCCACCGCGCTCGGCCCGTTCGTCGGAGGCTGGCTGATCGACGCGCTCTCCTGGCGCTGGATCTTCTTCCTGAACGTGCCGCTGGCTGGGCTGGTGCTGCTGGCCACCGTCCGCTGGGTGCCGGAGAGCCGGGACGAGAGCGCCAGCCGTACCCGGGCGGCCGGCCGAGGGCCGCGCCGCTTCGACGTGGCCGGTGCGTTGCTCGGCGCGCTCGCCCTGGCCGGTGTCACGTACGCCCTGGTCGACGCGCCCGGTCGGGGCCTGTACTCGCTGCCGGTGGTGTTGTCGGCCGTGGTGGCGGTGCTCGCCGCGGTGGTGTTCGTGCTGGTGGAGCGGCGCCGTGGCGAGACCGCGATGCTGCCCACCGAACTCTTCGGCAGCCGGTTGTTCTCGGTGCTGAACATCTTCACCGTGCTGGTCTACGCCGCGCTCGGCGGGTTCACCTTCTTCTTCGCCGTCTATCTCCAGAACGTGGTCGGCTGGTCGGCCTTCCGCACCGGGCTGGCCCTGCTGCCGATGACCGTGCTGCTGCTGGTCGGCTCGCCCGGTGCCGGGGCACTCTCGGCGAAGATCGGGCCACGGCTGCTGCTGACCGTGGGGCCGGTGCTGGCCGCCGCCGGTCTGCTGATGCTGCGCACGGTCGGGCCGGGTGCGTCGTACTGGAGCCAGGTGTTGCCCGGCGTGGCACTCTTCGGCGCCGGACTGACCATGGTGGTGGCGCCGCTGACCGCCTCCGTCCTGGCCGCCGTCGCCGACCGTTTCGCCGGGGTGGCGAGCGGCTTCAACAACGCCGCCTCCCGGGTCGGTGGTCTGCTGGCGGTGGCCGCCCTACCGCTGCTGGTCGGGCTCTCCGGCACCGGGTACGAGCAACGCGCCGAGCTGACCAGCGCGTACCGGGGTGCCCTGCTCTGGTGCGCCGGGCTGCTGCTCGTGGGTGCGGTGACCGCCGCCCTGCTCGTGCACCGTCCCGCCCGTCCGCCGGCGGACTGACCCGGTTGATCGGTTGACTGCACCAAACTCGGTGATCAGCTCGTCCACGCCATTGCGCTTGACCTGCACATCGACATCAATGGACGGGCGGTTGAGCGCCGGCCCCGGCGTCGTCTTCCTGTTGCCCCCGGCGGACGAACGGGAGTTGGGCGCGATCCGCACGATGGTGAGGAACGCCGGGATGGCGAGCCGTACGCCCGCTGGCAGGCCTGGATCTCTCCGCTGTGTTCGACGGCCCAGCCGTAGGGCTGGCCGAACGGTTCGCGCGAACACGACCTTGAGGGACTGATGGGCAGCGTCGCGCGCTGACTGCCGGCTGGGCACCTGAGGCATCGCTGAGCGTGCGGCGAAGGAGGGGCCCCTTATTAACAGGCGTCTGTTAATAAGGGGCCCCTGCTATGCACGAGGCGTTAAAAGGGGGCCCTTCCTTACCCGCAAGACCTACGCTGTTGCTGCGGTGCGGTTGACGGCGCTGGTGACCGCCTTGATGGAGGCGGTGACGATGTTGGCGTCCACGCCGACACCCCAGACCGTACGGTCGCCGACCTGGCACTCGACGTACGCGGCGGCCTGGGCGTCGCCGCCGGAGGAGAGCGCGTGCTCGTGGTAGTCGAGCACGCGTACCGTCACCCCGGCCGAGGCGAGCGCGTTGACGTAGGCATCGATGGGACCGTTGCCGATGGCGGTGACGGTGTGCTGTTCGCCGGCCACACCGACCTGTGCGGTGATCTCCACCTTCCCGTCGGCGGTGCCGATGGTGTAGTCGGCCAGGGTGGTCGTCGGGTCGGTCTGGTGGTCGAGCAGGTAGTGGCGGGCGAAGATGTGCCACATGGTGGCCGGGTCGACCTCGCCACCGTCGTGGTCGGTGACCTGCTGCACCACGCCGGAGAACTCGATCTGGAGCCGGCGCGGCAGGTCGAGCTGGTGCTCGGTCTTCATGATGTACGCGACGCCGCCCTTGCCGGACTGCGAGTTGACCCGGATCACCGCCTCGTAGCTGCGGCCCAGGTCCTTCGGGTCGATCGGCAGGTAGGGCACCGCCCAGGCGAACTCCTCGACCGGTACGCCGGCCGCTGCCGCGTCGGCGGCGAGCGCGGTGAAGCCCTTGTTGATGGCGTCCTGGTGGGAGCCGGAGAAGGCGGTGTAGACCAGGTCGCCGGCGTACGGGTGCCGCTCGTGCACGGGCAGCTGGTTGCAGTACTCCACGGCCCGCTTGATCTCGTCGATGTCGGAGAAGTCGATCATCGGGTCGATGCCCTGGGAGAAGAGGTTCAGGCCCAGGGTGACCAGGTCGACGTTGCCGGTGCGCTCGCCGTTGCCGAAGAGGCAGCCTTCGATCCGGTCCGCGCCGGCCAGCAGCCCCAGTTCGGCGGCGGCCACCCCGGTGCCCCGGTCGTTGTGCGGGTGCAGGCTGAGCACCAGGCTGTCCCGGCGGGGCAGCTGCCGGTGCATCCACTCGATCGAGTCGGCGTACACGTTCGGCATGGCCATCTCGACGGTGGCCGGCAGGTTGATGATCAGCTTGCGGCCCGGCGTCGGGTCGATCACCTCGATGACCTTCGAGCAGACCTCCAGCGCGTACTCCAGCTCGGTGCCGGTGTAGGACTCGGGCGAGTACTCGTAGAGGATCTCGGTGTCCGGGGTGTGGATCTCGGCGTACTTCTGGCAGAGCCGGGCCCCGCTGGTGGCGATGTCGGTGATGCCGTCGCGGTCCAGCCCGAACACCACCCGGCGCTGGAGCGTCGAGGTGGAGTTGTAGAAGTGCACGATTGCCCGGCGTGCCCCGCGCAGCGACTCGAAGGTCCGGTCGATCAGGTGTTCCCGGCACTGGGTCAGCACCTGGATCGTGACGTCCTCGGGGATCAGATCCTGCTCGATCAGCTGCCGGACGAAGTCGAAGTCGGTCTGGCTGGCCGACGGGAAGCCGACCTCGATCTCCTTGTAGCCCATCTGGACCAGGAGCTGGAACATCCGGCGCTTACGCTCCGGCGACATCGGGTCGATAAGCGCCTGGTTGCCGTCGCGCAGGTCGACCGCGCACCAGCGCGGCGCAGCCGTCACGTGGCGGGTGGGCCAGGTGCGGTCCGGCAGGTCGATCCGGAACTGCTGCTGGTACGGCTGGTACCGGCGGAACGGCATCTGGCTGGGACGCTGCCGGGCGATGGGATCGGACTCGACGTCGGTGGTGCCGGCTGGGTGAGCCATGGCGGAGTTCTCCTGTGGTCATGTGGCGTCAGCAGTGGATGTCGGCAGCGGATGCCGAGCGGAAAGATCCGGGACAGTGCTGGCGGCGCGGTTCAACTCCGCGACGAGGTGCCGGCCGTCAGGCCTCGTCGCGGCGACCAAGGAGAAGGTGCGCCTGCCACATGACAGGGTGACCCTACGTGATGGGGCGGGATCTGGGAAGCCGGGTCCGGACTCTGAGACGGAATTCGCACCCTTCGGTCACTGCGTCGCGTCCGCGCAGCTCAACACGAGTTCGGCCAGGGGGCGCCGGTGGCGTAACGCCGTCTCGTCGGCCACCAGTTCGGCCGGCAGGCTCAGTGGATCGCCCAGTTGCCCGACCGCGACCACCACGTACGGTCGCAGCTCGTCGGGCAGGTCGAGATCGGCGGCCAGGCCGGCGTGGTCGAGGTCGGTCAGTTGGCGTACGTGCAGCCCGAGCGCGGTGGCCTGCACGGTCAGGTGGGCCACTGCCTGGCCCAGGTCGTACGCCGCGAACGGGTGACCGGTCCGGGAGTACGCGGCGAGCAGCAGCGCGCTGGCCCGGCCGGCCCAGCGTTGGTCGGCGGTGGGCAGGTTGACCAGGAGCCGTTTGAAGGTGTCGTCGTCGCGATGCCCGAGGGCGAACCGCCAGGGCTGCCGGTTGTCGATCGAGGGCGCCCACCGGGCGGCCTCCAACAGCGTCGCCGCTTCGGTCCGGCTCAACTCGGCACCCGGGTCGAAGGACCGCGGGCTCCAGCGGAAGGCGAGCAACGGGGTGAGGTCCGTCATGCGTAAACAGTCCCGTATGGGCGATTTGCCGAGCTGGCTGGGGTGGCCGGATGTGGGCAACGACACCCGTAACGCAACAAGTGGTCAGGGCGTTGGGGTGCCCGGCTCCGGGCCACCGGGCTGGCCGTCAGTCGGTGCCCGTGGGTCGCCGGGTGCTCCCGGGTCCGCCGGGGCTCCCGGTTCCGGTGAAGCCCACGGGTCGACCGGCGGTGCCGCCATGCCGAGCGGCTCGCCGTCGATCACCGGCCCGGCCAGTTGCACCGTGGCCGGGGCGGCTTCGGGCGGTGCGGCAAGCGTCAGCGTGCCGAAGGCCGCGCGTACCGCGGTCGGGGTCCCGTCGGTGTCGAAGCAGTAGATCCCCACGTCCAACGGGGGGTTGATGGAGGCCGCGGTGGTCTCCACCGAGTAGCAGGAGCCGGTCGCTCCGGGCGGTGCCGCGGCCGGCGAGACGGAGAGCGGGGCGCGCCGGTCGGTCAGCACGTCCAACCAGTCGGTGAACGGGTGCTGCACCCGGGGGTCGAGCCGGCGCGGCAGGGTGTCGTCCCGGTCACCGAGGCGTACGCAACCGGCCGGCTCCGGGCGGGTCGGCGAGGGCAGCGCGCACTGGAACAACCCGTCGGCCGTCGCGGCGAGCGAGATGTCCGCGGCGCCGCCGAGCGCGCCGCCCGGGATGTCCACCCGCCAACTGCCGTCGTTGGCGCTGGTCACGGTGATGAGGCGAGCGTCGGCCCCGTCGACCCGCAACGTGTAGCGCGCGACCAGGTGCCGATCCTGGGCCGCAGCGGCGAGCGCGGCCAGCTCGTCGCGGGCCGCGTCCATCCCCACCGGCCGGGGCGCGGTGCTCGGGGGCGGCGGCGGTTCGGCGGGCGGATCGGCGGAGCAGCCGGCGAAGAACACGGGCAGCGCCAGCACGAACGGAGCGGGCAGGGCACGCGCGAGCCGGGTGGGCAGCGCACGGGCCTGCGCGGCACGGGCGCGCGGGGTGGGTAGGGCGCGCGCCGGCACGGGGGTGAGCGGGACGGGCCGGTGCCGGGCGGGACGGTGGTCGTACACCCGGCCATTCTCGGCGTTGTGGACCGCTTGAGGACACCTCTCGCCGAACGCCGACGTTTCCGGCGTGTCGCGGGCCACCTCCTGCGGTCGCGCGGGCCGGATCGTGGGATCACCTGACCCGGCGGTCAGACCGGCCCGATACCCTGAGGGCGTCCGACCCGCGCCGCCGGCCCCGGTGTCGGCGGCGTCGACACGCTCAGCGTGAGTGTCGGTGGCGTCGACACGCTCAGCCTGAGTGCCGGCGGCGTCGGCACGCTCACAGGGCAACCGGGAGGGAGTGCGCCGTCGTGGCACTCGTGGTGCAGAAGTACGGCGGATCCTCCGTCGCCAACGCGGAGCGGATCAAGCGGGTGGCCGAACGGATCGTCGCGGCCCGCAAGGCCGGCGACGACGTGGTCGTCGTGGTCTCCGCGATGGGCGACACCACCGATGAGCTGCTCGACCTGGCCAACCAGGTGAGTCCGCTGCCCCCCGGCCGGGAACTGGACATGCTGCTCACCGCCGGGGAGCGGATCTCCATGGCACTGCTCGCCATGGCGATTCACAACCTGGGCTACGAGGCCCGGTCCTTCACCGGTTCGCAGGCGGGTGTGATCACCACCTCGGTGCACGGCCGGGCGCGGATCCTCGACGTCACCCCGGGACGGCTCAAGGGGGCGCTGGACGAGGGCGCCGTGGTCATCGTGGCCGGGTTCCAGGGTGTCTCGCAGGACACCAAGGACGTCACCACGCTGGGCCGGGGTGGATCGGACACCACCGCCGTGGCGTTGGCCGCCGCGCTCCGGGCTGACGTGTGCGAGATCTACACCGACGTGGACGGCGTCTTCACCGCGGACCCGCGCATCGTGCCCAACGCCCGGCACATCAAGCAGATCACCTACGAGGAGATGCTGGAGCTGGCCGCCTGCGGTGCGAAGGTGCTGCACCTGCGCAGCGTGGAGTACGCCCGCCGGGCGGGGCTGCCGATCCACGTCCGTTCGTCATACTCGACAAACACCGGCACCATGGTCACCGGATCGATGGAGGAGCTTCCTGTGGAGCAGGCACTGATCACCGGAGTGGCTCACGACCGCAGCGAGGCCAAGATCACGATTGTCGGGGTGCCCGACGAGCCGGGCGCTGCGGCCAGCATCTTCGACACCGTCGCCGGTGCCGAGATCAACATCGACATGATCGTGCAGAACGTCTCCACCGAGGGCACCGGCCGCACGGACATCTCCTTCACCCTGCCGAAGGCCGACGGCCCCACCGCGATGAGCGCGCTCAGCAAGATCCAGGAATCGGTCAACTTCAAGGGCCTGCTCTACGACGACCACGTCGGCAAGGTCTCGCTCATCGGTGCCGGGATGCGGTCGCACCCGGGGGTGGCCGCTGGTTTCTTCGCGGCGCTGGGCCAGGCCGGCGTGAACATCGAAATGATCTCCACCTCGGAGATCCGGGTCTCCGTGGTCTGCCGGGACTCCGACCTCGACGCGGCGGTCCGCGCCATCCACGAGGCGTTCGACCTCGGCGGTGACACCGAAGTCGTGGTGTACGCGGGGACGGGGCGGTAGCGTCCGTGGCCAGGCTGCCCACCCTGGCCGTGGTCGGGGCGACGGGCGCCGTCGGGGCGGTGATGTGTGCGCTGCTCACCGGGCGTCGCAACGTCTGGGGCGAGATCCGCCTGCTGGCCTCGGAGCGGTCGGTCGGGCGAAAGGTGCGGTGCCGGGGCGAGGAGTTGACCGTCCAGGCGCTCTCCGAGGAGGCGCTCGACGGGGTGGACGTCGCGATGTTCGACGTACCGGACGAGGTCGCCCTGCGCTGGGCGCCGATAGCGGTACGCCGGGGCGCGATCGTGGTGGACAACTCCGGCGCCTTCCGGATGGACCGGGACGTACCGCTTGTGGTGCCGGAGATCAATCCCGAGCAGGTGGGTGACCGGCCACGCGGCATCGTCGCCAGCGCGAACTGCACCACCCTTGCGATGATCATTGCGGTCGCGCCGCTGCACTACGAGTACGGGCTGCGTGAGCTGGTGCTCGCCTCGTACCAGGCGGTTTCCGGAGCGGGCCAGGCCGGCGCGGACACCCTGCACAACCAGCTGACCAAGGTGGCCGGCGACCGGACGCTCGGTTCGCGTACCGGCGACGTGCGGCAGGCGGTCGGTGACGAACTCGGCCCGTTCCCCGCCCCGCTGGCGCTCAACGTGGTGCCGTGGGCCGGCTCGCTTACCGACGATGGCTGGTCGTCCGAGGAGATGAAGCTGCGCGACGAGTCGCGCAAGATCCTTGGGATGCCCGACCTCAAGGTCTCCGCCACCTGCGTACGGGTGCCGGTGTTGACCGGCCACTCGGTCGCGGTGCACGCCGTCTTCGCCACCGAGATCGACGTCGACGGGGCCCGCGCGGTGCTCCGCAACGCTCCCGGGGTGATCGTGGTGGACGATCCGGCGGCCGGAGAGTTCCCGATGCCCATCGACGCGGTCGGTACCGATCCGTCCTGGGTCGGCCGGATCCGCCGCGCCCTCGACGACCCTCGCGCGCTGGACTTCTTCGTCACCGGCGACAACCTCCGCAAGGGCGCAGCCCTCAACATCGCCCAGATCGCCGAACTCCTCGCCAAGGACCTCAGTTAGGCGGCGGAGAGGTGGACGCCGTCGCGACCCTGGCGTTTGACCGCGTAGAGAGCCTGGTCGGCGCGGCGTAGGGTCAGCTCGGGCGACTCGCCGGGGCGGGGGAGGGCGACGCCGACGCTTATCGTACGGCCGATCCGGCGGGCCGCCGCAGTGAGCCGCTCGGCGACCCGGACGGCCTCCTCGGGCCGGCTCACCTCGATCACCGCGACGAACTCGTCACCACCGATCCGGTACAACTCGTCCCCCTGGCGCAGCGCACCCTCCAGGGCCCGGGCCAGACCGACAAGCACCCGGTCACCCGCCTGGTGGCCGTACGTGTCGTTGACGCTCTTGAAGCCGTCCACGTCGATCGCCAGCAGCGCGGTGCGTCCGGGGGTGGCGTGCGCGATCCGCTGCCCGAACGGGCCGGTGTGCCGCAACCCGGTGAGCGGGTCGGAGCTGGCCTGTTCGCGTAGCCGGTCCAGGGTGCGCAGCCGGTCCAGGCAACTCCACGCCTGACCGGCGAGCAACTCCATCAGGTTGACCGTGGCCGGATCCGGCCGCCGCAGCCGTTCGTCGGCGACCAGCAGCACCGCGCCACCGTCGGCCGGCCCGACCGGGACCGCCACAAGCGTGCGTACGCCGGCCCGGACCAGGGGCTCGTGTTCGACGGTGGGCGGGTGACCGGCCTCCCCGACCGTGTAGCCGGCACCGTACCGATGGACCCGCTCGACGATCCGGCGCAGCGCGGTCGGCCCCGCCTCGGTCAACTCGGCGCGGATCCGGGCCTCCAACTCGCCGGGCGCCACCGGCGGGGCGGCGAGCCGGGGACCGCTGCGACCGCAGAGCACCAGGACGGCCGCAGCGAGGGTCGACACGTCCCGGGCCGCCCGGATCGCGGCGGAGAGCAGCTCCCGTTCGGTGCTGGCGGCGGTCATCGCCGTGGCGTGCCGCAGCAGCTTCTCGCTGCGGCTCTCCGCCGGGCCGCCGAGGGCCATGATCCGGGCGCCGAGCCGAGCGGCGACCCGTTCGGCCGTGGTCCGCCACCACGCGAGGTCGGCGGGGGCGATCCATTGCAGATCGAGTACGCCGACCGGCCGGCCCGCCGGGTCCAGCACCGGTACGCACACCTCGGCGATGACGTCGGGGCGTACCGGGATGTGGTCGGGGTCGGCGCTGACGTCCGGGACGACGGCCGACCTGCCGCCGCTGTGCACCCGGCCGACGATCCCGGCGTCCGGTGCCACGGTGGCGAAGACCTGCCAGGACCCGGTGGCGGCGACGCAGCGGAGCCGATCGTTTACATGCAGCAGGACGGCGATGGTGGCGGGCGTGAACTGGGCGAGGGCGTCGACCGCCGTCTGGCACGCCTCGGCGACGGTCGACGCCAGGGGCAGGCGGGCCGTGACGTCACGGATGACTCGCTGATGATCCACTCGCACGTCGTTCCAGGTCGGAGGTGGTCCCGGCCGATGCCGGGTCGCCGATCAAGCGTACTCAGCGGCAGGGGCGGCGACCTTCGTACACATGTGCTATCCACAGGTTGTGGATGCCGCCCGGCCGGCTACCGGTCTAGCGTGGAGATCCCTGGTCGACTGGAGGCCCGATGCTCATCGCCCACCTCAGCGATCCGCACCTGATCACCGGCCTGCTCGGGGCCGAGCCGGCCGCCGGGCTGCACCGCGCGCTCGGCCGGGTGCTCGCGCTCAACCCCCGGCCGGACTGCGTGGTGATCACCGGTGATCTGGCCGACCACGGTCGACCCGACGAGTACGCAGTGCTGCGGGAACTGCTCGGCCGGTTCCCGCTGCCGGTGCACCTGACCACAGGCAACCATGACGATCGGGAGTCACTGCTGGACGCCTTCGGCGGCACGCCGTGGCTGGGTGGCGGCTTCTCGGCGTACTACCAGGTCGACCATGCCGGGGCGACCGTGATGGTGCTCGACTCGCTGGTGCCCGGCACGAACGGCGGGCGGCTCGGCGACGAACAACTCGACTGGCTCGATGGGGCACTCACCGCCCGACCCGAGGTGCCGGCCATCGTCTGCCTGCACCACCCGCCGATCGAGGTCGGCATCCCGGCCGCCGACGTGATCCGGCTCGCCGACGGTGACGCGCTCGCCGAGGTGATCCGCCGGCACCCCCACGTGGTACGCGTGGCCGCCGGGCACCTGCACCGACCGGTGACCGCCGCCTTCGCCGGCACGGTGCTCACCGTCGCGCCGAGCACCCTGCGGCAGGCCACATTGACCATGAGCGGCGACGAGCGGATCGGTTGGGTCACCGAGCCCACCGCGCTGCTGCTGCACCGGGTGACCGGCGACGGATGTGTCACGCACACCGTGCAGGTCAGCCATGCCGCTGGCCCGACCTGCGGCTTCTGACCCGAACCACTCGTCCACAATGGGCACCGGAACGCGTGGCCGAGGCGGACCTTCGGTCAGTCGCTGCCGGACCGGGGTCGGGCCGAGGCATCCGGATTGGTCGCTGGCTCGGGGCCGGCCGGCCGCTGTTGGCCGGCCGCCCGGCCGTAATCGGTGACATGGCGCCCAGGCGTGTTCACGTACCCGCAGCATGCCGTTAACCTCGCTCCGTCACGCGTCGGCGTGACCGAGACGCGCCGAAATCACGGCGCCTTCAGTGGGGGTAACACGCATGACGAGAAGGCTCATCGGGATCGTGGCTGCGCTCACCATGGCGGTGGGCGGTTCGCTGGCGGTGGCCGCTCCGGCGCAGGCCGCCACCCCGGCCATCGAGATCACGAAGGTCTACTACGACTCGCCGGGTCGGGACGACTGGTCGAAGGCCAGCCTCAACGCCGAGTACGTGAAGCTGACCAACCGGCGGGCACGCACCATCAACCTGAAGAACTGGACGCTGCGCGACAAGGCCAACCACGTCTACACGTTCACCGGGAACTTCAAGCTCGCCAAGGGCAAGAGCGTGGTGATCCGTACCGGCAAGGGCACCAACACCGCCCGCACCCGCTACTGGGGCTCGGGCAACTACATCTGGAACAACACCGGGGACACCGCCTACCTGCGCAACGCCAGCGGCAAGCTGATCGACAAGTGCTCCTGGAAGAAGGGCAAGGGCTACACCACCTGCTGACGGTGCAAGGAGGTGTAGGAGCTGTAAGGAAGGGGCCCTTGTTAACGGATTTTGCATAGGAAGGGCCCCCTCTTAACGAGGGGGCCCGCCTTTCGCGCCCGGCCTAGGCTGGCGCCATGCGACGACCCCGGCTCAGGACAGTACTGATCGGCCTCGGGGTACTCGTCTGGCTCGTGGCCGGCATCGGCCTCTGGTCCGGCTGGCCGGACAAGACGGTGTCAGCAATCATGATCGGTGCCGGCTTCCTGCTGTACGGCCCCGGCATCGTCAGCGCGTGGCGCGAGCGGCGGTCGAAGCCGCCGGAGCCGGCGGAACGGGTGCTGCGGCACTATCCCAGCTGGTGGTGACCCGTCGGTTCAGCCCTCGATCGGCGGGCGGTCGCTGTTGAGGTGGAACGCGCGCTCCTCGGCCTCCTGCCGGGCCGCGATGAAGTCGCGCTGCCAGTCCTGAGCGCCGTCCGGGATGCGCGCGACCACGTGCTCATTGTGAATCCGGCCGTCCGCGTCGGTCAGAGCGACCGCGACGACTGTGTGCCCGCGCCCCGGAATGGCGTAGTGGCGTACCGCCCAGCGGGCGGACGACTCAAGAGTGTGGCGGCGGCGTCGGGCTCCGGCCGTCACCACCATGGCGACCAGCAGGACGGCGGCCAGCACGACGACGAAGACGGCCAGAACCGCGATGATCCGCACTCGCCCCAGGCTACCGGGCATCGGGCCAGCCTGCACCGTGCGGAGACGTCGAAGGGCAGCCCAGAACGCACTGTCACACCTCATCGGGGTGGCCGGATCCGAACCGACGACCACTTCGTCCCGAACTGGCGGCAGGCCGGCCCGGTCGGGTGTCATGCGAGGTCATCCGGCCTGGTGGCGCTCGTTCCGGTCGGTTGCTGTACTCCACCGCTTTACTTCTTCCAGCGCCGGAAGCGCACCCGCGCCGAGGACCGCAACACCTGCCCGAGCTGCACCGCCGCACCCGCCACCAACACCGGTTCACCGGCAGCGGCAGCCATCGCCCGATCGGCAGCCAGCCAGGCCAGATCGGTCTCGCCCAGCTTCACCAACAACGCCGCCGTCAACCGGTACGCCTCCACCACTGCGGCCCGGCCCGCCGCCGGGTCCCGGGCGCAGCCGCGCTGCAGGCCGCCCAGCAGGCTCGGCAGCAGCTCGACCACCTGCGGATAGCGAGCATGCTGAAGGACAGTCCAGGCGTACGCGACGTGCCGGGCCATTCGGTCGGCCGGCAGCACCGGCGCTGGCCGGTCACGCCCGATGTCGTACGCCGACAAGGCTGCCCGGATCCGCGTTACGTCCTCGTCCCGCTGGCTCACGCTTCCTCGTGACAGCCCAGGTGCAGTAGTCCGCAGCCTGCAAGGCGAAGTCGCTCGCAAGCGGCCCGACCCGTGAGGTCGTCCACGACAAGTGGATCAAGCTGCATCAGCGGGCCACGGGCGGGCCGGGTTGCCACCCGGCCGGGTGCCGACCCTGGGTGGCGCTAAAGCGCCTGGGGGAGAGCCTGCGGTAACGGCCGGTGCTGTACTAAGCACTAGAGGGCACACCCGTCGATAGGGTGTGCCCTCTTACCTGGTCGGGGTGGCCGGATTCGAACCGACGACCTCTTCGTCCCGAACGAAGCGCGCTACCAAGCTGCGCCACACCCCGAGGCGTGCCGACAAATAGTAGCCCACCCGTCCGGAGGGTCAAACTCGGTACCCCCGGCAAAGCCGATCAAGGTCAGCGCGGGATCAGGGTGAGCAGGCTGGCCTCGGGCGGGCAGGCGAAGCGGACCGGGGCGGTCGGGTGGGTGCCGAGGCCGGCGGAGACGTGCAGCCAGGAGTCCGAGCCGGGCCAGCGGTGCAGGCCCTTCGCCATCGATCTGGGCAGGCCGCAGTTGGTCACCAGCGCCCCGAACCCCGGTACGCAGACCTGGCCGCCGTGGGTGTGGCCGGCGAGCAGCAGCCCGAAGCCGTCGGCGGCCATCTCGTCGAGCAGCGCCGGCTCGGGCGAGTGGGTCAGGGCGATGGAGAGGTCCGCCGTGGTGTCGACCGGGCCGGCCACCGAGGGGTAGTCGTCCCGTTCGATGTGCGGGTCGTCGACCCCGACCATGTCGATCGCCCGGCCGCCCGCCTTCACCTGGCTGCGTCGGTTGTTCAGGTCCGTCCAGCCGGCCCCGGTGAGCACTTCACGCAGGTCTTCGTAGGGCAGCTCGACGCCCTCGTGGTACTCCCGGTCGGGCAGGAAGTAGGTGAACGGATTCTTCCAGACCGGGCCGGTGTAGTCGTTCGAGCCGAAGACGAAGGCGCCCGGGTAGTCGAGCAGGGGTTGCAGCGCGCGGAGCACGCCCGGCACCGCCCCCGGGTGGGCCATGTTGTCCCCGGTCACCACGACCAGGTCGGGGTCGAGGGCGGCCAGCGACGCCACCCACTGCTGCTTGCGTACCTGGTTGGGGGTCATGTGCAGGTCGGAGATGTGCAGCACGCGCAGCGGCTCGGTGCCGGTCGGCAGCACCGGGACATCGAAGCGGCGGAGGGTGAACATGTTGCGCTCGACGAGTGACGCGTACGCCAGCGCGGCGGCGCCCGTCGCGACGGTCGCGGTCGCGAGCCGGAATAGTGTGCGCTTTCCCATGCCGATCAGGGTAGTTTGACCGACCATGAGCACGCTGAAGGACCGTCTCACCGCCGACATGCGCGCCGCCCTGAAGGCCCGCGACGAGCTGACCACCTCCACGCTGCGGATGGCGCTGGCCGCCGTGGGGAACGCGGAGGTGTCCGGCAAGGCCAAGCGGGCGCTCAGCGACGACGAGGTGTTGGCCGTGCTGACCAAGGAGGCCAAGAAGCGCCGGGAGGCGGCGACCGCCTTCGCCGACGCGGGCCGCGCCGAGCAGGCCGCCAAGGAGACCGCCGAGGGTGAGGTGCTGGAGCGCTACCTGCCGAAGCAGCTCTCCGACGCCGAGCTGACCGAGCTGGTGGCGGGGGCACTCGCCGCGGGCGGGTTCACCGGCAAGGCGCAGATGGGCCCGGCGATGAAGGCGGCCCAGGCCGCGGTGGCCGGCCGGGCCGAGGGGGGCCGGGTCGCCACGGAGGTACGCAGACAGCTCGGCCTGTGACGTGAACCGTCAGTTCTGAGAGGTCGACAACGAACGGGCGGGCACCCACCGAGGGTGCCCGCCCGTTCGCGGAGTTGCTTGTCGGCTCAGTCGTTCCGGTCGTTTCCGGGTCGACCGGGCGCGTTGGGTGGGCCGTTCCCTGGCCCGCCGTTTCCGTTGCCGCCGTTGTTGCCGCCTCCGCCGCCGGAGCTGACCTGGATGGTCACGATGCCACCCTTGATGGTGCGACCGCTCGGGCTGGTGCCGGCGGCGGTGCCGGCCGGGCACTCCGAGGCGATCTGACTGCCGGAGACGATCGGTTGGAAGCCGGCACCGGAGAGGCGCTGCTTGGCCTGTTCGACGCTTATGCATCGGACGCCTGGGATGCTGCGCTGGTCACCCTCGGAGATCTTCTTGCCGGGCGGGTCGAAGTTCTCCCCCTTCTTGCCCTTCATGGCGTCGCGCAGCGTCTCGAAGACCGGCGGGTTGATGCCGTCCGCAGGCTTGTGCTTCATCTTGACGTTGGTCTGCGGCCAGTCCGGGTCGGCCATGATGCCGGCCACCGCGTACTGCTTGGTCATCGCGACCAGGGAGGCGGTCTTCTCGCCGTCGGTGGTGCCGGACTTGCCGGCGATCGGCTTGCCCACGATGCCGCGCCCCTCGGCGGCCGTACGGCTGCTGCCGCAACTGCCGCCGGAGGGGTTGTCGCCGACCGGGCAGCGGGCCGCGTCGACGGCCGCCCGGGCCACGTCCGTGCTGAATCGCTTCTCGCAGCGCGGGTTGGCCACGTCCAGCTTGTTGCCGTCCAGGTCGCGGATCTCCTGCACCGGGATCGGCTCGCAGTACTTGCCGTCCGCAGCCAGGGTGGCGTAGGAGTTGGCCAGCTCCAGCGGGGTGGTCTGCGACACGCCCAGGGTGAACGCGCCCCACTGGTGCGCGGACGCCTTGTCGTTGGCGATGTTGGCGTCCTCGCTCTCCCGGAACTGGATGCCCAGGCGCTTGGCCACGTCGACCACGTTCTCCGCGCCGACCTGCTGCTGAAGCGGTACGAAGTACGTGTTGGTCGAGGACGAGAAGGCGCTGCGCATGTCCTTCACGCCGCCCGGCTTCTTGTCCGAGTTGGTCGGGCAGTAGAAGTGCGTGCCCGGGCAGGCGGCGTCGCTGCTGGGGCTGATGATGTATTCGGACTTGAACTGCTGCGGCGCGTTGATGTTGTAGCTGAGCGGAATGCCCTTCTCCAACGCGGCCACGATGGTGTAGATCTTGAACACCGAGCCGGCCTGGTAGCCGGTGATCCCGTCACCGCCGGTGAGTAGGGGATTCACCGTGTTCGGGTAGTTGCCGAGCCGGCCCCGGTCCCGCTGCTTCGGATCGCTGTGCGGCTTGTTCTTCGGGTTCTCCGGGTTGTCGAGCTTGAAGTTGCGGTTGACCGACAGCGCGCGCACCCGACCGGTGCCGGGTTCCACCACCGCGACCATCACGGCTTCCTTGGAGTTGACCGACTTGGCCTTGCGGACCGCCTTGTCAGCGCCCTCCTGTGCCTGCTTGTCCAGCGTGGTGACGATCGTGTAGCCGCCGCTCTTGAGTCGCCGCTCCCGGTCGTAGGAGGTCGAGCCGAACGTCTCCTGCGACATCCACCAGCGGTAGAAGTAGTCGCAGAAGAAGCCCCAGGAGTTCTTGTTGGTGGCCACGCAGCCGTTCGGCGTCCGCTTGTCCCGGACCTTCAGCTTCACGGCCTTGGCCGCCTCGGCCTCCTCATTGCTGATCGCGCCGATCTTGGCCATGTTGTCGATGACGTAGTCACGTCGGGCGACCGCCTGCGGGTAGCCGCTCTCGGTGGTCGGGTCGAACGAGCTGGGCGCCTTGACCAGGCCGGCCAGCATGGCGGCCTCGTCGATCGTCAGGTCCTTGGGCTTCTTGTTGAAGTAGACCTGGCTGGCGGCGTAGACGCCGTACGCGCCGTTGCCGAAGGCGGCGAGGTTGAGGTAGGCCTCCAGGATCTCGTCCTTGGACATCTCCTTGTCCACCTGGAGCGCGTACCGCATCTCGCGCAGTTTCCGGGCGCTGGTGTCCTCGGTCGCGGCGATCACGTCGGCCGGGTGGGTGGCCGAGTACGCGATGCTCATCCGGACGAACTGCATGGTCAGCGTCGAGGCGCCCTGCCGGTCGTTGGTCGCCGAGCTGTTGTTGACGAAGGCCCGGGCGACACCGTTGAGGTCGACCCCGTTGTGCTCGTAGAACTGGTGGTCCTCGGCGGCGATGATGGCCTTCTGCATGTGCGGCGAGATGTCCGCGAGCTTGACCTCACGCCGGTTCTCGTCGTACATCGTGGCCAGTGGTGTCTTGGCGTCCTTCGCCAGCAGATAACTGATCTGGGGAGCGCGGGCCATCGTCAGTTCCTTCGGCAACGCGCCGAAGGTATCCGCTCCGGCCTTCGCGGCCAGGCCCGACATCGCCACTGCGGGGAAGGCCGCAGCGGCGACCACCACGCCAGCCAACAGCCCACAGATGAGTAGCGATGCGGCGTTGGTCAGGACGTTGTGGTCACGTTTCCGCATCCAGGTCACCTCGTCAGGGTACGCGAACAGATAACGAGGGGCGCTGCGGCGTCTTTTCCCCATTTCCTGCGCGCGCCGTCCTCGTTGTGCTAGACGCGTGGCACCGGTGTCCGGTTGCGTGAATCCGGGCCGAGTTTCCTCCCCGGGAGGCCCGGCCCGCAGCGTTTTCTCGGACTCCGGTGGGGTAAGCGGCGGTCCCAGGCCCGAGAGGTCGGGAGTGTCCGAAATGATGGATTTAGCCGACAACGTTGCGTAATCGGGCGACTACAGAGCATGATGGAGGCGGCGACAGCGCCACATGTCGTCCGTGCTGCCTTGGGGTAAGGCGCGCGCGGACGTCGGGGGGAGAAACAGCCGGCTGGCCCGCGACGGCGTCGGTAGTGCAGCAAGGGGGGACGTGTACAGATGGGCATGATCACTGACTGGCCGTCACTGGCGGCGTGTCAGAACGGGGACCCGGACGCGTTGTTCGTACAGGGCGCCGAACAGAACGTGGCGAAACGGATCTGCCGGAGCTGCCCAGTTCGATACGAGTGCCTGGCCGACGCGCTGGACAACCGAATCGAGTTCGGCGTGTGGGGTGGCATGACCGAACGTGAACGACGGGCGCTGCTCCGTCGTCACCCGCAGGTCACCAGCTGGCGCAAGATGTTCGAGGCGGCGATGAAGAAGAACGCCAAGGAAAAGTCCGGTAAGGACCGGATCCTGGCCGCCACCACCAGCTCGTGACGCCGGTGCACTCAGGAGCGGCTGATCGCCGCGCCGATCGTCCGTAGCCCGTCGACGTCGTGCACGTCGGCGGGCTGCGCCGTCACCGAGACCGTCGGCACCTGCGGGAACGTCTCGGTGAACCGCGCCGCCACCTGCCGCTCGCGTACCGCCTGCTCGGCCAGGGTGGCGTGGGCCCGCAGCACCTCGACGGTGCCCTCGTGACCACCGGCCGTGGCCAGCCGGTCGGCAGCGGCCCGGCTCTCCGCCGCGCCCAACTCGGGCACCGCCGGGCGGTGCACCCGGTTGAGCACCAGACCGGCGAGCGGCATCCGCTCCTCGCGCAATCGGCCGGCGAAGTAGGCGGCCTCCCGGACCGCGTCCGGCTCCGGCGCCGCGACCAGCAGGAACGCCGTCTCGCGCGCCTGAAGGATGCGGTACGTCTGCTCCGCGCGCTGCCGGAACCCGCCGAACATCGAGTCGAGCGCGGCCACGAAGCCGGACAGGTCGGTGAGCAGTTGGGTGCCGATCACCTTCTGCACGACCCGGGAGAACATCCCGAAGGAGGCGGTGACCAGGCTGAACATGCTGCGTCCACCGGTCCTCGCCGGGGCGAGCAACATGCGCAGCATCCGGCCGTCGAGGAAGCGCGACAGTCGGGCCGGCGCGTCGAGGAAGTCCAGCGCGGAGCGCGACGGTGGAGTGTCCACCACGATGAGGTCCCACTCGCCCCGGGCGTGCAACTGGCCGAGCTTCTCCATGGCCATGTATTCCTGCGTGCCGGAGAAGGTGGAACTCATCGCCTGGTAGAAGGGGTTCGCGAAGATCTCCGCCGCCTTCGCCGGGTCGGTGTGCGCGAGCACCACGTCGTCGAAGGTGCGCTTCATGTCGAGCATCATGGCGTGCAACTCGCCGCCGCTGGACTCGACGTCGATGCCCTTGACCTGCCGGGGGGTGTTGTCCAGCTCGGTCAAGCCGAGTGACTGGGCCAACCGCCGGGCCGGGTCGATGGTGAGTACCACCGTGCGGCGACCGTGCTGCTCCGCCGCGCGCAGCGCGAGCGCGGCGGCGGTGGTCGTCTTGCCCACCCCACCGGCCCCGCAGCAGACCACGATCCGGACGCCCGGATCGGCCAGGATCTGGTCGACGTCCAGCGGCGGCGCGGCGTTGTCGGAAGGCACCAATCGAGCGTATCGGGCCGGCCGGGACCGCGTGTCAGGCTGCGGCCAGGTGTGAGTCAATCGCCGCCGACGAGGGCCCTGGCGAGGACGTCCAGGCCGGCACGGTCCACCCCGTCGGGCAGCAACGGCAGCTCGACCAGGGGCACGCCCAGCTCCACCAGGTCGGCCCGGAGCGAATCCTCCAGCTCCCGGCGGATCGCCTGGTCGCGTGCCTCGTCGTGCAGCCCGGAGACGATCCGCTTGTCGACCGGGAGGCCGGCGGCGCGTAGCCCACGCGCCAGCTCCGCCTCGGTGACCGGACGCCCCGACGGCAGCGGCGGCCGGCTGCCGTTGATGATCACTCGTCCCATTCCGAAGCCCAACGAGGTCAGCTCGGAGATCGCGTCGATGGTCTCCTGCACCGGCATCTCCTCGAGCAGGGTCACCACGTGCACCGCGGTCATCGGCGAGCGCAGCAGGGCCGAGACGCCCTCGCTCTGGGTCTTGATCGGGCCGACCTTGGCCAGCCGGGCGGTCTCGGCGGTCACATTCAGGAACCGGCCGATGCGACCGGTGGGTGGGGCGTCCAACACCACCGCGTCGTAGACCCGCCGCTGGTCCGCCGTGCGGGTGGTGGCCTCCTTGACCTTGCCGGTGAGCAGCACGTCGCGCAGGCCCGGCGCGATGGTGGTGGCGAAGTCGATCGCACCGAGCTTCCGCAACGCCCGACCGGCCGCCCCGAGCTTGTAGAACATGTCCAGGTATTCCAGCAGCGCCTCCTCGGCGTCCACGGCCAGCGCCCACACCTCACCCCCGGCGGGTGCGTCGGCCAGGTGCCGTTCGGCGTACGGCAGCGGCTCGGTGCCGAAGAGCTGGGCGATGCCCTGACGCCCTTCCACCTCGACCAGCAGTGTGCGCCGCCCACCCGCGGCCAGTCCCAGGGCCAGGGCCGCCGCCACGCTGGTCTTGCCCGTGCCGCCCTTGCCGGTCACCACGTGCAGGCGGGCGGGCCAATCGGTGCCGGCCCGATCGGCCGGGCGCTGCGCTGCTCCCACCCGTCGAGCGTATCCATCCGACGGGTTCAGGAGACCTCGCAGACCCACCAGCCGGAGCGGCGGATCACTGTGAAGCGCAGATCCTGGTCAGCGATCTTCTCGTCGGCGGTGGTCACCGTCACCGTGGTGGTCACCGTGGCCCGGTCACCCGTCTCGTTGTCCACGGTCGGGGTGTCCCAGCGGAACCGGGGGTTCTGGTGGGTCGACACGTACGTCTCGATCTCGGTGATCTTGGTCCGGATCTGGGCCTGGTCGCGGGCGGCGCTGCAGACCATCCTGGCGGCCTTGGCCGAGTCCCGCTCCTGATACACGGCGGTGAGGAAGTCGTCGACCGCCACCGACGGATCCGGCGCGCCCTCGCCGGACTCGGCGTTGCGCAGGGTCAGGAAGGCGGCCACACCGCCACCGGCGCAGAGCAGCAGCACCACCGCCAGGGTGAGGGAGGCCGTCAGGGGGCCGCGCCGCCGGGGCGGGCCCGGGTTCGACTGGTACGGGGGATAACCGGGCGTGGACGGGCCCTGGTCGCCCGGGCCGATGGACGCACCGGGTTGAGCCGGAGGGATGGTGGGGCCGGTCGGGCCGCCGGCGGGTGGCTGGGTCATTGCGTCCCCCGGGGTACGGCGTCACCCCGCGATGGCGGTGAGCGTGGGATCGGGTCGGCCGGGCCGGGCGCCCGTCCAGACCGGAAGGGTAGCGGTCCGGCGGCCCGGTGCCGAGAGGTCGGTGTCTCGCGGGCGGGCGACGCGATCGGATTCCCGCTGCTCGGGTGTCGCAAATGCGACCGAAGGCCGCCGGGCGTGCGCGTCGGTGTTGATGGATCGATACGCCGGTCCTACCGTCGCTCCGGCACGCCCCGACACAGCCGCGAGCAGCGGGTCTGCACCGTCGGGCGGCGCCGTGACCAGGTACGACGCCCGGAGGCAGTGCATGCGCGACACGAACAACACCCCCCGAACGCAGTTTCCGCCGGGGTCCGGAGGGGGCGGCTGGACGGCCGGTGAACGCTCCTCCGGTCGGCCGCCCGTCAACGAGCGTTGGTACCGGCGGCCGGTGCCGCCGGTCGCCTCGGCAGAGCCGACCGCCGGCCGGGACGACGAGAACCCGGGGTACGTCATCCACCTGCCGATCCGGGTGACCGACCTGGCTGCGGCCACCGCCCTGGCCGGCCGGGTGGCCACCTCGCTCAACTTCCTGCCCGAGCTGGACGCCGGTGAGACCGAGGTGTCGACCGCCGACGACCAGAACAACAGGCACCGGGTCTTCTGCGATCTGCTGCTGCCCGACCGCACCCGGTGCCCCCAGCCGTACGACCACCGGGGCCCCTGCGGGGAGCTGTCGACCGCGCCGGAGCAGCGTCCGGCGCCTCGACCGGGCGGCGGACCGTAGGCTGTGCCCGAAGTGTCCATGCCACGAGGGAGCCCGATGCAGAAGTGGGAATACGCCACCGTTCCGCTGCTGGTCCACGCGACCAAGCAGATCCTCGACAACTGGGGTGAGGACGGCTGGGAACTCGTCTCCGTCGTACCGGGGCCGAACCCGGAACAGCTCGTCGCCTACCTGAAGCGGCCGAAGTCATGAGCGAGCGAGCCGGAGTGCTGGACGGAGTGCCGGCATGAGCAACGGCCCGCACGCCAAGTTGGCGGAACTCGGGTTGGAGCTGCCGGAGGTGGTGCCGCCGGTGGCGAGCTACGTGCCGGCGGTGCAGTCCGGACAGCACGTGTACGTCTCGGGGCAGCTGCCGATGGCCGAGGGCAAGCTGCTCGCCACCGGCAAGGTCGGTGCCGGCGTCTCCGCCGAGCAGGCCAAGCAGCTCGCCCAGCGGTGCGCCCTCAACGCGCTCGCCGCGGTCGACTCGCTTGTCGGCCTGGAGAACGTCGTCAAGATCGTGAAGCTGACCGGATTCGTTGCCAGCGCGCCCGGCTTCATCGGCCAGCCCGCCATCATCAACGGTGCCTCCGATCTCTTCGGTGCCGTCTTCGGTGAAGCGGGCCGCCACGCTCGCAGCGCCGTCGGCGTCGCCGAACTCCCCCTCGACGCCCCCGTCGAGATCGAGGTCATCGTCGAGGTCTCCTGACCCTCCGCGATCTTGCAGTTTCCGTCCGGACGAACGCCCCTAACCAGGGCGAATCGGGGACCGGAACTGCAAGATCGCGGGACCCGGTCCGTGGGGTCGTACGATCGCAGCCATGGGAGGGCATGTGACGGGGGCGGTGACCGCCCTCGCCAGCGAACTGCCGGAGTGGGTGACGTTGCTGCGGGCGCCCAACCCCGGGCCGATGACGCTGGAGGGCACGAACACCTGGCTGCTGCGGGCCGCGCCCGGCGAGCCGGCCGTGGTGGTCGATCCGGGGCCGGCGGACGAGACGCACTTGGCGGCGATCGCCGCACAGGGGCCGGTCGGCCTGGTGTTGATCACGCACGGGCACCCGGACCACACCGAATCCTCAGCGCGCCTGAGTGAGCTGCTCGGTGGGGTACCCGTCCGGGCCGCCGACCCCGCACACAGCATCGGCGGCCCGCCGCTTGCCGATGCCGGGATCGACGGGCACGGTCTGCGGATCCGGGTCGTGCCGACCCCCGGGCACACGGCCGACTCGGTCTGCTTCCTCGTGGCGCCCGCCGACGTGGCGCCTGCCGACGTGGCGCCTGCCGACGTGGCGCCTGCCGACGTGGCGCCTGCCGACGTGGCGCCTGCCGACCGGTGGGTGGTGCTGACCGGCGACACCATCCTGGGCCGCGGCACCACCGTGGTCGCCCACCCGGACGGCCACCTCGGCGACTACCTGGCCAGCCTGGAGCTGCTCTCGGCGTACCGGGGGATTCCGGCCCTGCCGGGGCACGGCCCGGCGCTTGCCGACTGCGGTGCCGCCGCCGACTTCTACCTCGCCCACCGCCGCGCCCGGCTCGACCAGGTCCGGGCGGCACTCGACGCCGGTGCGCGGACCGCCACCGAGGTGGTCGCGACGGTCTACGCCGACGTGGACCGCTCGCTGTGGTGGGCGGCGGAATGGTCCGTGCGCGCCCAGCTGGAATACCTGGGCCGGGAATCCGGTGCTGACGACGCGGGGTTGGACCGGCCGTGACCTGCCCGGTGTGCGGAACCGTAGCGGTACCCGGCGCCCGGTTCTGCCACAACTGCGGCGCCGCGCTGCCCGCCGCCGCGACCCTGCCCGCCGCCGAGCGGCGGGTGGTCACCGTGCTCTTCGGCGACCTCTCCGATTTCACCTCCTGGTCGGAGGATCTCGACCCGGAGCGGGTCGGCGCGGTCACCGACCGGGTGCTGGCGGCCCTCGCCGGTGCGGTCAAGACCTTCGGCGGGCACGTCGACAAGCTGACCGGTGACGGGATCATGGCGGTCTTCGGCGCGCCGGTGGCGCACGAGGACGACGCCGAGCGCGCGGTGCGGGCGGCGCTGTCCATGCAGCGGGCCGTCCGTCGGGTACTCGACGACGAGCGCGGCGGTGGCGCGCCGCTCGGCCTGCGGGTCGGGTTGAACACCGGGGACGTGATCGCCGGCATCCAGGCCGCCATCGAGTACACGGTCATCGGCGACACCGTGAACACGGCCGCCCGGCTGGCCGACGCCGCGGCCGTCGGCGCGGTCTACGCCGGGGCCCGAACCGCCGCGGCCACCCGGCATGTGGCGAGCTGGCGAGCGCTGCGCCCGCTGCGGCTCAAGGGCAAGCGCGAGCCGGTCGAGGCGTACGAACTGCTGGGCCTGCTGGACGCGCCGGGCACCCGGTCGGGTCTCGGTGACGAGGCGCCCTTCGTCGGCCGGGAGACCGAGATCGGCCGGATCGCCGGTCGGCTGGCCGAGGTGATCGACCGGAACGAACCCCGGGTGCTGCTGATGACCGCCGAGGCGGGCATCGGCAAGTCCCGGTTCGCCGCCGAGGTGGAGCGACTCGCCGCCGGTTACGACGTGGGCGCGGGCCGGTACGCGGCGCACACCGGCGCCCGGGTGCTCTCGGTACGCTGCGCCGCGTTCGGCGAGCGCCGCCGGCTGGCTCCCCTCGCCGACCTGGTACGCGCCGCCACGGGCCTGCCCAACGACGCGGCCACCGCGGTTACCCGCCCGGCCGTCGAGGAACGGCTGCGCCGGCTCGGGCAGCGGCTCAGCCGGGTGCGCGGCGAGCCCGCCCCGATCGCCGTCGACCAGTTGCTGGCCCTGCTCGGGTACGCCGAGCTGCCCGCCGGCAGCCCCACCGACCAGGGCGAGTGGAGCAGCGCCCAGCCGGCCACCGACGTGGACGCCGTGCCGAACGCGGTGGCCGACCTGCTCAGCGCGCTCGCCGAGGAGGCGCCGCTGGTGATTGTGGTGGACGATCTGCACGACGCCACCGCCGAGACCATCCGGGCCCTGGAGGTGACGCTCTCCCGGCTCAGCGGGCCGGTGCTGGTGCTGCTGCTCGGCCGGCCGGAGCTGGTCCGGACCGCAGGCACCCTGACCCGGGTCGCGGACGCCGAGGTGCAGCCGTTGCCGCCGCTGCGGGGTGCCGACGCGGCTCGGCTGCTGACCAGCTATCTGGGCGGCGGGCGGCTACCCCAGGCCGACACCGACCGGCTGCTGGCGACCGCCCAGGGCAACCCGTTCTACCTGGCCGAGCTGGTCACCCTGCTGATGGAGCGCGGCGCGCTTACCGCCGGGGTGGGCAACGGCTGGCGGCTGGCACCCGGCTCGCTGGGCAGCCGGCTGCTCTCCCGGGACCTCGCGGCGGTGCTCGCCGCCCGGATCGACGCCCTGCCCGCCGAGGCGCGTGCGGTGCTGCGGGACGCGGCGGTGGTCGGTGACTCGGTGCCCGACGGCGCGCTGGAGGCGCTGCGGGAGCAGCGCGCCGGGCGGGATGGCCGGCCGGCTGCGGTGGCCGCGGTCGAGCTGGACCGGGCGGTCGAGGAACTCCTGCAACGCCGCATGCTGCACCGCACCCGCTCCGGGTACGCGTTCGCGACGCCACTGATGCGCGAGGCCGTGTACGCCGGGATCAGCAAGGCGGAGCTGGCCGAACGGCACGCCGCGCTGGCCCGCTGGGCGGCACGGGAGGACTCCGGCATCCCGGTGACCGGGGCGGGTGGTGTCCCGACCGGATCGGGCGGGTTCACCGAGGCGACTCGGGACGACTTCGTCGCCGAACACGCCGAACGGGCCAGCGCGCTGGCCGATGCGGTCACGCTGCGCCCGGACGCACCGGCCCGGGCGGTGGCGCCGCTGGGCGTGGCCGCGCTCGGCCGGGCGACCCGGCGAGCGCTACAGGCGGGCGAGCCGGCGCTCGCCGTCGAGCACGCCGAACGCGCCGCCGAGTTGGCCGGCGTCGACGGCGTACCGGCCGCGGACCGGGTGCTGCACGCCAGGGCGCTGCTCCAGGTGGGTCGGGCCGCCGACGCGCTCGCCTACGCCGAGAAGATCGCCGCGAACGCCGGTGACCAGGCGGACATCCGGGCCAGCGCGCTACTGCTGGCCGGGCAGGCCCAGCAGGCGATGGGCGACCTGCGGCGGGCGGAAGCCTCCTGGCGGGAGGCGTTGCAGGTGGCCACCGACGCCGACCTGCCCACACTGCGGGCCTCGGCGATGCGCCGGCTGGGCATGGCTGACTTCCTCGCCGGGCGGCTCGGGCAGGCGAGCAGTCGGCTGGCCGCCGCGTACCAGGTCAGCCTGGCGGTGCAGGACCGCCGGGGGCAGGCGTGGTCGTTGCAGAACCTGGCCTGGGTGACCACCACCCGGGGCGACTTCGCCGGTACGGACGCGGTGCTCGGCCGGGCGGCCCGGCTCTTCGCCGAGTTGAAGGACCCCTACGGGCGGGCCTGGCTGCGGGGCACCACCGCGTTCGCCCGGCTGCTCGCCGGTCGGCTGCGGGAGGCGCGCCGGTTGGCCCGGATCTTCCTGCCCTTCGGCGAGCGGGTCGGTGAGGCCTGGGCGGTGGGCACCCTGCGTGCGGTCGAGGCGTACGCCAACGCCGAGTTGGGTGAGCTGGCCGACGCCGACCGGGAGGCACGCCGGGCGTATCGCGAGTTCGCCGCCGGCTCGGACGACTGGGGGCAGGGCTTCGCGCTTGTGGTCCGGGGAGTGGTGGCCCGTGGGCTGGGCGAGCCGGAGCACGCCGCCGACCTGCTCACCGACGCCCTGTCGTACGCCCGCCGGACCGCCCATCCGCTGCTCACCGGGATGGCCGGCACGCTGCGCGGGTTCGTGGCGCTGGACATGGGCGACGTCGAGGCCGCCGAGCGGGACGCCCGGACGGTGCTGACCAGTGTGGAGCCGCACAATCCGCAGGCACCGGCGCAGGTGGCGCCCCGGGTGCTCCTGGCCACGGCCCGGCTGGCGGTCGGCGACTCCGGTACCGCGGTCGGCCTGCTCGCTCCGGTCGCCACCGCTGCGGCGACCACCCCCTCGTTGCTCTTCTCCCGCCGGCAGTCGATGGCGCGCTACGCCTCGGCCCTGCTCGCGCACGGGCAGCTTGAGCAGGCGCTGGACTGGGCCCGCCGGGCGGTGCACCTGCCGGCCGAGGACGTCCGCAGTCAGGTGATCGCGGCCAGCGTGCTCGCCGAGGCACTGGCCGCCGGTGGCCGGTCGGCAGAGGCGACGGCCTGCGCGAACGAGGCCGTGCGCCTGGCGTACGGCACCGAGCAGCGCAGCGAGCGGGCCGCCGCCGAGGCGTTGCGGATCCGTCTGCTGAGCTGATCCGTGCCACCGCTGGCCGAGCCCGGCGGCGGCCCGGCAGCGTAGGACTGTCGGTTTCGGTGATGTGCCCTGTCGGAGATGGCCGCTAGCGTGCACATTGCACGCGGCGGTCACTTTCGATTGTCGTGCCGTCAAGGGGGAGGGCTCAGATGAGGCTGCCGCGTTCGGTCGCCGGTTGGACGATCGCGGTGTTCGGCGGGTTGGCGCTGCTGATGGGCGCGGTAGGGCTGCTCTGGCCCGAAGCGTTGCTCGGGATGCTCGGTTTCGAGATCCCGGAGACCCGCGCGCCGGGCGACTACACCGGCACCTTTGTCACGGCGTCCTCGATGGCCTCGTTCAACATGGGCGTCTACTACCTGCTCGCCACCGCCACCGAGTGGCGGGCCTTCTACCGCTTCACAGTGGTCTTCCGGCTTGTCACGTTCACCGTCTTCAGCCTCGCGGTGTTGGCCGACGTGGCACCCGGCCGGTTCTTCGGCGTGGCGCTCTGGGAGGGCCTTGGCGCGCTGGCCACCGCGGCCGCGCTCTGGTGGGACGCCCGCCGCGCGGGGCCGGCCGGTGCTGTCGCGGCGGGTGGGACCGATGCGGGGAACACGCCGGTGTCGGACGGCCGGCGCGGGACCGGGACGCCGGGTGTGGGGCCGGCCGCCGATGCGGTTCGCTGAGCAGCCCGCCCGGTTGGGTATTTTCGATACCGTGACCGACACTCCGCCCGGCGCTCTGCCGACGCCCATTGTGCCCGGTCTGACTGATTTGCAGGTCTTTGCCCGTGGGGGGTACGCGACCGTCTACTCGGCCATCCAGATCTCGGTGGGCCGGGAGGTGGCGGTCAAGGTGGAGAACCGCACCCTGGCCAGCGAGCGGGATCAGGCGCGGTTCCTGCGCGAGGCGCGTGCCGCCGGCCGGATGTCCTCCCACCCGCACGTGGTCGACCTCTTCGACGTCGGAGTCACAATCGATCAGCACCCCTATTTGATCATGGAGTTGTGCGACGGCTCGTACGCCGAACGGATGCGGAACTCTCCGCTGGACGCCGTCGAGGCGCGCGATCTCGGGGTGAAGATCGCGGATGCGATCGCCCACTCGCACGGCGCCGGGGTGCTGCACCGCGACGTGAAGCCGGCCAACATCCTCTACTCGCACTTCAACTCGGCGGTGCTTGCCGACTTCGGGCTGGCCGTGGTCGCCGAGATGCGGGACGCCTCGGTTGCCCTGGAGGTACTCACTCCGGCGTACGCGCCACCCGAGATGTTCAGCCACAGCCCGCCCTCGCCCGCCGTCGACGTCTACGCGCTCTGCGCCACGCTCTACGCGGTCATGCACGGGCGCCCGCCGCGCTGGCAGGCCGAACGCAATCCCAGCCTGGTCACCGTGCTCGAAATGTTCCATCAGCCGATACCCAGCCTGCCCGGCATTCCGGATGAGCTGATCGACGTACTCCGCGCCGGCATGGCCAACGATCCGGGGGAGCGGCCCTCCGCCGAGGAACTGCGCGACCTGCTCGCCGGCCTGTCGTTGGAGGAGCCGGCGAACGGTCCGGTCATCCCCGCCGGCAGCAGCACCCTGGCTGGTCGGTCCGGCGCCGCCCAGGTGCCCGCCCGGGGTGGATCCGACGGCTCGACCGATCGCCGCCGCCGGCGGCGCTGGTTCCTCGGCGCGGCCGGGGTGGTCGCGCTGGCCGCCTCGGCGGGCGTCGGCGCCTGGGCCGCCGGAGGCCCCCCGTCGCCGCAGTCCACCCTGCCGGTTCGCCCGCCGGCAAGTAACGCGTTGCGTCCGGGCTGCGCCAGCCTGCCCGAGGCGCTGCCCTCAGGTGCCGGGTGCGCGACGGAGCTGGAGTGCTTCGGGCCGGTGCAGGTGCGCGGCCAGCGGGCCGAGGCCAGCCGGGTGTCGTGCGACTCGCGGCACACCTGGGAGAGCTACGCGCAGGGCAAGCTGCCGGCCGGGCTCTTCGGCGCCGACCACGACGAGATCGTCGCCGATCCGGCCGTGCGGCAGATCTGCAACGAGGAGACCTTCCGGCTGGTCAGCGGGGTCGAACCGGCATCCGGGTGGAACCTCGAGGTGCTGCCGCCCGCAAACGGGAAGGTCGACCCCACCTTCCGTTGCCTGGCCGGACGAGGTCTGGACGGCCTCGCCTCGCCCACTCTCACCGGCGGCTGACCGGTGCCGACCGCGTCAGCGGCGTGGTCATCCCCCGCGGTCGTCGCGGTAGCGCTCCCGTAGCGCGCGCACCGTCTCGCGGTCGCCGAGTGTCTCCAATGTGTCCGCGTCGATGCCGGGCGGCTCGGCGCTTGCGGATCCGGCCGCCTGATCCGGGTCCGGTGGGATTTCGGCGTCCCGCTGCCGGGCGGCGGCCGCCGCCACTGCGGCGACCGTGCCGCACAGGACGCAGAGCAGGGCCATGGCGACTCCCAGGAGATCCTGCCGGCGTCCGGCGACCAGCGACGCCAGCAGCCAGATCGCCGCCACCAACGCGACGACCGCCACCACGCGTGCGTTGAGCCCGGGAAACCGTCTCACTCGTCCAGAATGTCGGCGATCGCCGATCTGTCAACCGCGGTCGCCAGCTACCGCCGTAACAGGTGACGACATCGAGCCAGAGAGTGACGAGGTGATTACGCGTCCGGGCGAAGTGCCGGGAAAGCCGGATTTGTGGTGCCGGATTCATTGCCGCATGTCCCTAGAGTGTCAATGGTCGGGCTCGACTCGACGTGTCCCGTAACCCAGCGGAAGGCGTTCACATGCCACCACCAATCCGGACAGTGGCCGCAGCCGGGCTCGCCGGCGTACTCCTCGTCGGGGCGGCGGTCGCCCCCGCCGTCGCGGCACCGACAAGGAGCGCCGGCACGAGCGCCACGGACCGCACCAGCGCCGTCGAGCGGCTGCGCGTCGACCGCGTGCCAACGCCCGAGCTGGACTGGTACCGGTGCTACGACTACGCCGAGTGCGCCACCGTCGACCTGCCGCTCGACTACGACCGGCCGCACGGGGCGACGACCGAGGTCGCCGTGCTGCGGGTCAAGGCGCGCGACCAGAAGCGCCGGATCGGCAGCCTCTTCATCAACCCGGGTGGCCCGGGCGGATCGGGCACCAGCGTCGCCCTCGCCGCGCCCCTCTTCCTCGGTGACGAGGTGCTCGACCGGTTCGACGTGATCGGGGTCGATCCGCGCGGCGTCGCGGCCAGCGAACAGGTCAGGTGCTTCAAGTCGGTGAAGGAGCAGACCCGTGCGTTGGCGGGGATGAGCGTCCGCTTCCCATACGGCAAGGACGAGGAGAAGGCGTACGTCGCCTCGGCGATCACGGTCGGCCAGGCCTGCTCGACCACCGGACGGCCGCTCACCGGCGCGATGTCGACCGCCGAGGTCGCCCGCGACATGGACGTGCTGCGCCGGGCGGTCGGCGACAAGAAGCTGAGCTACCTCGGCTTCAGCTACGGCAGCGTCCTCGGGCAGTACTACGCCAACATGTTCCCCGACCGGGTGCGCGCGGTGGCTATCGACGGGGTGCTGGACGCGACGGCGTGGTTCGGCGGCGGCAGGTCCGCCAACGTCGACCAGGAGACGCGGATGCGCAGCGCGAAGGGCGCGTACCAGGCGCTGCACGAGATCCTGCGGCGGTGTGAGCGCGTCGACGTCGAACGCTGTCCGCTGGCCTCCGGCGACCCGGCCGCCAAGTTCGAGTTGGCGACGAAGCGGCTGAAGGCCGAACCGCTGGTGGTCGACGACCCGGACCTGGGTCGGTTCACCGTCACCTACGCCGACTTCATCGCGTTCGTTCTCGACGGGCTGTACGGCCCGTACGGCTACTACGACGTCACGTCCCTCACCGCCGAGGTGCTGGAGCTGACCGACCCGTCGGCGACGAAGGTGGCCCGCGAACGGGCCCGGGCCGGGCTGGCCCAGCGGTTCGCCCAGGCCCACGGCTACGACTTCCCGTACGACAACACCGTCGACATCATCCTCGGCGTGGACTGCACCGACGCCAACCATCCGAAGAACGTCGGATCGTGGGCGGCGCGGGCAGCCCGGGCCGACCAGCGTGACCCGTACTTCGGCCGGGCTTGGACATGGCTCAGCGCGGCCTGCGCGCGGGACAGCTGGACGGTGCGCGACGAGGACCGCTACACCGGCCCGTTCAACCGGCGGACCGCCAGCCCGGTGCTGGTGGTCGGCAACTACTGGGACCCGGCGACCAGCTACCACGGGGCGGTCTCCACCTCGAAGCTGCTGCCGAACAGCCGGCTGCTGCGCAGCGACAGTTGGGGACACACCGCGTACGGGACGTCGGCCTGCGTGACCGGGGCGGTCGACGCGTACCTGATCCGGCTGGCGCTGCCGAAGAAGAACACGGTCTGCAAGGGCGACATCCAGCCCTTCGAGGGCCTGCCGGAGGAGCCGGAGACGGCGACCCGGCGGGCGGAGACCTCGAAGAGCGAGCTGGCCGCCCAGGGCGCGCCGCGCCGCGGTGAGCCCAAGCAGCTGCCACCGGTGGTCGCGCCGCTGCCGGCCGGTGGAGCCCTGACGGCCCGCTGAGGTTCGGCGGAACAAACACCGGGGTACGGCGGGCGATCGGGTCGCCCGCCGTACCCCGGCCCCTGTCGAAAAGGCAGCTAGTACGACTTTTCCTGGCCGAGTACGTGTTGGGCGACGAAGTTGAGGATCATCTCGCGGCTGACCGGGGCGATCCGGCCGGCGCGTACCGCGCCGAGTAGCGTCGCCACGCCGTACTCGGTGGTCATGCCGGCGCCGCCGAGCGCCTGGACGGCCGTGTCCACCGCCAGTGCCGCCGCTTCACCGGCGGCGTACTTGGCCATGTTGCCGGCGACCCCGGCCTCCAGATCGCGGCCGGCGTCGTAGAGCGCGGCGGCCTTCTGAATCATCAGCCGGGCCAGTTCGACCTGTACGGAGGCGTGCGCGAGGGGGTGCGACACGCCCTGATGCGAGCCGATCGTGCGGCCACCCCACACCTTCCGGGTCGCCGTGTACTCGCTGGCCCGCTCGATGGCGTACCGGCCGGTGCCGGCACCCATCGCGGCCACCGTGATCCGCTCCGGATTCAGCCCGGCGAAGAGCGCCGGCAGGCCGGCGTCCAGCGACTCACCGACCAGCGCGTCGGCGGGCAGGCGTACGTCGTCGAGGTAGAGCAGGAACTGGTGCTCCGGGGAGACGATCTCCATGTCCAGCTTGGACCGGGTCAGCCCGGCGGCGTCGGTCGGCACGATGAAGAGGGTCGGCTTGAGTTTGCCGCTCGACGCGTCCTCGGTGCGGGCCACCACGAGCACGTGCTGAGCCTCGTCCACGCCGGAGATGTAGCACTTGCGGCCGGAGAGCAGCCAGTCGTCGCCGTCCCGGCGGGCCACCGTGCCAAGCCGGTGGAAGTTGGACCCGGCCTCCGGCTCGGTGATCGCGAAGACGATCTTCTGGGAGCCGTCGGCCAGGCCCGGCAGGTGGCGCTTGCGCTGTTCCTCGGTGCCGTGCCGGTTGATGACGGTGGCCGCGATGGCGGGGGAGACCACGAGCAGCAGCAGCGGGCAGCCGGCCGCAGCCAGCTCCTCGCAGACGAGGGCCAGCTCGGTGATGCCGCCGCCACCTCCGCCGTACTCGGCGGGGATGTTGACGCCCAGGTAGCCGAGCCGGCCGGCCTCGTGCCACAGCTCGGTGGTGTGCTCGCCGGCCCTCGCCTTCTCGACGAAGTAGCGGTGGCCGTACCGCCGGCCCAGCGCCCGCACGGCCTCGCGCAGTTGGTCCTGCTCCGGGGTCAGGTCGAAGTTCATGCCGGTACCTCCTGGGAAGGGTTGACCACGGCCAGCACCGCACCCGTGTCGACCTGCCCACCGGGGGGTACGGGCAGCTCGGTGACCACACCGTCGGTGGGTGCGAGCACGGGGTGTTCGAGCTTCATCGCTTCCACGGTCAGCAGCAGATCACCGGCGGCGACCCGCTGGCCGACCTCGACGTGCACCCGGGTCACCGCGCCGGGCAGCGGGGCGAGCAGCGACCCGGCGGCCAGCTCCGCGGTGGGCAGCGGAAGCCGGGGCAGCTCGGTCAGCTCCGCCGCCCCGTCCGGGCCGTCCACGAAGACCGCCGACCCGCTCCGGTGTACGCGGAACGCCCGCCGGACCCCGTCGATGTCGAGCACGACCCGCGCCGGGGTGGCCTCGACCAGCGTGACCTCCGGGGGCGGCTCGGCACCCGGCGAGATGGACCACTCGGCGAGCCGGCCGGCGCGGTCCAGCCGGTAGCGGACCTCGATCTCCGCGCCGTCGCCGCTCGCGAAGCGGGTGACCTGCGGAAACGCCGGCACGTTGCGCCAGCCGGAGGGCAGCCCGGCCAGCACCGGTGCGGCGGCCCGGCGGGCGGCGGCGCAGCCCAGCGCCGCCGCCAGCGCGACGAGCGGGACCTGCCCGGCCGGCAGCAGCGGGGCGAAGAGGTCGGGGTGCCGGTCCAGGAAGCCGGTGTCCACCTCCCCGGCGGCGAACTCGGGGCTGCGCAGGATCCGGACCAGCAGGTCACGATTGGTGGTCACCCCGTGCAGCTCGGCCCGGGCCAGCGCACCCGCAAGCGCCCGGGCGGCCGACGCGCGGGTGGGTGCCCAGGCGATCAGCTTCGCGAGCATCGAGTCGTAGTGGACGCCCACCACCGACCCGGCGACCACCCCGGAGTCGAGCCGCAGGCCCCTGGTCGGGGCGAACTCACCTGCCACGCCGGGGAACGCGAACCGGTGCAGGGTGCCGGTGGCCGGGCGGTACCCCTGGGCCGGGTCCTCGGCGCAGAGGCGTACCTCGATCGCGTGGCCCTCGGCCGGCGGGGTCGCCGCCAGCGGCAAGGGCTCGCCCTCGGCGACGAGCAGTTGCAGCCCGACCAGGTCCAGGCCGGTGGTCGCCTCGGTGACCGGATGCTCGACCTGGAGTCGGGTGTTCATCTCCAGGAAGTAGAGATCGCCCTCCGGGGCGAGCAGGAACTCCACAGTGCCCGCGCCGACATAGTCGACCGCCCGGCCGGCGGCCACCGCCGCCTCGTGCAACCGCTGCCGCACCTGCCCCGGCAGGATGCCGGGCGCCTCCTCGACGATCTTCTGGTGCCGGCGCTGGATCGAGCAGTCCCGGGCACCGAGGGCGAGCACCGTACCGTGGGTGTCGCCGAGGATCTGCACCTCGACGTGGCGGCCCCGCTCGACGTACCGCTCGATGAAGATCGTGCCGTCGCCGAACGCCGACGCCGCCTCGCGGCGCGCGCCGGCCACGGCCTCGGCGAGTTCGCTGGCGTCGCGGACCACGCGCATGCCCCGCCCGCCACCACCGGCGGCGGCCTTGACCAGCGCCGGGAAATCGGTGACCTGGTCGGCGTCGGTCCAGGTCGGCAGCATCGGCACGCCGGCCTCGGCGAGCAGCGCCTTGGCCGCCAGCTTGTCGCCCATCGCGGCGATCACCTTCGCCGGTGGCCCGACCCAGGTCAGCCCGGCGTCGGTGACCGCCGTGGCGAACTCGGCGCTCTCGGCGAGGAAGCCGTAGCCGGGGTGCACGGCGTCCGCGCCGGCCCGCCGCGCCGCGGCCAGGAGCAGATCGATCCGGAGGTACGTCTCGGCGGGCGTGTTCCCGGGCAGCCGGACCGCATGGTCGGCCTCGGCGACGAAGGGCGCACCGGCGTCCGCGTCGGAGTACACGGCGACCGTCTGCACGCCCAGCGCCCGGCAGGAGGCGAAGACCCGGCGGGCGATCTCTCCCCGGTTGGCCACCAGAAGTCTTGTGATCATGAGGGCCTCACATCCGGAAGACGCCGAAGCCGTCGGCGCCGCGCACCGGGGCGTTGTGCACGGCTGACAGGCAGAGGCCGAGGACGGTACGGGTGTCCCGGGGGTCGATCACCCCGTCGTCGTAGAGGCGTCCGGAGAGGAAGAGCGCGCCGGACTGGGACTCGATCTGCTGCTCGACCATCATCCGCATGGCGGTGTCGGAATCCTCGTCGAACTCCTGGCCCCGGGCGGCGGCGGCCTGCCGGGCCACGATCGAGAGCACCCCGGCCAGCTGCGCCGGACCCATCACCGCCGACTTGGCGTTCGGCCAGGTGAAGAGGAACCGTGGCTCGTACGCCCGCCCGCACATGCCATAGTTGCCCGCGCCGTACGAGGCACCGAGGTTGACCGTCAGGTGCGGCACCTTCGAGTTCGACACCGCATTGATCATCAGGGCGCCGTGCTTGATGATTCCGCGCTGCTCGTAGGAGGTGCCGACCATGTAGCCGGTGGTGTTCTGGAGGAAGACCAGCGGGGTGTCGGCGGCGTTGGCGAGCTGGATGAACTGGGCCGCCTTCTGCGCCTCCTCGCTGAACAGCACGCCCCGGGCGTTGGCGAGCACGCCGACCGGGTAGCCGTGCAGCTCGCCCCAGCCGGTGACCAGCGCGCCGCCGTAGGCCGGTTTGAACTCGTCGAACTCGCTGCCGTCGAGCATTCGGGCGAGCACCTCACGCGGGTCGAACGGCACCCTGAGGTCGCCGCTGACGATGCCGAGCAACTCCTCCGGGTCGTACCTCGGTGGCCTAGCAAGCGCCGTGCGGGGCGGCGGGCCGTGCTTGCGCCAGTTCAGCCGGCGCACGCACTGCCGGGCCAGCCGGATGCCGTCGCGCTCGTCGGCGGCGAGGAAATCGGCGAGGCCACTTGTGGTGGCGTGCATGGCCGCGCCGCCGAGCGACTCGTCGTCGGCGTCCTCGCCGGTGGCCATCTTCACCAGCGGCGGCCCGGCCAGGTAGACCTGCGAACGTTCCCGGATCATGATGGTGAAGTCCGACATGCCGGGCACGTAGGCGCCACCGGCGGTGGCGTTGCCGAAAACCACGCTGACCGTGGGGATCTTCTCGGCCGAGAGCCGGGTCAGGTCGCGGAACACCCGGCCACCCGGGATGAATATCTCCGCCTGGGTGGGCAGGTCCGCGCCGGCCGACTCGACCAGGTTCACCATCGGCAGCCGGTTGGCCAGGGCGATCTCGCCGGCCCGCCGGGTCTTCGCCAGCGACCACGGGTTCACCGCGCCGCCGCGTACCGTCGGATCGTTGGCGACGACCAGGCACTCGACGCCCTCGACCACGCCGATCCCGGTCACCACGCTGGCCCCGACCGGAAAGTCCGTGCCGTACGCGGCCACCGGCGACAGCTCCAGGAACGGGCTGTCCGGGTCGAGCAGCAGCTCGATGCGTTCCCGGGGGAGCAGCTTGCCGCGCTTGTGGTGACGGGCCACGTACTTCTCCCCGCCGCCCGCGCGGGCCCGGTCGAGCGCGGCCGCCAACTCCGCGAGGCGTTCCAGCAGCGCCTCCCGGTTCGCCAGGTACTCCGGCGAGGCGGTGTCCACCTTGCTCCCCAGTGCGCTCACCGCTGCACACCCTCCTCCGCTGGCAGGTCGACCATCCGGGCGCGGAGCAGCTCGCCGAGGGCCTTGGCCTGCGGATCGAATCGGGTGGAGGCGGCCACCCCCGGTCCGAGCAGCCCTTCGATCACGAAGTTGACCGCCCGCAGGTTCGGCAACTCGTAGCGCCGCACGGTCAGCGGGGCGGTCTCCGGCAACAGCTCGGTCAGCCGATCCACGGTGAGCCACTCGCGCAGCCACGGCCAGGCCGCGTCGGTACGCGCCCAGACGCCGAGGTTCGCGTCGCCACCCTTGTCGCCCGACCGGGCCCCCACCACCTCGCCCAGCACCCCCCGCCGACTTGCGGGAAAGGAAGGGACCCTTGTTAACGCCGGGTGTAGTAAAGGGGCCCCCTCCAAACACCTCACCGGTGGTGGGGCGATCGGCACGCGGGAGCCGTCCGGCAGAACCGCGACGTGCGCGACGTCGCCCTGCGGCACGGTGTCGGCGGTGAAGACGCCGTACGGCGTCGCATCGCCGGGCGGCGTGGTGAGCGTGCAGCCCGGATAGGAGGCCAACGCCAGCTCCACCGCCGCCGCCGAGAACGCCCGCCCGGCCCGCGCCCGGTCGCCGTCGCGCAGGTGTACGTGCAGCAGCGCGCTTGCCGTCTCGGTGTCGGCGGCGTCCGGATGGTCGGTACGCGCCAGCGTGAACTCCAGCCCGTCCGGGCCGACCGACTCGGTCAGCTGCGCCCGGACCAGCGCGGCCTTGGCCGGGATGTCCAGCCCGCAGAGCACGAACGTCATCGAGTTGCGGAAACCGCCGAGGTTGTTGATGCCGACCTTCAGCGTCTCCGGTGGGGGCGTACCCCGGACGCCCGAGACCCGGACCCGGTCCGGCCCCTCCTGGGCGAGTGTCACCGTGTCCAACCGGGTCACCACGTCCGGCCCGAGGTACGCCGGCCCGCCCACCTCGTACAGCAGCTGGGCGGTGACCGTCTCGACGGTGACCGCGCCGCCGGTGCCCGGGTGCTTGGTGAGCACCGACGAGCCGTCCGGGTACAGCTCGGCGATCGGGAAACCGGGCCGGTGCCCGCCGTCGGGCAGCTCGGTGAAGAAGCTGAAGTTGCCGCCGGTCACCTGCGCGCCGCACTCGATCAGGTGTCCGGCGACGGTCGCCCCGGCCAGCGCGTCCAGGTCGTCACGTCCCCAGCCGAAGTGGGCGACGGCCGGGCCGACGACAAGCGAGGCGTCGGTGACCCGGCCGGTCACCACGACGTCGGCCCCGGCGTCGAGGCAGGCGGCGATGCCGAACGCGCCGAGGTACGCGTTGGCGGTGAGCGCGTCCGGCCTGGCGAGGGCGTCACCCTCGACGTACCCGACCCGCACGTCGAGCCCGAGCCGGTCGGCGAGTGACCGGACGGCGGCGGCCAGGCCGGCGGGGTTGAGGCCACCGGCGTTGGTGACGATCCGTACCCCCCGGTCCAGCGCGGCGCCGAGGGTGCCCTCCAGTTGCCGGAGGAAGGTCTTCGCGTACCCGAGGTCGGGATCGCGCATCCGGTCCCGGCCCAGGATGAGCATGGTCAGCTCGGCCAGGTAGTCGCCGGTCAACACGTCCAGCTCGCCGCCGTCGAGCATCTCCTGCCAGGCGGAGAAGCGGTCGCCGTAGAAGCCGGAGGCGTTGCCCACCCGCAGCCGTCTGCTGGTGTCGGCTCTCCGGCTCGGCCCGGTCATGCCGGTACCCCGCGTTCCGGGGCTCGGCCGTCGCCGGGCGGGCCGGCGAATGCCTGCGCCACATCCAGCCACTCGTCGGCGACCGGCCCGGTGGCGACCAGGGCCAGGTCGGCGCGGTGCCGGCGTTGCGTCACCAGCAGGCAGAAGTCGAGCGCCGGGCCGCTGACCAGGTCGGCCGCGTCCGGCGGGCCGAAGGCCCAGGTCCCGTCGCCGGTCGGTGCGGACAGCTCGACCCGGACCGGTGTCGTCGGCATCGGGCGGCCGTGGGCGGCGAAGCCGTGCCCGAGCGTACGGAAACCCAGGTACGCGATGTGTCGCAGCCGGGCCGTGGCCTGCCGGGTCACGCCGAGCGTGTCGGCCACGTCCCCGCCGTGCGCCCAGGTCTCCATGATCCGTGCGGTCACCATTGAGGCCGGTGACATCCGGGTGCCGTACCAGGGCAGCTTCTCCCCGGCCGGGGTGGCGGCGAGGGCCGCCGCGAGCGCCGACCGGCCGGTGCGCCAGCGGTCCAGCAACTCGGCCGGCGGGGCGAGGAACTCCTCCGCGCCCGCGTCGACCAGGCGGGACGGGTCCGGTGCGGAGGTGACCGTGGCGTAGAACGCCTCGGCGTCGGTCGCGGCGAGGTGAGCCACGTGGTCGGTCCAGGCCAGGTGGGCGATCTGATGGGCGATCGTCCACCCCGCCGCCGGGGTGGGCCGGCGCCACTCCTCCGCCGGCAGCGCCGCGACCAGCGCGTCGAGTTGGTCGGACTCGGCGTGCAGATCTGTGAGCAGGGCGGGCAGGTCGACCATGATTGCCTCCAGGCGGGTGGAGCGGTCAGGGCTCAGTGCCGATCGCTCCGGTCCGGCTCGTCGGCGGGTGTACGCAGGGCAGCGAGCTGGTGTTTCCAGGTGTGCAGCAGGGCGGCCCGGCGGGCCGAGTCGTCGCTTAGCAGGTTGGCCACGCCGAGCCCACGGAGCAGGTCGAGGGTTGCCTGCACCGCCTCGCGTACGCCGGGTCGCCGCTCGTCCACGCCGAGCAGGTCGATGGTCAGCCGGTACATCTCGCGGCCGATCCGGGCTTCGAGGGGCAGCAGGGCGGTGCGTAGCTCGGCGTCGGTGCGGGCGGCCACCCAGAGTTCGAGAGCGGCGACGAAGAGCGGCCCGGTGAAGGCGGCGGCGAGCAGGTCCACCACCCGGTCCAGTCGGTCGGGGCCGGTCGGCAGGGCCTCGGCCTCGACGCGCAGCTCCGCTGCCCGGCGCTCGGTGAGGTGCGCGACGGCGGCGGTGACCAGGGCGTTCTTGGTGGGGTAGTGGTGCAGTTGGGCACCCCGGGACACGCCGGCCCGGGTCGCCACGACCGTGGTGGTGGTGCCGGACCAGCCGTGCTCGACCAGGCACTCCACTGTCGCCTCCAGCAGCCGGGCCTGGGTGGCGCGGCTGCGTTCCTGTTGCGGGACGCGGGTCGATGCGGTCGGCACGGGCCCAGCCTGCCGCCCGCAAAACAAACAGTCAAGCCTGACTTTTTCTGACACCTCGGGGGCCCGGCGCGGCGAACCCAGGGCGGTGGGGTCGCCGGCCGGGGCGCGGGGTCAGCGACCGTCGCGGGGGCCGAAAGCGACAAGGGCGTCCACATCGCTGTTGCGGGACCGCAGGTACTCGTCGGCGAAGGCGGCGGCATCCGGGTAACCCGACGCGGCAGCCACCCGGGCACAGGCCGCGTCGATGTCGTACGCCGTCCGGCGCAGTTGGACGCCGGGGCCGAGCAGCGCCCACCAGGCACCCGCGCCGCCGTACGGCATGCCGACGCTGCCCGGGTTCACCACCAGCCGGCGATCGACCAGCCGGGTGAACGGCATGTGGGTGTGCCCGCAGACCACGGTGCCCACCTCGGCCGGTAGGCCGGCGAAGACCTCGGCCCAGCGGTCCAGCCGCGAGTCGACCAGCACGACCTCCTCGTCGTCCCGGGGCGTCGCGTGGCAGAACAGCACCTCGCCGAGACCGGCCACGGACAGCGTCACCGTACGCGGCAGCGCGGCCAGCCGCTCGACCTGGTCGGGCCGCAGCTGCCCGGCTGCCCAGTTCGACACGTCGATCGGGGACGGGCGGCCGGCCCGGGCCTCGACCAGCTCACGGTCGGCGTTGCCCCGGACCCAACGGGCCCGGTCACCGAGCGAGGCGAGCAGGTCCAGCACCTCGACCGGTTGCGGTCCGGCGGCGAGATCGCCGGTGAGCACGATCAGGTCGGCGGCGGCCACGTCCGGCTCGGCCAGAACGGCCTCCAGCGCCGGCAGCACGCCGTGAATGTCGGAGAGTACGGCGACGCGTTCGAGCATCACCCCAGCGTCCCGGCCGCCGGAGCACCGATCCAGCGTTTCTGCGCCAGGCAGACGGGCGGCACCCGCCCGAGGCGTGGCCACCGCCGCCGCGCTGCCGTCACCCGCACGCTCGACCGTGGTCCGGTCGTTGTGCGGGTGCGGGTGCGGGTGCGGGTCAGACCCGCGCGCGGCGGGCCAGGCGCTCCGGGTCGAGGATGATGATGCTCTTGCCGTCCAGCCGGAGCCAGCCGCGCGAGGCGAAGTCCGCGAGGGCCTTGTTGACCGTCTCGCGGGAGGCACCGACCAGCTGGGCGATCTCCTCCTGGGTCAGGTCGTGCGTCACCCGCAGCACGCCGCCGTCCCGGGTGCCGAAGCGGCCAGCCATCTGGAGCAGGTTCTTCGCGACCCGGCCGGGAACGTCGGTGAAGATCAGGTCGGCCAGCGCGTCGTTGGTCCGGCGCAGCCGGCGGGCGAGCACCCGCAACAGCTGCTCGGCGATCTCGGGCCGGTTGTTCAGCCACGGCCGCAGGGCCTGCTTGCGCAGTCGGGCCAGGCGGCTGTCGGTGACCGCGGTGGCGGTCGCCGTACGGGGGCCCGGGTCGAAGAGCGACAGCTCGCCGACCATGTCGGAAGGACCCATCACCGCAATCAGGTTCTGCCGGCCGTCCGCCGCTCGGCGGCCTACCTTGATCTTGCCGGACAGCAGGATGTAGAGGCTGTCGCCGGGCTCGCCTTCGTTGAATACGACCTCGCCCTTGCGGACCTCGATCGTCTCCATCTCCTTGGCGAGCGCCTCGGCTGCCTCCGGGTCGACTCCCTGGAAGATCCCGCTGCGGGCCAGTACCTCGTCCATCGCGCACCTCCGGTTACGCGTGCCGTCCGTCGGCGGGGTCTGCCGTCCGCTGATCCGTCGCGCGCCGACCAGTCTAGGCGCACGTGAGCAGGAATCGGAGGTGCACCCCGGGAATCTTGATCGTTGGACGTAACGTGTCCGTCGAGATCAACCGGTAACATCCCGCGCCGTCCCGATCCGCCCCGTCCGCCCTGGTAGGGGCATCCCCCGGGCCCTCGGGTCGGACACCGCCCCCGGTCGCCGGGGCGAGGGCAGCGCCGCCCGTCCTCGTCGGCGGCCATAGGGTGACCCCGTGCTGAGCGACCCCCTGTTGACCGAGCGCCACGAGGACGGGCGGGACATTCCGGTGCTCGTCTGGCGTGCCGGGCGTGCGCTGCGGGCGGTCAGTACGGCGCCGCTGGGCGGTGGGCTGGGCGTACGCCGCTGGGTGCTGAACGCGACAGTGCCGATGTCGTACGACCGGGACGACCCCGCCGAGCACCTGGCCGGCATGGCCCGCCGGCTCGGCCTCGACGGGCCCGGGGTGGGCCTGCTGACCGGGGTGGACGTCGGCGAGTTGGTGGCGCGGGCGGACGGCGGCGTGCGGGTCTGGGCCACCGTCGGGTTGGGCATCCCGGTGCCTGCGGCGGCCCCGGCCCAGGCGGTGCCGCAGCGGGTCGGCACGGTAAACATCGTGGCGTACGTCCCGGCCCGGTTGGGCGACGCGGCGCTTGTCAACGCCGTGGCGACGGCCACCGAGGCCAAGGCCCAGGCGATCGCGGAACTGGGTCTGCCCGGCACCGGCACCCCGACCGACGCGGTCACCGTGCTCTGCCCGCCGGACGGGCCGGTCTGCGACTACGGCGGTCCGCGCTCCACCTGGGGAGCGCCGCTCGCCCGGGCGGTGCACGCCGCGGTGCTCGCGGTCGGGACCGACACCGTCCCATGGTCGGATCGGCTGCCGGGCTGAACCTCCCCACCCGATCGGCCCTCGTGGCGGCGTTATCCGCCCGGTAGGGTCGCCCACGATGTACGCTGCCGTCCCTTCCCCGCCTAGATCCCGCCGGCCCGCCGTGGCCGCAGCTGGCGCGCTGCTCGTCGCGCTCCTGCTGGTCGGCTGCGCCGACACCGCCGAGCAGCCGATCTGGCAGCCCGGTGCGGGTGGGGGTGGCACCGCCGGACCGGTCGAGTCGAGCGCACCGGCACCCAAGCCGATCTCGCTCTCCGCCACCGGCGACATCGTGATGGCCATGGCGCCCAACCGGATGCCGCCGAACGACGGCAGGGGTTTCTTCGACTCGGTCAAGAAGGCGCTCGCCGCCGACCTGGTGATGGGCAACCTCGAAGAGCCGTTGACGGTGGACACCGGCACCGGCAAGTGCGGTGCCAACTCGACCCGCTGCTTCCAGTTCCGGGCCCCGCCGGAGTACGCCAAGCATCTGGCCGACGCCGGGTTCGACCTGCTCAACCAGGCGAACAACCACGGCAACGACTTCGGGCCGAAGGGGTACGAGAACACCCAGAAGGCCCTGGAGGAGCACGGTCTGGAGCACACCGGGGCGCCTGACCAGATCACCGTGGTCGACGTCAAGGGCGTCCAGGTGGCGGTCGCGGGCTTCTCCTCGTACGCCTGGTCGAACAGCCTGATCGACATCCCGGCCGCGAAGAAGGTGATCGCCAAGGCCGCCACCATGGCCGACATCGTGGTGGTGCAGGTGCACATGGGCGCCGAGGGGGCGGAGATGACCCGGGTCCGGCCGGGCACCGAGATGTTCCTCGGCGAGAACCGGGGCGACCCGATCAAGTTCTCCCGGGCGATGATCGACTCCGGGGCCGACCTGGTGGTCGGCCACGGCCCGCACGTGCTGCGCGGCATGGAGTTCTACAAGGGCCGACTGATCGCGTACAGCCTTGGCAACTTCGCCGGTGGCGGCAACTCGCTGAGCAACACCGGCCGGCTCGGCTGGGGCGGGGTGCTCAAGGTCAAACTCAACCCGGACGGCAGTTGGGCGAGCGGCTCCTTCGCCTCCACCTACATGAACGACGCCCGCAAGCCGACCATCGATCCCGACGACCGCGGCCTCGGGCTGCTCCGGGAGTTGACCAAGCTCGACTTTCCGGAGTCCGGCGCGCAGTTCGACGACTCCGGAAAGATCAGCCCGCCGGACGCCGACTGACGCCGACCGGGCCGACTGACGCGGGCCGGTCGCCGGGCCGACTGACGCCGACCGGGTCGCCGGGCCGGCGGAAGCGGACCGGGCCGACTGACGCCGACCGGCCGGCGGGCCGGCGGAAGAGTCGGGGCGACGACGTAGGCTGGCCGTCGTGACCAGAAGTGCCACCGAGACCGACCTCGGGCGGACCCGGCGGGCGCGGCGGATCGGCCGCGTGCTCGCCGAGACCCACCCCGACGCACACTGTGAGCTGAACCACTCCGGCCCGCTGGAGCTGGCCGTCGCCACCATCCTCTCGGCGCAGTGCACGGACAAGAAGGTCAACGAGGTCACGCCCAAGCTCTTCGCCCGCTATCCGACGGCGGCCGACTACGCGGGCGCGGACCGGGCCGAGCTGGAGGAGCTGATCCGGCCCACCGGCTTCTACCGCAACAAGACCAGCTCGCTGATCCAGCTCGGTCAGGCGCTCGTCGAGCGGTACGACGGTCGGGTGCCCGGCCGGCTGGTCGACCTGGTGACGCTGCCCGGGATCGGCCGCAAGACCGCCAACGTCATCCTCGGCAACGCCTTCGACGTGCCCGGCATCACCGTCGACACCCACTTCCAGCGGCTGGTGCAGCGCTGGCGGCTGACCACCGAGACGGATCCGGTCAAGATCGAGCACGCGATCGGGGCGATGTTCCCCAGACGCGACTGGACCATGCTGTCGCACCGGATCATCTTCCACGGCCGCCGGGTCTGCCATGCCCGCAAGCCCGCCTGCGGCGCGTGCACCCTGGCGAAGCTCTGCCCGTCGTACGGCACCGGGCCGATCGAGCCAGCCGCCGCGGCGAAGCTGCTCAAGGGCCCCCGCGCCCGCGACCTCGCATCCGCCGCCGGGGTGGACCCCGAACTCGTACCCGGACAGGCGGTCCGGGCGGAGGCACCATGATCCGCCGCCTCGCCCTGCTCTCCGTGTCGCTGGTACTGCTGGTCACCACCGGCTGCACCGCCGAGCCCGAGCCCGGTCCGCCCAGCCCGCAGGACGCGGCAGCCAGCCGGCCGTCGCCGTTCGAGGAGTGCACCGCCCTCACCGAAGGGCCGACCGCCACCGGTGCGTCCGGCGCTGCCGCTGGCGGTGACCTGCTGCCCGAGTTGACCCTCCCGTGCTTCACCGGCGGTGCTCCGATCGCCCTGCGGGAGGTAGCCGGTCCCGCTGTGATCAACATCTGGGCCTCCTGGTGTCCGCCCTGCCGCGAGGAACTGCCCGCCTTCCAGCGGCTCAGTCAGCGCAGCGAGGGGCAACTGCAGGTCATCGGAGTGAACACCCGGGACAGCCGCGAGGCCGCGCAGGCCATCGGCGAGGACTTCGGCGTACGGTTCCCGACGCTGTTCGACCAGGGGGAGGCGTTGCAGCGGGCGCTGCGTCGCAACGGGTTCCCGCTCACCATGTTCGTGGACGCGGACCGGCGGATCCGGCACATCGACACCTCGGGCGCGCTCGACGACGCCCGGCTCGCCGAACTCGTCCGGCAGCACCTCGGCATCACGGTGCCGGCGTGAGCGGTGCCGGCATGAGCCACGGCCGGGCGGCGAACGGCGGGCAGCGGCAGCCGCCGGCCTGGATGGTGCCGCTGCTGACCCGGCTCGGCACCGCGCGTCGCGAGGACTTCACTCAACTGCGCACCCCCGACCAGGGCGGCCGGGAGAGCGCCGTGCTGGTGCTGCTCGGTGAGCAGGCCGACACCGGCCCGGACGTACTGGTGCTCCAGCGTGCCGCGACGCTGCGCAACCACGCGGGCCAGCCGGCCTTCCCCGGCGGGGCCGCCGACCCGGAGGACGCCGACGCCGCCGCGACCGCGCTGCGCGAGGCGAACGAGGAGGTCGGCCTCGACCCGGCCAGCGTCACCCTGCTTACCGAGCTGCCGAGGCTGTGGATCCCGGTAAGCGACTTCGTGGTGACCCCCGTGATGGCGTGGTGGCACGCGCCACATCCGGTGCATCCCCGCCAACTGGCCGAGGTGGCGCACGTGGCTCGGCTACCGATCGCCGAACTGGTCGACCCGGAGAACCGGATGCAGGTACGACACCCAAGTGGCTGGGTCGGTCCCGCGTTCTCCGTACGCGGAATGCTGGTCTGGGGCTTCACCGCCGGAGTGCTGGCAGCGTTGCTGGACATGGGCGGCTGGAGCCGACCGTGGCCGCACGCACGAGTGCTCGACCTGCCGCCGGTCGCGGCGTCGCCGGCCCCGTCGGCCGGCACCGACGAGGTCGACGAGAGCGCGATCCGCTGATCCGACGGTCACCTTCCGCAAGCGGTCGTCATCCCGCGAGCAACCGGCCCGTACGCTTATCCCGTGTCGGCCGTGGATCTCGTTCTGCTGTTACTCATGCTCGTCTTCGCGATCAGCGGATACCGGCAGGGGTTCGTCATCGGGGTGCTCTCGTTCTCCGGGTTCTTCCTGGGCGCCCTGATCGGCCTCCAAATCGGGCCGATGTTCGCTCAGCAGTTCGTGGAGAGCGGCACCCGGGTGCTGATCTCACTGGTCGCCATCTTCGGCCTGGCCGTGGTCGGTCAGGCGCTCGCCGGTTGGCTCGGTTCCCACCTGCGCCGCACCATCGCCAGCGACGTGGGCCGGCGGATCGACGACGTCGGCGGCGCATTCGTCTCGCTCTTCGCGGTGCTCCTGGTCGCCTGGCTGGTCGCGGTACCGCTCGGCTCCTCGTCGTTGCCCTGGCTCGCCGCGTCGGTGAAGAACAGCGCGCTGCTGCGGACGGTGGACGCCGTCATGCCCGACCAGGCCCAGCAGCTGTCCCGAGCGCTGCGCAACACCGTCGACACAAACGGCTTCCCGGACGTCTTCGACGGTCTGCGACGTACCCAGGCCCGGCAGGTCGAGCCGCCCGACCCGGCCCTCGCCGGCTCCGAGGTGGTGGCCAACGGCAGGCAGTCGGTGGTGAAGGTGCTCGGCTCCGCGCCGAGCTGCTCCCGGCGGATCGAGGGCTCCGGCTTCGTGTACGCCGACGATCGGGTGATGACCAACGCGCACGTGGTCGCCGGCACCCGGTCGGTGGCGGTGGAACTGCGTGGCGACCGCTACGACGGTGAGGTCGTCGTCTACGACCCGGACCGGGACCTGGCCGTGCTCTACGTTCCCGGGCTACCCGGTCCGTCGATGCGGTTCGCCGCCGGCAACGCGGGCAGCGGCGCGGACGCCATCGTGCTCGGCTTCCCGCTCGACGGCCCGTACAACGCGCAGTCGGCCCGGATCCGGGACGTCGACCGGATCCCCGGCCCGAACATCTACTCGTCGGGGAACGTCACCCGGGAGATCTATACGATCCGGGCGTTGGTGCGTAGCGGCAACTCGGGCGGGCCGTTGGTCTCCTCAAACGGCCTGGTGCTCGGGGTGATCTTCGCGGCGGCGGCCGAAGACCCGAACACCGGCTTCGCGGTGACCGCCGCCGAGGCCCGTCCGGTGGCGTTGGAAGGGGCGCAGCGAACCCGCGGCGTGGGCACCGGCGACTGCACCTGACGCCGCACCGCGCGTCGGACCTCAGCCCTGCGGGGCGGGCGTCGGACCTGAGCCCTGCGGGGCGGGCACCGGACCTGAGCCCTGCGGGGCGGGTCCGCGACGCTCCCGTCCCGTCCGGGGCTGCCGGAAGAAGAGGGCGACAGCGGTGGCGACCACCGCCGTCCCGAGCAGCCAACCGGCAAGTACGTCACTGGTCCAGTGGACGCCGAGAGCGATCCGGCTGAACCCGGTGACCAGGGCGATCAGCAGTGCGCCCCCGAACACCGCCACCCGGGTCACCGGCCGGAGCGCAGCGAGTCGCCCGCCGGTCGGGGACAGGAACACCACCAGGAGCACGCCGGCGGCGAGCGCCGCGTTCAACGCGTGACCCGAAGGAAAGGCGAGCCCGGGTGCCTCCGCCACCGGGTCGGGCAGCGCCGGTCGTGAGCGGCCGACGAGCAGTTTGAGCAGCGGCCCGAGCAGACCACCGACGACCATCGTCGCGGTGACCCAGCCGGCGAGCCGCCGGGTGCCCCGGACGGCCAGCACGATCACCAGGATCAGGGCCGCGATCCGCAACGGCATCGGCGCGAAGGCGTCGGTCCAGAAATTCATCGCCCGGGTCCAGACCGGATGGTCGTGGGCGAAGTCGTTCAACCGCTCGGCCACCGCCACGTCCAGCCGGCGCAGTGGCGGCCAGTCGCCCAGTACCAGCGCGGCGAGCAGCGTGAACAGCGCGAGCGGCAGCAGCCCGACGGCGGGACGGGCCAACCAGGGCCCCCAGCGCCCCGACGATGGCGTCGCCCCGCCCCGGCGATCATGCCCGGCAGGGGCACGCTCAGTGCTCTTCACGCCGATCGTCGTACCCCAGGATTGGGCATCCGGCACCCGGGATCACCGAATTCGTCCGGCCGGCGCGTCAGCGGTGGGACTGCCGGAACCGGCGGACCATCAGCGCGGCACCGGTGAGCAGCGCAACGAAGATCGCCGAGCCGATCCAGAGCCGCTCCGTGCCGGCGTCGTCCGGCGTCCCGGCGGCCCGCGCCCGCCAGCGGGTCTCCTGATGCGGCCCGCTCAGGCCGAGCTGTTCGGCATCCGGGTCGTTCACCTGCGACAGGCTGGGCGCGGGACCGAATCCGCTCACCCCCGGCGAGTCGTTGTCGTCGAGCGGATTGTGGTGGACCAGCGGTACGTCGGCGGTGAGCGCCGCGATCGGGTCGACCAGGCCGTAGCCGAACCGGTCGTCCCGGCCGGTGGGACCGATGTCCTTGGCGGTGGCCAGCAGCCGGTTGACCACGTCCCCGGCGGACATCTGCGGATACCGGGACCGGATCAGGGCCGCGGTCGCGGCGACCAGCGGCGCGGCGAAGCTGGTGCCCTGCACCCGCCAGTAGCCGGACGGGGGGCGGGCGCCGACGAGACCGCTGGCCGGAGCGGTGAGGATGGTGGCCCGACCGGTGATCGCGCCGCTCCACAGGTTGTTGCTGTTGCGTTCCAGGCCGGAGACCGCGATCACGCCCGGCTCCCGGGCCGGGTACCAGACCTTCGCGTCCGGCGAGGTGGCGAGGTTGCCGGTGCAGGCGACCACCACCACGTCCCGGGCGAAGGCGTAGTCGATGGCAGCGGCCAGGGCGGGACTGTCACCACTGCCGCCGAGGGACAGGTTGATCACGCGCGCCCCGTTGTCGACCGCCCACCGTACGCCCTTGGCCACGATCAGGGCGTCGTCGTAGCGGTTCTCCTCGTCGAGGACCCGTACCGGCAGGATCCGGGCGTCCGGCGCCAGCCCGACCACGCCCTGCCGATCGTCGTTGCGCCCGGCGATCAGGCCGGCCACCGTGGTGCCGTGGCCGACGGGATCCGGCTCGGCCGCACCGCCCGGGGAGACCAGGTCGAGCCCGGGCAGCACCCGGCCGGCCAGGTCAGGATGGCGGCCGTCCACCCCGGAGTCGATGACGGCGACCGTCACGCCGCGTCCGGTCGACGTCCGCCAGGCGATCTCCGCGCCGAGTTTGTCGAGTTGCCACTGTTCGTCGCGGATCTGGTCGGCGCGTTCGGTGACGTCGCCGGGCGCGTACGCCACCGGCACGCCGGACGCGGGGAAGGTGACCGGCACGGCGGTGGCGGGTACGACCGCGACAGCGGCCGACAGCCCGGTGGCCGTCACCGCGAGCAGCACCCGGTGGGCGAACCGTCGGGGCCCGGACGGGCCGCCGTGCCGCATCCTGGTCACATTCTCAGCCATTCGTCGCAGGACACATGACGATCGGAGATTACCGGTTCCGTCCCGGTTTCAGGGACGTTCCGTGGACTCCGCGTCACTGTGGCGGCAGGTGGGCCAGCTGGACCAGGCGTACGCCCTCGCGTCGGGTGAGGAGTCGCCCGCGTCCGGGCGGCAGTGGACCGGGCCGCACCGCGCCGAGCAGCGCACCCTCCTCCGGGCTGCCCGACATCACCAGGCCCGAGGTGGACAGTTCGCGTAACCGCTGCACGACCGGCTCGTACTGGGCCCGACCGGCACCGCCGGCACGGCGCACCAGCACCAGGTGCAACCCGATGTCGCGGGCCTGCGGCAGATGCTCCTCCAGCGCCCGCAGCGGGTTGGCCGGCCCGCTGGCGACCAGGTCGTAGTCGTCGACCAGGACGAACAGCTCCGGCCCGGACCACCACGACCGGTCGCGCAACTGCGCCGGGCTGACCTCCTGGCCCGGGATCCGGCCCTGCATGTAGCCAGCGGCCGACTCGACCAGTTCGGCGGTGTGCGCGGCGGCGGTGCCGTAGCCGATCAGGTGCGGCGTCTCGATGGCACCGAGCAGGCTGCGCCGGTAGTCCACCAGGATCACCCGAGCCTGCTCCGGGGTGAACCGGGTGATGATCGAGGTGGCCAGGGCGCGCAGGAACGACGACTTGCCGCACTCGGCGTCGCCGTAGACCACGAAGTGCGGCTCGGTGGCGAAGTCGAGAACGACCGGGCGCAGGTCCGCCTCGGCGATACCGACCGGAATCCGCAGCCCGGTGGTGGCGTCGAGGTCGAGATCGGCGTACGGCAGCACGGCTGGAAGCCGCCGTACCCGTGGGGCGACCGGCCCGGACCATGCCTCGCTGGCCCGCCGTACCAGTCCGGCCGGGTCCGCCCCGGTGGTGCGCGGCAGCGCGGTGAGGAAGTGCAGGCTCTCGGCGGTTATGCCGCGCCCCGGCCGCTGCTCCGGTACGTCGACCGCGGCCCGTCGGGCGACCAGCGAGTCGGACGGGTCACCGAGGCGCAGTTCCAGCCGGGAACCGAAGAGGTCCCGGATGGCCGGGCGGAAGTCCAGCCAGCGCACCGCGCTCGCCACCACGTGCAGCCCGTACGACAGGCCACGGGTGGCGAGGTCGGTGATCAGCGGTTCGAGATCGTCGTACTCCCCGCGCAGGGTGGCCCACCCGTCGACGACGAGGAACACGTCACCGAACAGGTCGTCGCCGGGCTCACCGGCACGGGCCTGAGCGGCCCGACGACGACGCCAGGCGGCGATCGACTCCACTCCGGCCTCGGCGAAGGTGCGTTCCCGTTCGGCAAGCAGAGTGGCCATCTCACCCACGGTGCGCCGTACACCGGTGGGATCGGACCGTCCGGTGACCCCGCCGACCTGGGGCAGGTCGCGCAGCGCGGCCAGCCCGCCGCCGCCGAAGTCGAGACAGTAGACCTGCACCTCGGTCGGGGTGTGGGTGAGCGCCAGCGCGCAGATCAGCGTGCGGAGCGCGGTGGACTTGCCGCTCTGCGTGCCGCCGACGACCGCGACGTGGCCCGCCGCGCCGTCCAGCGCCAGCCAGAGCACGTCGCGGCGCTGCTCGTACGGCTTGTCGACGATGGCCACCGGCACCTGCAACGCCCCGTGCAATTCGGGGTTTCCGAAGGTCAGCCCGCGGGCCGGGGCCACCACGAGCGGCCCGACCAACTCGTCAAGCGTGGGTGCGCCGTCCAGCGGGGGCAGCCACACCTGGTGGGCCGGTGGCCCCTGCCCGGCGAGCCGGCCGACCATCAGGTCCAGCAGGTTCTGCTGGCCGGTTTCCTCGTCCTGCTCGGCCACGGGCGCGGGTGGTGGTTTCGGGACGGGCGTGAAATGGGTGGAGAAGGTGAGCAGCCGCGGTCGGCCGGGGCCGGCCGCGCCGGCCCCCGCGCCGCGCCGACGCACCGGGCCGGAGACGTAGGCGGTCTTGAACCGCAGCAGCGGCTCGGTGCCGAAGCGCAGGTAGCCGTGCCCCGGCGAGCGGGGCAACTGGTGGGCGTCCGGCACCCCGAGCACCGTCCGGGACTCCAGCGCGGAGAAGGTCCGCAACCCGATCCGGTACGACAGGTGGGTGTCCAGCCCGCGCAGCCGGCCCTCCTCCAACCGCTGCGAGGCCAGCAGCAGGTGTACGCCGAGCGACCGGCCCAACCGGCCGATCTGCACGAACAGGTCGATGAAGTCGGGCTTGGCCGACAGCAGCTCCGAGAACTCGTCGCAGATCAGCAGCAGTGACGGCAGCGGCGCCAGCGGGCTGCCCGCCGCCCGGGCCCGCTCGTAGTCGCGCAGGCTGGCGAAGTTGCCGGCCCGACGCAGCAGTTCCTGCCGGCGGACCAGCTCGCCGTTGATCGCGTCGACCATGCGGTCGACCAGGGGCAGCGCGTCGGCCAGGTTGGTGATCACCGCGGCGGTGTGCGGCAGCCGGTCGAAGGAGGCGAACGTCGCCCCGCCCTTGAAGTCGATCAGCACGAAGTTGAGCTGCTCCGAGGCGTGGCTGGCGGCCAGCCCGAGCACGAGCGTACGCAGCAGCTCGGACTTGCCGGAGCCGGTGGCGCCGATCAGCAGGCCGTGTGGGCCCATGCCGTCCTGGGCCGACTCCTTGAGATCCAGCTCGACCGCGCCGCCGTCCACACCGACGCCGATGGGTACCCGCAGTCGCTCGCGTGCCGACCGGGGGACCCAGCCCTGCTCGGCGGTGAAGTTCTCCGGGTCGCCGATGCCGAGCAGTTCCGGCAGGCCCGGCTCGGTGCCGGGGGCCGCGTCCGCGCTGCGGGTGGCGGCGGCCAGGCGCAACGGTGCCAGCCGCCGGGCCACCGCCTCGGCCTCGGTGACCTCAAGCGTGTCGGCGGTGCCCACCTCTGCGGGGCCCTCCGCCGAGTGTGAACGCAGCCGGCCGCCGCGCAGCTCCAGCAGGAGCGCGAAGCGGTCGAGCAGCCGGGGTGGCGGGGTGCCCAGATCGATCAGGGTGACCGCGTCGATGCCGCCGTCCCCGGCCAGTTCGGTGGCGCCGGTCAGGTCGCCGCCGTCCAGGACGATCACCAGGTGCGGCCCGTCGGTGGCGGGCCCGGCCGGGCTGAACCGCGACCGGCTGGCGAGCACCTCGTCGAGCAGGCGTTCCAGCTCCACCGCCGAACTGGTCACCAGCCGCACCGGGCCGAGCGCGTCGACGCGGGTCGGATGCTGGGCGTGCGGCAGCCACTTGACCCACTCCCAGGCGCTGCGCCGTTCCGGCCCGGCGCAGACGGCGACGAGCAGCTCGTCCGGGGCGTGGAAGACCGCGAGCTGGGTGAGCATCGCGCGGACCAGCGCCTGGGCGTCCGGCGAACCGGTCGGAGCGCTCGACGTGCCGCGGACGAAGATCCGCGCGAAGCTGCGCAGCGAGACGGCCACCGGCAGGTCGGGCACCACGGAGTACGCGTCGAGGAAGCGGCGCAGCGCGCCGGCCGTCATCGGTTCCAGCTCCTCCAGCGGGCGGGTGACCGGCGGGACCAGCGGGGTGGCCAGGGTCTGCGGTCCGACCGCGACCCGGACCACCGCGAAGTCCGGGTCGGCCGGACGCCGCTCCCAGACCCGGTGGCTGTCCACCGTCGACCAGAGCAGCGCCGGATCCGGATGCCGGTAGAAGAGGCCGGCCCGCTGCCGGGTCGCGGTCTGCCGGACCTGGCGGCGCAGCGTCGTGAGGTGCCGCAGGTACTCCCGGCGGGCCGCCATCATCTCGGATTTCTTCGGGCTGCCCGAGGCGCTGCCCCAGCTGGTCACCAGCATGGCCAGTGAGGAGAGGCCGAACATGCCCCCGACGACGTATGAGTAGGCGCCGCCGCCCCGGCCGAACATCATCGCCATCGCGACCGTGCCGCCGAGCATCGGCAGCACCATAAGCATCTGGTGCCAGCGTCCGCCGGTGCCGGTTGGGATCTCGGGCGGCGCCTCGACCGGCAGTTCACCTGCGGGAATCTGCGGTGCGGGACGCCGCGGTGGCCGCCGGATGACGACAGTGGACACTCGACCTCCTGACCGCGCTCGGTAACCCGAACCTGGCTCATCGTAGGTAAAGTCCTCTCGTCCGCGCAGCCGTCACCCCGCTCGATATGGAGATCGATCGATGAAAATCGGGCTGGCCCGGGTCACGGTCAATGCCCCGCAGCGGCGGGTGGACGTGGCCCTGCCGGAGCAGGTTCCGCTCGTCGAACTGCTGCCCGAGGTGCTGCGCCACGTCGGCGTCGGGCTCGCCGACGATGGTGAACGGCACGGCGGCTGGGTGCTGCGGCGCTCCGACGGCAGCGTGCTGGTGACCGCGCAGACCCTGCTGGCCCAGGGCGTCCGCGACGGCGAGGTGCTGCACCTGGTGCCGGCCCGCGCCGAATGGCCCGAACTGGAGTACGACGACGTGGTGGAGGCGATCGTCGACGGCGCGCGCCGGCGTGGCGGCGCCTGGTCGCCTGACGCCACCCGGGCCGCTGCGCTGGGCGGTGCCGCCGTCCCGCTCGCCGTCGGCCTGCTCGCCCTGCTCGTGCCGGGGCCGGGCCTGGCGGCCGGCTGGCTGGCCGCGACCGGCGCGGCGGTGCTGCTGGTGCTGGCCGGCACGGTGCTGTCCCGGGCCCAGGGCGACGGCCCGGCCGGGGCGACGGTCGGCGGTTACGCCCTGCCGTACGCGGCCACGGCCGGTGCGCTCGCCGTCAGCTCGGGTGACCCGGTCGGACCGCTCGCCCCACTGCGCTGGATCGGCGCCGCCGAGCTGCTGGCCGGTTCAGCGGCGCTGCTGCTGATCTCGGTAGTCGGGTTGCTCGGGGTGGCGACCCGACTACGGATCTTCGTGGCCGGGGCGGCGGTGGGTGCGGTCGGCGTCCCGGCCGCGCTCGGCGCCCTGCTGCTCGGTTCGGCCGGCACGGCGGCCGTGCTGCTCTGCGTGCTGCCCTTCGCGATCGGGGCGATCCCGCTGCTGGCCATCCGGCTGGGCAAGGTGCCACTGCCGCCGATCACCCTGCCCACCGGCGCACCGGACGACCCGGATCGGGCCCGCGACCTGCCGGACCGGGGACGGGTGTACGCGGCGGTGGCCCGCACCGAGGAGATGCTGACCGGGATGCTCATCGCACACGGGGTGCTGGCCGTGATCGCGGCGGTGGTGCTGACGGTCACCGGTGGCACCGCCAGCCGGCTGCTCGTCGCGGTCTCCGCCGCGGTGCTGCTGCTGCGGGCCCGGCTCTTCGCGGCGGTACGGCACCGGGTGCCCCTGGTCCTCGCCGGCTCGGTCGGGTACGCGGTCCTCGGCGCGGTACTCGCCGCGCGGAGCGGCCCGACCGGTCAGCTCGTCCTGACCGTCGGCGGGCTGCTGGTCGCCCTGGTGGTGGTGGCCAGCGGCAGCACGTACGCCCGCCGGCCGGTCTCCCCGTACCTGGGCCGGCTCGCCGACCTAACCGACACCGCCCTTGTGGTTTCCGTGGTGCCGATCGCCTGTGCGGTGCTCGGCCTCTACGAACGGGCCCAGGGTCTGCTCGGTTGAGCGGCCCTCGGGCCCGTCGAGACGTCAGGTCAGTGGCTGGATCCGTCGCGCTCCGCGGCCTCCCGGGCCCGCCGGTACGACGCCTGGATCTCGGCCTCGGCCTCGGTACGCCCGACCCAGGTCGCGCCCTCGACCGACTTGCCCGGCTCCAGGTCCTTGTACACCTCGAAGAAGTGCTGGATCTCCAGCCGATCGAACTCGCCGAGGTGGTGGATGTCGCGCAGGTGCTCCTGCCGAGGGTCCTCGTACGGCACGCAGAGGACCTTGTCGTCGCCGCCCTTCTCGTCCGTCATCCGGAACATGCCGATGGTGCGGCACCGGATCAGGCAACCCGGGAAGGTCGGCTCGGGTACCAGTACCAGGGCGTCCAGCGGGTCGCCGTCCTCACCCAGCGTGCCCTCGATGAAGCCGTAGTCCGCCGGGTACTGGGTGGAGGTGAAGAGCGTGCGGTCCAGCCGGATCCGGCCGGTCACGTGGTCCACCTCGTACTTGTTGCGGTGACCCTTCGGGATCTCAACCGTGACGTCGAAATCCATCTGCACGCTCCCTCGTTCGCCCACGCTGGCTTGATGCCGAACCGGCGGCCGAGCCCCCGGGCAGGCGAATGCTCACCCACCGACACCGGCCGCCGCATAGTCTTCGGACCGAAGTAGTGTCACCCAGGCCGGTTCCAGACGGGGAGGAGGGGGTCGTGGGGAGGGAAGACTCACACTACCGTCCCGGCGGTGCCGGCGAGGGCGGCACCGGCCAGCCACCCGCGAAGCCGGCGACCGGACGGGTGCCGGTACCGGATGCGCAGGCCCTCCGGCCGCAATCCCCGGTCCCGCCCGCCCCGCCACCTGCCGGCCGGCCCGCCTTTCCCGCCGCGGGCGCGACGCATCCGATGGGGCCAGCCGCACCTACCGGCGCTGCGGGGGAGACCTCGGCTACCGGCACGGCCCCGGCCTCCGGGCCGAAACCGCCCGCCGATCCGGTCGCGCCGCCCTCCCGGTCCGCGGCGCGTCGGCGGCTGCCGCTGGTGCTTGCCGCCGTGCTGGTGCTCGTCCTGGTCACGGTCGGGCTGGTGGTGGTGCGTCCCGGGCCGGTAGGGCGCTGGCTGGGCGACGGCGCCGCCGGGACCGCGGCCACCGAGCCGCCCGACCCCTCACCGGTCGCGGTGCTGGCCACCGCCGACATCGGTGCACCGATGCCCACTTCAGCGGGGCTGCGAGCCGTGCTCGAACCACTTGTCGACGACGCCGCCCTCGGCGATCGGGTGAACCTGGCGGTGGCCGACGCGCTGACCGGGCAGTCGCTCTTCGACCAGGGCGGTGGCGAGGGCACCGTGCCGGCCTCGGTGACCAAGTTGCTTACCGCGGTGACCGCGCTGACCGCCCGTGGTCCCGGCTACCGGATCCCGACCCGGGCGGTGGCCGGCCCGGAACCGGGCGAGGTGGTGATCGTCGGCGCCGGCGACCCGACCCTGGCCGCCGACGCCAAGGGCTTCTACCCGGGGGCCGCCAGCCTGGCAGAGCTCGCCGAGCAGGTGCGCACGGCGTTGGGCGGCACGGCGCCGACCCGGGTGCTCGTCGACTCGTCGCTCTACCCGGGCCCGGTGCACGGGCCGGGCTGGGACGACGACATTCCCACCGGTGGCTACGGTGCCGCGATCACCGCGTTGATGGTCGACGGCGCGCGCAAGGACCCCAAGGCCGGCCAGGGTTGGGCCGAGCGGGTCCCCCAGCCGGAACTCGCCGCTGGCCGGGCCTTCGCCCGCCTGCTCGGCGTACCGGAGGAGACCGTGCGGCAGGGCAGCGCTCCGGCGGCACCGACCGAGACGACCGGTACGCCGGCCGGGAGCGTCGAGCCCGGCGCGGAACTGGGCGTGGTGCAGTCCCCACCCCTGATCCGGCTGGTCGACATCATGATCAGCGAGAGCGACAACGTTGTCGCCGAGGCACTGGCCCGGCAGGTCGCGCTGGCCCGGGAGCGGCCCGCCTCGTTCGCCGGTGCCGCCGAGGCCATGACCGACGTGCTCGCTGAACTGGGCCTGCCGACCGACGGCACCAGGCTCGCCGACGGTAGCGGCCTGTCCCGCACGAACCTGGTCAGTCCGACGCTGCTGACCGAGTTGCTGGCGCTCGCGGCCAGCCCGGACCGGCCCGAACTCGGCGGTGTCTTCAGCGGGCTTCCGGTCGGCGGCTGGTCCGGCACGCTGCGCGACCGCTACGGCTCGACACCGGGCACGGCCGCCGGCGCCGGGGTGGTCCGCGCCAAGACGGGCACGTTGACCAGGGTGCACGCCATCGCCGGGGTGGTCACCACGGCCGAAGGTCGGCTGCTCACCTTTGCCGTGCTCACCGATCAGGTTCCGCCGGACGGGATGGAGCCCGCCCGGGCGGCGCTCGACCGGATCGCGGCGGCCCTCGCCAGCTGCGGCTGCCACTGAACGGCGGCTGCGGCTGCCACTGAACGGTGGCCCTCGCCAGCTGCGGCTGCCACTGAGCGAGGCGGGGAAACCCTCCTTCCGGGCCCGCCGACCTCTCCGGGCCGGCCGGCGAGCCCGGATGGGGTGTCGCCGCGCGGGTACCGTGGGTCGCATGGCGCAGTTCGTGGACTGGGATCTGGCCGTCGCGACCGCGGGGGCTCTGGGTAAGTCGGGCCCCCGGGTGTCGTACCCGGAGGCCACCGAGGTGGTCGCGGACCTGCGCCGGCTGACCGACGAGGCAGCCGGGCACGTGGCCGAGTACACCGGGTTGACCGCACAGGTGACGCACCCGCCGGTGCGGGTGGTCGACCGGCGGGACTGGGCGGCGACAAACATCGCCGGCCTGCGTGAGGTGATCACGCCGCTGGTCGGCCGGCTCACCAGCGAGAAGCAGCCCGGCGCGTTGGCCGAGGCGGTCGGCTCCCGGGTCACCGGGGTGCAGGCGGGCACCGTGCTGGCGTACCTGTCGGGACGGGTACTCGGCCAGTACGAGGTCTTCTCCACCGACCCGGGGCAGTTGCTGCTCGTCGCGCCGAACATCGTCGAGGTGGAGCGCAAGCTGGGCGCCGATCCGCGCGACTTCCGGCTCTGGGTCTGCCTGCACGAGGTGACCCACCGGACGCAGTTCACCGCCGTGCCGTGGATGCGGGCGTACTTCCTCGGTGAGGTGCAGGCGTTCGTGGACGCCGGGCAGGGCAGCGAACATCTGCTGGATCGGCTGCGCCGGGGCGTGGGCACCCTCGCCGACGTGGTCCGCAACCCGCAGAGCCGGTCCAGCGTCCTGGACATCGTGCAGACGCCCGGTCAGCGGGCGGTGCTCGACCGGCTGACCGCGCTGATGACCCTGCTGGAGGGGCACGCCGAGTTCGTGATGGACGGCGTCGGCCCGCAGGTGATCCCGAGCGTGGAGCGGATCCGGGCCGGGTTCAACCGGCGTCGGGAGGCCGGCAACCCGGTGGAGAAGGCGGTCCGCCGGCTGATCGGCATCGACGTGAAGATGCGGCAGTACGCGGAGGGCCGCAAGTTCGTGCACGCGGTGGTCGACCGGGTCGGTATGGCCGGTTTCAACCGGGTCTTCGAATCGCCGTTGACCCTGCCCCGGCTCTCCGAACTGAGTGAGCCGGACGCCTGGGTGGCGCGGGTGCACGGACCGGTCGGCCCGGTGCCGGCCGGCGGCTGAGTACGGCGATGGCCCAGCTAGCCCCGCCGGTCGCCGCGATCCGGCTCGCGGTCCGTCGGGCGTTGGCCGAGCTGCCGGCGTACGGGCCGGTGCTGGTGGCCTGCTCCGGCGGGGCCGACTCGCTCGCCCTGGCCGCGGCCACCGCGTTCGTGGCACCCCGGGCGGGCCGGGGCGCCGGCCTGGTCACCGTCGACCACGGGCTCCAGACCGGGTCCGCCAAGCGGGCCGAGGCGGTGGCGCGGTGGGCGGAACAGGCCGGTCTCGCGCCGGTGGAGGTGATCCGGGTCGACGTCACCGGTCGGCCGGGCGGCCCCGAGGCGGCGGCCCGCGAGGCCCGCTACCAGGCGCTGGTCGAGGTGGCCGGTCGGCACAATGCGGCGGCGCTGCTCACCGGGCACACCCGGGACGACCAGGCCGAGACCGTGCTGCTCGCGTTGGCCCGAGGTGCCGGCCCGCGCGGGCTGGCCGGCATGCCGGCCAGCCGGGAGTTGGACGGGGTGCCGCTGCTCCGACCGCTGCTGGAGATCGACCGCGCGCAGACCCGGGCGGCGTGCCGGGCGCTCGGCCTGACGCCCTGGGAGGACCCGCACAACCACGACCCCGCGTACGCCCGGTCCCGGGTCCGGTCCGATGTGCTGCCCGCGCTGGTCCGGGCGCTCGGGCCGGGGGTGCTTGACAACCTCGCCCGCACCGCCCGGCTGGTCGCGGCGGACAACCTCGTCCTGGACGATCTGGCCACGGCGGCGTTGACCGAGGCCCGGCATCCCGAGGGTGGCCTGGCGGTCAAGGTCCTCGCCGACCTGGCTCCCGCGGTCCGCGCCCGGGTGCTGCGGGCCTGGGCCCACGAGTTGGGCGCACCGCCGGCCGCGCTCTCCCATCGGCACGTCAACGCGCTCGACACGCTGGTCACCGCCTGGCGCGGCCAGGGGGCGGCGTACCTACCCGGCGGGTTGCGGGTGCTCCGCAGCGCCGGCCGGCTGCTGGCGGCGGCGCCGGATCAACCGGTCGGTACGCGGTCGCCGGATCAACCGGTCGGTACGCGGTCGCGGAACGTACGCCGGTAGGCGTGCGGCGTGGCGCCGACCCGGCGGGTGAAGTGGTGGCGTAGGGCTGCGGCATCGCCGAAACCCGAGCGGTCGGCCACCGCTTCCACGGTCAACCCGGTCTCCTCGAGCAGCCGGCGGGCGAGCAGCACCCGCTGGTTGGTCAACCAGTCGTGCGGGGTGGTGCCGGTCTCCGCGCGGAAGCGGCGGGCGAACGTGCGGGGTGCCATGCCGGCCCGGTGGGCCAGCTCGTCGACCGTGATCGGCTGCTCCAGCCGTCCCATCAACCACTCCAGGACCGGCTCCAGGGTGGGTGCCTCCGGCATCTTGGCCATCGGCGCCTCGACGTACTGGGCCTGCCCGCCGTCGCGGTGCGGCGGCACCACCATCCGCCGGGCCAGCCGGATGGCGGTGGCCGAGCCGTGCTCCTGGCGGACCAGGTACAGGCAGGCGTCGATGCCGGCGGCGGTGCCGGCGCTGGTGAGCAGCCGGCCGTCCTGGACGTAGAGCGAGTTGCAGCGGACCTTGGCCGCCGGGTGTCGGCGTTGCAACTCGTCGACGTGCCGCCAGTGGGTGGTGCACTCCCGGCCGTCCAGCAGACCCGCCTCGCCCAGCAGGTACGCGCCGGAGCAGACGCTGAACAGGTGGGCCCCCCGGTCGGCGGCGCGGCGCAACGCGTCACGCACCTCGGGCGGCGCGGTGCTGGCCTGGTCATGCGCGGGAACGGCGACCAGATCCGCCTCGTCGAGCGGGCCGAGGTCGGCGTTTGGCACCAGGTGGAAACCGGCGGAGGTGCGCACCTGAGCGCGCTGCGGACCGCACACGTCGAAGCGATAGCCGGGCAGCCCGTCGGCCGTGCGGTCAGTGCCGAACACCTCGGCGAGCACGCCCAACTCGAACGGGGCGACCCCATCCAGGACGAGCACGGCGACCGATCGGAGCATGTGACCAGGGTAACCGTAGGGGTGGCAGGAAATCCATCATGGATGGCATCTCTGCCACTTTTCGGCGGTTGGCGAGGCGCGCAGACTGATGTTGTCCGGTGCGCACCGGCGGCGACAAACCACCAGTAACCATCTGAAAGTGAGCGCCGCCATGGGATTCCTGTTCCTGCTGTTCTTTCTCCTGCTCCTCGCCGTCGCCTCGGCCGCCGGCCTGACCGCCGACAGTCGCGACTCGGCCGACTGGAAGCCGTCCGACGGCGGTCGCCGCTGGCGATCCCGCCTCAGCTGAGGTGATTAGCGCGCTTCGCCGGAAAAATCCGGGCCGGGGTCGCCCGAAAAGGGGCGGCCCCGCCGACGGGTCACCCGGGGCGTACGGCAGGCTAGGGTCATGGCTGACGGCTCCTGGTACGACGCCGACATCGACCACGTGATCATTTCCGAGGCGCAGATCCGCGAGAAGATCGCGGAACTGGCCAAGCAGGTCTCCGCGGACTATGCGCACGTCACAGACGGGCTGCTGCTTGTCTGTGTGCTCAAGGGGGCGGTCATGTTCATGGCCGACTTCGCCCGGGCGCTCGGTCGACAGGGGCCGCCGGCCGAGTTGGACTTCATGGCCATCTCCTCGTACGGGCAGGGCACCACCTCGTCCGGCGTGGTGCGCATCCTCAAGGACCTCGACCGGGACATCGCCGGTCGGCACGTGGTGGTCGTGGAGGACATCGTCGACTCCGGCCTCACCCTCTCCTGGCTGCTCCGTTACCTGGAGTCCCGGTCGGCGGCGAGCGTCGAGGTGGTCGCGCTGTTCCGCAAGCCGGACGCGGTGAAGGTGCACGTACCGGTCAAGTACGTCGGCTTCGACATCCCGACCGAGTTCGTCGTCGGCTACGGCCTCGACTTCGGCGAGCGCTACCGCGAGCTGCCCTACGTCGGCGTGCTCAAGCCGGAGGTCTACGCCCGGTCCTGAGCTGGCCCGGGGCCGGTCGCCGGCCTCGGTCGGCGTTCAGCCAGCTCTCAGCTGGCCGGGCTACCGTGTACCCCGGTGGTGGGGAGGTCCGCTCCTGGCCACGCCGGTCGAATCCCGGTTCGCCGTACGCGTAACTGCTGGGCTCGCCAGCTCACATCCGTTCCACACGGTGTACCGTCGAATGACCGTGGTGCGGCAGCTTCGCGCCTCGGGGTCAGGGCCGGCCCGCGCGGCGGCTCCGGCAGCCGCCCCGGCGGCGACACCCAACAGTCGGTCAGGACGTCGATCAGGAGGATGCGGGCGTCTCGGCGCTCGACAACAGCATGGAACGTACGCGTTTCTTCCGCCGACCGGTGTTCTGGGTCATCCTGGTCATCCTCGGCGCAGTCGTGCTCAGCCAGTTGTTCACCAGTGGCCCCAGCTACCACCGGGTGGACACGTCAGTCGCGCTCGACCAGCTCAACAAGGGTGGCATCGAGAAGGTCGTCTTCCAGGACAAGGAACAGACGATCCAGCTCGAACTCGCCGAGGAGGCTGAGTTCGGCAAGACCACCACCAAGCTGATCGAGGCCCAGTTCCCGTACGAGGTCGGCAACGAGGTCTGGAACCAGGTCCTCGACGCCAAGGCGAACAACCGGGTGACCGGGCCGGCCGACACCGAGGTGTCGTCCGACAGCATCTGGGTCAGCCTGCTGGTCAACCTGCTCCCCATCGTCCTGCTCGTGCTGCTGCTGCTGTTCTTCATGTCGCAGATGCAGGGTGGCGGCTCCCGGGTGCTCAACTTCGGCAAGTCCAAGGCGAAGATGATCACCAAGGACACCCCGAAGACCACCTTCGCGGACGTCGCCGGCTCCGAGGAGGCGGTCGAGGAGCTGCACGAGATCAAGGACTTCCTCCAGAACCCGGCCAAGTACCAGGCGCTCGGTGCCAAGATCCCGAAGGGCGTGCTGCTCTTCGGCCCGCCCGGTACCGGTAAGACCCTGCTCGCCCGGGCGGTCGCCGGTGAGGCCGGGGTGCCGTTCTACTCGATCTCCGGTTCGGACTTCGTGGAGATGTTCGTCGGTGTCGGTGCCAGCCGGGTCCGTGACCTGTTCGAGCAGGCCAAGGCGAACGCGCCCGCCATCGTCTTCGTCGACGAGATCGACGCCGTCGGCCGGCACCGGGGCGCCGGCATGGGCGGTGGCCACGACGAGCGCGAGCAGACCCTGAACCAGCTGCTCGTCGAGATGGACGGCTTCGACGTGAAGGGCGGCGTCATCCTGATCGCCGCCACCAACCGGCCCGACATCCTCGACCCGGCGCTGCTTCGGCCGGGCCGCTTCGACCGGCAGATTCCGGTCGACGCCCCCGACATGGAGGGCCGCAAGGCCATCCTCCGGGTGCACGCCAAGGGCAAGCCCTTCACCCCCGACGTCGACCTCGACTCGGTGGCGAAGCGGACGCCGGGCTTCAGCGGCGCCGACCTGGCCAACGTGATCAACGAGGCGGCTCTGCTGACCGCCCGGAAGGATCAGCGGGCCATCAGCAACGACTCGCTGGAGGAGTCGATCGACCGGGTGATCGCCGGACCGCAGCGCCGGACCCGGGTGATGAGCGACCAGGAGAAGAAGATCACCGCGTACCACGAGGGTGGACACGCGCTGGTCGCCTGGGCGCTGCCGCACGCCGCGCCGGTACACAAGGTGACGATCCTGTCGCGGGGACGCTCGCTGGGCCACACCCTGGTGCTGCCCACCGAGGACAAGTACACCCAGACCCGCGCGGAGATGGTCGACACCCTGGCGTACGCGCTGGGCGGGCGGGCCGCCGAGGAACTCGTCTTCCACGAGCCCACCACCGGTGCCGGCAACGACATCGAGAAGGCCACCGCACTGGCCCGCGCGATGATCACGCAGTACGGGATGAGCTCCAAGCTCGGCGCGATCAAGTACGGCACCAGCGGCGACGAGCCCTTCCTCGGCCGCAACATGGGCCACGAGCGGGACTACTCCGACGCGGTCGCCGCCGAGATCGACGGCGAGATGCGCGCGCTCATCGAACTGGCCCACGACGAGGCCTGGGAGATCCTGGTCGAGTACCGGGACGTCCTGGACAACATCGTGCTCGAGCTGATGGAGAAGGAGACCCTCTCCACCGCCGACATGGCCCGGATCTGCGCTCGCGTGGTGAAGCGCCCGCCAATGGCCCCGTACAACGGCTTCGGCAAGCGCCAGCCCTCCACCGAGCCGCCGGTGCTCACCCCGGCCGAGAAGGAGGCGCTGAAGGTGCAGGCCGAGGCGGACGGCGCCCAGGCCACCGTCGGCGGGGCGAGCTCGAACAACTCGGACGGCCCGCACTGAGCACCGACGACCCGGCGGCCAGTCCCCCCGACCGGGGGCTGGCCGCCGCCTCCGCCACCGAGCCCGACGACAACCTCGACTACATCGCCGCCCGGCTGATCAACGGCAGGCTGGCCGGACGACCGGTCGAGGACACCATGGACCTCGGCCGGATCGAGAAGGCGGTCCGCGAGATCCTGATCGCGGTCGGCGAGGACCCGGACCGCGACGGTCTCCAGCAGACCCCGGCCCGGGTGGCCCGGGCGTACGCCGAACTCTTCGCCGGCCTGCGGGTCGACCCGGCCACCGTGCTCACCACCACCTTCGAGGCCAATCACGAGGAACTCGTACTCGTCCGGGACATCGACGTGATGAGCCTCTGCGAGCACCATCTCCTTCCGTTCCGGGGCAGCGCCCACATCGGCTACATCCCCGGCCCAGACGGTCGGATCACCGGCCTGTCCAAGCTGGCCCGGCTGGTCGAGGTCTATGCCCGGCGCCCGCAGGTGCAGGAGCGACTCACCGCTCAGGTCGCCGACCTGCTGATGGAGCGGCTCGCCCCGCGCGGCGTGGTGGTCGTCCTGGAGTGCGAACACATGTGCATGGCCATGCGTGGCATCCAGAAGTCGGGCGCAAAGACGATCACCTCGGCGGTCCGGGGCACCCTGCAACGGGACGCCAAGTCCCGCGCCGAGGCGATGGCTCTGATCATCCCCCGCTAGGCCACCGGGGTGCGCGCGTGGCGGGCGCTCACGGAGCGAGCAGAGCCAGGACGATCCCGGCGGTGGCCACCAGCGCCGGGATCAGACACGCCAGCGCGCCGAACCGCGGAGTACGGTCCACCCGGTCGCCGGGCCGGGCCGGGAAGAGCCGCCCGACCGCGAGCCAACCCGCGCCGAACGCGACCGCCGGTGCCGGCAGCCCCACCACAAGCGCCACAACCATGATCGGGCTGGTGCCGGCGAACAGGTACACCAACAGCAGGAGCAGCGGAACGATCAGCCCCAACGGGCCGTACACCAGCAGGTTGCGCGCCCGCGGCGACCAGTGGGCCACCCGGGTCAGCCCGCGCGCGGCGAGGCTGTCGTCGGCCCCCTGCGCCCACCGCCGGGCATCACGCAGCGCCGCCAGCGCCGCCGACGGGCCACCCGACATCGACCTGGTCGCCTCGGTCAGCTCCGGTGGTGTCGGTGCCAGCGAGATCGGCGGTACGCCCAACTCCCGCAGCCGGGTCTCCTGTGACGCCAACCGGGTGCGTACGGCCGTCAACTCCTCCCGGGCCGCCTGGACCGTACGGGCCTGCTCGCTGGCGGCGGTCGCCGCGTCCCGGCGTATCCCGTCGAGCTGACGCGCGGCGGCCAGATACTCGGACCACGCGGCCGCCACCGGATTCTCGGCTTGCAGCGGTGACCCATCGCCACTCCGCTGCCGGACCGGCTCGGTGGCGACGGTTCGCGGCTGGCCTCGCGTCATGCCGGTCCCCCCTCCTCGCCGTCCGGTACGCGGTACGGCACCAGCACGATGCCGCGTTCGTCCGGACCGTCCCAGAGCACCACCCGGTCGGGGCGCGGCCGCCACTCCACCGTCCGGCCGAAGACCGGTGTGAGCTGGGCACCCGGTACACCCGCCACCGCCACGGCGGTCAGCTTGTCGACGGTCTCCTCCGGCCCCACCAGAGCGGCGAACGACGGCACCGTACGCCACCAGCCGAGCAGGTGCTGCCCGGCCGGCGGCCCGTCGTGCAACAGCGTCCGCAGCCGCGACGGCGGCAACTGCTCCGGCGACGCCACGTCCAGCCCGAACACCACCAGATAGGCCGGCTCACCGGTCTCCAGCGCGGCGAACATCGTGGCCAGCTCGACCGTCTCGACCGGATGCCGCTCGGCCAACTCCACCACCAGGTCGTCGGCGAACGACCGCGCCTCGGCATCTGGCGCGGCGACGATGAACCGCGCGCTGCCCGGCGGATGGTGGGCCGCCGTGCTTCGAGCGGCCATCGCCAACAGTCGGGCTCCCTCCGGTCGCGGACCGAGGACGGCGAGGTTTCGCCCGGCGGCCGGTCCGAGCGGCACGGCCACGGTGCTCCGCGCGACGTCCACCGCGCGCCCCAGCAACGCGGCCGGGGCCAACGACTGCCCGGCCAGGGCCGCGCGATAGCGCGGATCGTTGCCCAGCAGCGGACGGGCATAGCCGGCAAAGACCACCGGCGGCCTGCACTCCTCCGTGCGCGCCGCCCAGAGCCGATGCCGCAACTGCTCGACGGTCTCCGGCGCGTCCTGCGGATCGGGGAACCGGACCATCCGCTCGTGTCCCCGGATCGCACCCCGGGGACCCCCGAGCCCGCCCGCGGTGTTCACCACCGCGCTGCCCACCGGTAGGCCCGCTGCGGCATCGTTTGTCGGCTCCAGCACCGCCCCGCCACCCGGCAGCGCGACCCGCACCGGGAACTGGCCGAGCAGTGAGTCCCGGTGCCCGCCGTCCGCGCGGGCACCCAGCCCCAGGTCACCGTCGCCGGCCAGGACCAGATGCACACCGTACGCCCGGCCGGTGCGGGCCAGTGCGTCCAGCCGGGCGGCGGCGTCAGCGGCGAGTCGATCCCGATCGGCGAAGAGCAGCGGCACACTGTCCACCACGCAGACGATCCGGGGTAACGGACGATGTGCCCGCAGCTCGGCGAAGCGTTGCCCACCGGCGCGGGCGGACGCCTCCGTGCGTCGGCGGACCTCGGCCACCAGCTGATCGAACAGGTCGAGTACGTACTCCCGGTCGGCTGCCATCGCCGCTGCCCGGACCTGCGGGATCCAGGAACGGTCCCGCTCGGTCTGCAGGAATTCCGCGAAGGACTCACCCGCGCCGAGATCGACCAGATACAGCGACAGTTCCTCCGGGCCGTACCGGGCGGCGAGGCCGAGCAACGCCGTGGTCAGGAAGGTGGAGCGACAGGCCGACGACCGGCCGTTGACCAGCCAATGTGGGGTCAGCTCGGTGAAGCCGAGCGACACCGGGCGGCCACCGGCGTCGCCGATCGTGGTGCTCAGCCCGTCGCTCGCGTCCGCCTGCCACAGCTCCTCCTCGACCGGTGGCAGCAGGTCGGCAAGGGACAACCGGCTGCCGGCCTCGACCTGCGCCGCGATCCGCCGGCAGACGACGTCGACCAGCTCGGCCGGTGGATCCGGCTCGGGAAACACCGGCGAGTTCAACCCGCCACCGGCACCCGGGGTGGTGAAGGGAGCGCCGGGCGGATCGCCCAGCAGGGCGTACGCCGTACGCATCGCCATGGTCGTGGTCCTGGGCAGCGGAGTCCGGCCGGCCGGCGGCCAGCCCGCGACGACCAGGTGCAGCCCGGCGGCTGGCCCCTGCTCGGCGAGCGTCTCGAGCCGCGCCAGGTCGGCCGGCTCGGTCCCGTCCGGCAACGCGGCGACAACCAGCAGCAACATCCGGTCCTGCCGGCGGGGACCGAGCGAAGCCGCCGCCATCCATCGCTCCGCCTCGGCCAGCACGGTCCGCAGTCCATCCGGATCGGTGGCCGGTGGGGACAGCACCCCGGTGTCGCCGAGCGCCGCGAACGGTGCCAGGGCCGTACCGGTCACGTCCACCACCCGGACCAACAGCGCTCCGGCCGGGGTCGCTGCCAACAGCCGCAGCAGCACGCCCCGGAGCAGCCCGACCACCCGTGGGTCGTGCGCGTCGGCGTCCACCGTCAGATGGCCGGTGCCGAGCAGGGGTACCAGCGCGGGGAAGCGCGCGTCGTCCAGCGGCGCGGCGGTGCCGACCCGGACGAAGGGCGGCGGTCCTTCCCCTGCGGGGGCCGTAGGTTCGACGTCCTCCAGGGCGGTACCGGCCCAGCCGGGCGCAAGGACGGTAGCCGCGGCGGACAGCCGTTCGGCCAGCGCGTACTGGCGACGCTGGTCGGCGGGTGCGGGGCGTACGTCGTCGAGGACCCCGGCCGCTGCCGTCACCGTCGCGGCGGCCCGGCGGTGCAACGCGGCGGCACGCAGCGTCCGTGCCTTCGGACCGCCCACCGTGTCCACCTCCTCCGCCCGAGGTCGGCACCCACTCGCCGGGCAGAGACGACGGTATCCCAGCGAAGGCCCGACCCCCGGGATGCAGGGCGGCGATGCGTCGATGTTGTCGTGGATCTCACCGATCGGCAGGGATCGGTCACGATCTGCCAAATCTGGGGCATTGGGTCCATGGCGTCCAGCCGATAGCCTCAGGGGGTGGAATCAGTGCCGCCCCCCGCCGGTTCCCAGGTGTCCCGCGTACCGGCGCAACGGACCCCGCCGGAGGAACTGGCCCCGCCCGCGGTCGCACCAGCACCGCAGCGGCCCCGCCGACGGCTCCGGATCGTGTTGGCCGTGGTCGCCGGGACGGTTGCGGCGTTGTGTCTGGGCGGCGCAGTGGCCGGTTACCTCGTCTACGACCGAGTAACCACCCCCGACCGCAGCGCGCCCGACGTGGTGGTGGACAACTACTTGCGCGCGTTCTTCGTAGATCGCAACGATGTCCGAGCGAACCTATTCGTCTGCGAAGGAAAGCCTGATCTCGTTGCAGTGCATGCGCTGCGAGAGGAGATTGTGCGCCGCGAGTCTGACTTCGGTGTCGTGGTGCGAGTCAGTTGGGGGCCGCTCACCGAATTTGAGACGCCGCAGGGGCAGTCGGTCCAAACTACCCTCACAATTTCAAGCTCCGCCGATGGCGAGTCACGAAGTAGTAGACGCGAAGACTGGGTTTTCGATGTAAGTGATGATGCTGATGGATGGCGAGTGTGTGATGGGCGGATGGTGCCAAGCTGATGTCTACTCGAGCCACAGGAGATGAACCGGTACCTCCAGAGTGGTCGGTGACTGGCCGCGCCAGGCCCAGCGGTACCACTCCATCTCGGGCGTGACCCGTACGCAGATGTCGCCCTCCGCACCCGAGTAGGTCTCGGTCACCGCGCGCAGATCACGGTGCTCGACGGACCCGACCATGTGCACCACCCGTCGACCGACGACCGAGTCGGCCTCGAAGACCGGAGTCGGAGGTCGATGTGCCGGGGCGTCGAGCGATACGAGTCGGATGCCGCCCCCGTCCGCCGTCGTGGTGGTCCGTGGAGCCACCGTCTCCACCCAGACCCGCTCGACCGGCACCAGCGGTGCGAAGACCTCCACCTGATCGGACTCGGCGCGGTACCACTCGTGCTCTGGGATGACCGGCACGTACGTGCGGCTGTTCTGCACCACCCGCTCGTCGGCCCGTAGGTCGGTCCGCCAGCCGAGGCCGGGCAGCCCGACCAGCACCCGTTGCCCGCGCAGCTCGACCCGCCCTGCGGCCGGCAGTACCTCGATCGGGCGAGGTGGCTGAGGTGCCCAGTCCGGCTGATCGGCGAACGGGTCGGGGAACGGCTCGGTCATGACGGCGCTGGGCTCACCCGGCACCCTTCAACGGTGCGCCCTTCGACCGCATGAACGGCACCGGGTCGATCGCGCTCCGGCTGCTGCGGTCGCCGTCGGTGTGCACCTCGAAGTGCAGGTGCGGGCCGGAGGAGTTGCCGCTACTGCCCACCTCACCGATCACCTCACCAGCCTGAAGGGTGTCCCCGACGGCGACCCTGGGACGACTCACCATGTGACAGTAGCGGGTGACGATGCCCTGGGCATGCAGGACGTCGACGAACCAGCCGCAGCCGCCCTTGCCCGGCCAGCCGTCCACGTTGCAACTGTGCCGGCCGCGCCGGTCGGGATCGCAGCGGGAGACCAGGACCCGGCCGGTCGCCGCGACCCGGATGAGCGTGCCTTTGGGGGCGGCGATGTCGACCCCGTTGTGTGCCGGACGGCTGGCGGTCCGGAAGCCGGATCCGACGCCACCAGGGATCGGCGCGGTCCAGCCGGAGGCAGCGATCTCGCCCGAGGCAGCGGCGTCGCAGACCTCCTCTCCGCCGATCAGAACGGTCCGGGCCGCGCCGCCGGCGAGCGCGTCAACGATGCGGGCGGCCAACTCCTCGTGTTTGGCGTAGGCGTCGGGAAAGGCGCTGACCTGGACCCGCTGGGCGGCCACGGTCAGCGGCAGCTTCTGCCAACCGGGCAGGTCGACCAGCTTCTCGTAGAACTTGCGAGAGGTGTATTCGGGGTTCATTCGCTGGGCGACGGAGCCCCAGGACGGGCGTTGCTGGAACAGGCCGACCGAGTCGTGGTCCGCACCGACGCCCTCGTGGGGAATGTTCAGTGACTCGGGGACCGTACGGTTGGCGAGATTCAGCAGCCGCGACTCCTGCATGGCGGTCGCCACGGCGATCACCCATCCGCGTGGTGGCACCTTCATCTCCTGGCCGGCCACGATGATCCTTGCGGCGTTGCGGAGTTGGCGTTCGCCGTACCCCGCGAATCTGGGCATCTTGCCGGTTACGTCGACCTCGAAGTCGTCGGTGCACTCGATGCTTGCCGGGGTCAATTGCTGCTCCGCCGCGTTGCCGCCCAGCTCGGTGAGGAAGAAGGCGCTGGTGCCGCCGGTGCAGCACAGGAACGCCAGCGCTGCCGTGAGCGCGGCGGCGAGCGCGCCGACCCGGATCGGCCTGCGGCGGGGGCCGCTCTGGTCACTCATCCTTGCTCCCAGTCCACCGCATCAACCAGCCACCGCCCGTCTGGCGCCACGAGCTCGAGGCGGAGCTGTCCGGTGTCGAGCGGGACCAGCGCCTCCACGAAGGTCTCACTCCGGGGCTGTACCGTCACCTCATCCGTCACCGCACCGGCCGGCACCCTGGTCGGGTCCGTGCCGGCGAGTTTGTCGGCCAGGGCGGCGGTCGAGAGGGGCCGCAGTTCCTGGTGCCAGCCTTCGGCGGTCAGCCCGGGCCGGCCGAGCCAGGCCGCCACGAAACGCTCGGCTACCTGGGCTGGCGCGGCTTCGCCAGGGCTCGTGACCGGGGACGGTGTGGTGGTTGTGGAGATCGCGCCGTCATCGCCCGTGCTCGGATGCACCGTGGTGATCGGCTCCGTCGGCCGGTTGCTCAACCCGACCGCGGGGTCACCGGGTCCGGCGACCAGCCGGGCCGCCCCGACCACGCCGAGCACCAGGACGGCGATGCCGAGGGCCAGCCCCAACCGGGACCGCAACACCCGGGTAAGCAGGAACTCGATGGTGCGCCGCACGACGGTCACCGGGCCTCGGAGCGGATCCGGGGTGCCGGCCTTTCAGGTGCCCGCTCCGCCGAACCCGGCCGGTAGACGACGAATGACGGGTTCTCGTCCGGGACGTCCGGCTCGGTCCAGGCGGCGGGCTGTCGGCGGCGCGGGCGGGGCGCGGCGGGGCGGGTCTCGGAGCGACGCTCCTCCGTCTTGTCGGGGGCTTCACCCGCCTCCCGACCATCCGGCCGCTTGGCGACCGCGGGCGCACCGCTCGGAACCGGGTCCGGGCGGGCCTCCGGGCGCATCTTCGGCTGCTCGACGACGACCGTCCGGCGCCGCCCAGTGCCCGGTTCCGTGGTGCCGCCGGGTTCGGCGACGTCGAGCCGGGCCGCGGTGCGCATGTCGCGGAAGAAGCGCCGATGCCAGGATCCGGCCGAGGTGACCGCCTCACTGCTGTCCTTGCCGCCGAGCTGCGTGATCCGCCGGTAGGGGCGCAGCAGCAGCCAGCCGACCACGCCGCACAACCAGACCAGCACGACCTGCAGCCAGCCGGGCAGGGTGGGCGTGCTCATGATGAGGTCCACCGCGAAGAGATAGATGGCCGCCCCGGTGCCGAAGATCGCGATGTTGAAGAGTGCGGCCACCACGGCGTTGCCGAGCCGGCGTAGGCCGGCACTGGCCGGGCGGAGCAGACCGATGGTACCCAGGATCGGTGCGGCGATCACCGCCCACCGGAAGATCAGGAAGCCCAGCAGCACGAGTAGGGAGGCGGTCAGGTCGAACATCGCGAACAGCAGCGCGGCGAGCACCGCGATGAAGCCTGCGCCTACCCGGTCCATGTCCCGGACACCCTGCAGGTACTCGTAGGCTTCCGGGTCCTCCCGCTCGATCTGCGCCGCGACCGTCATCCACTGCTGCTTCTTGGCGTTGATGGTGGCTTCCCGAGTCTGGGGATTGGCGCGGACCTTCTCCGCCTCTTCCCAGGAGAGCGCCTTCGCGTCGTAGAGGGCGGCACCGTACTTGCGGGCGGTTTCGCTGTCGGCGGAGCCGAGCACGCCGCGCAGCCAGTTGCGGTAGAGCATCGACTCGGTGGCCGTGTCACTCGCCCGCACCGCCGGGGGTCGGTTGTCCTTGCAAGCTGCGGGATTTGGATCATCACATTTGTCTGGGGGAGTGTTTTTCATGGTTGGCCCGACGGCGTTGTGTACGACGCCGAGCGTGGAGACGAGAGCACCGTCGGCGAGGTTGGCGGACTTGACCGGCCAGGCGGCCAGCGCGGTGACCGCGACCATCACCACAAGCGCCCAGCCCGCCGTGGTCATCGCGGTGCTCATGTCGGACTGGCGGGAACGCCAGAGTAGGTAGAGGCCGACGACGCAGAGGGTGACGATGCCGAAGACGCTGAACACCTTCTGGTAGATCGCCTTGGTGGCCTGGTCCACAAGCGGATCCGCCCACCCCCACATCGTGCCCGGCTCCCAGGCACGCTCCCGCAGGGCGTTCGAGGCACCGATGATCGCCGTAGCGATCATGAACTCGCCGTTGGCGATGGTGTTTGTGAACTTGTAGTCCGGATGCAGCAGGGTGGTCGCGCAGCCTGTTTCGATCTTGTACGTGCTGTAGCTGTAGCCGGCGTAGCCGTAGTCGCTGTAGTAACCCTTCGGCCCGGGCAGCTTGGAGGCCTCCGGCCGGGACGCGAACCATCCGGCGATACCGGAGTCCGGTGCGGTTGGCGTGGGAGGATTCAGGCAGGTCGCCTCGGACTCCGCCACCTGCTGAAGTTTGGCGACGCAGGCGCGGAAGTCGACCTGCCATTCCTGGGTCGTGCAGAGGTCGGTGGGGGCCTGGTACGCGACCGGGGCGGCGTACGCCGGTGTGCTGGTGAGCCCGGGCCAACCGATCGTGGCCACGGCGAGTACGCCGAGTGCCAGGAGGAGCGCCGTGATCCGTACCCGGGCCCTCGCCATGTCAAGCCTCCATGTCAGGCAGCACGGTCGGCAACACCCCGGCAGCGGCGGCGATGGCGGCGGGAGTGGTGTCGAGATGATCGAGCAGACCGTCCACGTAGGAGACGTCGACGCGTACCTTCTGGACCCGACCGTCGACGTCGCGCATGACGAACTCACGGAAGCCGAGCCGGTGGGCGGAGGTCGCATCGGCGGTGGAGAGCGAGGCGAGGGTCGCCTCGTACCCGTCGTCCACCGGAACGCGCAGCAGCCGGAGCGCCTCGGAGGCGATCTCCGCGTCCTCGGCGATCCGGCCGACGAAAACGGTGGAGACGAGGTTCTGTACGTCGAGGCCGAGGATGTCCCGGGGGTTCTGCGAGGCGACCAGCGCGGCGAGGTTCCACTTCCGGGAGTCGCGGGCGAGCCGGACCAGGAAGGAGCGTCCGGAGCGCCACCCCTCCATGAAGTGCGCCTCGTCCAGGCCGACCAGCTTCCGGGAGGACATCGAGCCGCCGTAGCAGCGGCGTACCGCCAGTCGGTGCGCGGTGTGCAGCATCGGCAGGGCCAGCGACTCCTCTGCCGACCAGTATTCGCGCTCGATCTTCAGATCGGGCAGTCGGAGACCGGCCATGGTGATCACGGTGAGCGCCGCGTCGGGGCCGAGCAGCCCCTCCGGCGGACGGCCGAAGAAGAGCATGGCCAGCGGCATCTCGGCGGTGTCCAGCAGCAGGTTGGCCAGTTCCCGGCCGGCGTCGTCGTCGAGTTGCCCGAGGCAGCTGACGACGTCGTCCAGGGTGGAGGTTTCCTCGGCGGGTACCTGTCGTACCGCGTGCCGGAACAGGGTGGCGGTCGACGCCTCGCGGGCGACCTGGGGCGGCACCAGCATCATGCAGATGTCCTGCACCAGCATCCGGCGTTCGGCGCGGGCGTTGGAGACCGCGATCTCGAACTCGCGGTCGCCGGGGGGACCCGCCACGAACTCGCTCCGCAGCGGCGTCGGGATCAACGAGTACGGTGCCAGCGTGCCGTGTTCGGAACCGGTCAGGTTCAACACGCGGGAGTAGGGACGCAGCTCCGGCATCGCGCAGAGCCGGGCCAGCGGGCCGGACGGGTCGAGCAGGGTCACCTGCACGCCGCGTCGGGCGGCGAGGTATCCGAGGGCGCCGAGCAGGGTCGACTTGCCACCACCCGGTTCGGCCACGAAGACCGCGAGGCCGGAGCGTTCGCGAACCTCCATCGGGAAGTGCAGGTCGAGGAAGACCGGCCGGCGGCAGGTGCCGGCGGTGCGTCCGATCAGGTCGCCGCGCCGGTCACCCACCGTGGAGGCGGCCTGCGGCAGCGCCGCCGCCAGCAGGTGAACCGGCATCCGCCGGACGTAGCCGGTGTTGGCGATCGGCTCACCAGGGATGAATTCCCGGGCCAGCCAGTCCTGGTTCTTCGGGTGTTGCAGCGAGATGCGCAGCTCGCGGGAGTAGAGCTGGATCAGTCGGCGGGCCCGCTCCAGGCACTCTTCCCGGGTCCGCCCACCCACCGCCAGTCGATGCCAGCCGTGGGCGCGGGCGGAGTCGACCGGCAGGCCGGTGGTCATCTCGTCACCGATGACCAGCGCCCGCTTGGCCAACCGCTCCAGCTCCGGTGGCGCGTCGATGCCGTGTTCGGCGTAGTCGAGCTGCTGCGACCGGATCATTCGCAGCCGGTGTTCGAGGTTGCGGAAGGAGTCACCGGAGCCCAGGATGTCGACCCGGGTGGAGAGTTCCATCGGCCAGGGCAGCCGCTCGTGGAAGTGCAGCCAGGGCTCGTGGCGTTCGGGTATCTCCAGCGGCTCCATCCGGCCCACGGCGAGGACCGCCACGTGTCGTTCCTCGCCGGTCATCCGGTTGACCAGCTTGACCGTCGAACCGTAGGGGGTGCGGTAGCGCTCCACCTGCTCGGTGAGGGCAAGCAGGTCACCGCGTTCCCAGCGCCCGTTGGTGATGGGCGAAAGCGCGCCGGGGGGCGCCATGCAGAGCGCCACCGACCGGTAGAGCAGCCACTCCAACTCCTGCGCGGTGACCCGCCGCCCGCGCATGCCGAACGCACCCAGCACCTCGTCGAACTGCTCGACGGTGCGGCCGAGCTTTCGTCGCTCGCCCTCGGCGACGCCGCGGCCGAAGGTGCGTAGCAGCCGTTCGGTGAGCGAGTCGCCGAGTGAGCGGCGGGCGAAGGTCACGCCGAGGTAGGTCTGGCCCTCGGCGTGGTTCACCGAGAGCAGGTGCCGCTGCGCGGCCACGAGGTGGTCGGCCCAGCCGGTCGTGCCCGCCACGTCCGGCAGCGGCGCGGCGGTGTTCGCGTCGATGGTGCGGGCCCACTCGTCGGCCGGGAAGGGGCGGGTGGTGCGGCGCAGGTGCAACCGGAACCCCGCCAGGCCGGCGTACTGCTCGGAGATCGCCGAGAGCAGCGCCTCGCGTTCCGCGTCCGGTCGGAAGGCCCAGCGCACCTCGGGCAGCCAGTACCAGGCGGTCACGGTGTTGGGGGTGAAGGTCAGGTGACCGGCGATCTCGGTTATCGCCAGCTCGACCGCCGGGTCACGATCCCCGAATTTGATCTTCGGGGGCCGGACCCGGGCGGGCTTGATCGGCCGATCGCGGCGGTCGACCGAACGCTGCCGGGGTGGCGTGACGGCGCGGGTGGCGGGCGGGGCCTGCTCCGGTGCCCGGGGCGGGGGAGCGATCGCGGGGGCCGGTTCCTCGGCGGGCGGTCGAGCGGCCGGGCGCCGCTCTGCCGCCGGCGCGGGCCCCGGTGACGGGAGGGTGGTACGGGAGGAGGGCGTGCTGCCCGGGTCGGCGGCGGGCGCGGTGGCGTCGTCGACCGCTCGGCTGGTTGCCGCGGTCGACGGGGGACCGGGCTGGGCGGGCACCGCCGGCGGTGCCGGCCGGCGGGTCGGCGGTGCCGGTACGGCGGGGGCCGCCTGCTGCGGCAGGGCGCGTGTCGGAGCGCCGTTGGGCCGGTGGGCGGCGCCCGGGCGGGCGTACGCACCACCGAACAGATCCAGGAAGGGCGAGTCGATGTCGGCGCCGTCGTGGGCGGCCGGTGTGGACTCGGCCGCTGCCGATCGGCGCGCTGCCGGGCGGGGCGCCTGGAAGACGCCGACGCTGCCGTGCCCCGGGGTGTTTGCCAGGGCCGGATCCAGGGAGGCGTCGTCGATCTCGCCGGATTGCGGGTAGTCGAATGAACGCGCACGGTTACCGTGCGCCGCGGCCGGGTGCCCGGCCGGGGATCCCGGCGTGGAGGAGCGGCTCATGAGATCGCCCTGCCCGGATTGGCAGACCTTGTCGAGCGATCGCGTTTCCCGGGGTTGCCCGGCAACCCAACGAGCGGACCGTACGGCGTGCAGCCGGTCATGCCAGTTCCTCCCGGATCCTGATCCCGCTGCCGACCAGGCGCGGGTCGCGCTGCTCGGCGGCCGGCTCCCGGGTGCGTCGCCAGTCGGTCAGCGCGGTACGGATCACCATGCGCGCCGGCCGATCCGGGTCGACGTACCGGAAGACGAACGAGGTGGTCACGATGGCGAGGGCGATCTCCCACGCGGGGAAGAGCTCGACCTGCAACGTGAACAACCAGTGGATGAACATGTAGAGGGGAACGAGCAGGATGAAGAGCCCGTACTGGGCGTACGGCAGGTGGACCGGAAGGGTGTAGCCGGGCGGCCCGAGGTAGACCAGGCGGGCCCGGTAGATGTCGTCATCGGTGCGCAGCCGCATCTCGTGAACCGCGCCTACTGGAAGATCAGGTTGATCAGGAAGTCGCCGATGAAGAAGAGGGTGGCGGCTCCGGCGATGAAGGCCAGTCCGACGATCGCGATGGCGGAGCTGGTCAACACCTTGGAAATCTCGCCCCGGCTGGCGCGGCCGATGAAGATGACACCCAGGACGGCCAGTAGGATCGGAGCGATCTTGCTGGCGAAGAAGGTGACGACGCCCTCGGTGTTGATCCCCTTCGGCTCCTCGGCGGCGAGCGGGATCGACGACGCCACAGTGGAGAGCAGGTGGAGGGCGTTGGTGGACGCCGTTTCCATCAGCTCGATGGCGATCACTGGAACCTCCCCAAGTCGCGGCCGGCGACGCCGCGGTGGTGCAGTAGGCAAGCCTTACGGGATCGATGCTCAACCTGTGCAGCGGTCAAGACCGTGTGTGTTTCGCTCGCCACGGAAAGTGGCGATTTTTGGGCGAATTCTCCCGCTTCGGCCCTCCCTAGCCGCGTCGTCATCTCGATGCCGGGCAATTCCACAGCGTACGGGCCGCCCCCCTTTGCGACAAGCCGCGAAGAGGCTGCCCGATGCGGCCCGGACGACCGATCGTACACCTGTTCCAATTCGCATGTCAGGGCTGCGGACCCGGGCCGTTCGACGCGGCCGTTGAGGCCGGTACCGTCTAGTCGTGACCGAGCTGGTACGGGCCCCGGCCCCGGTGGTGATGGGCGTCCTGAACGTCACGCCCGATTCGTTCTCCGACGGCGGACGCTACGCCGACGTCGATGCCGCCGTCGCACACGGCGTCCGCCTGCGTGCCGAGGGGGCCGGGTTGGTGGATGTGGGTGGAGAGTCGACCCGCCCCGGTGCCGACCGGGTGGACGCCGAGGCGGAGAGCGCCCGGGTGCTGCCGGTCATCCGGGCGCTGACCGGAGCCGGCGTACCGGTAAGTATCGACACCACTCGCGCCCGGGTCGCCGAGGCCGCCCTCGCGGCCGGCGCGGTGGTGGTCAACGACGTTTCCGGCGGCCTGGCCGATCCGGACATGGCCCGGGTCGTCCGCGACGCCGGCTGTCCCTGGGTGCTGATGCACTGGCGGGGCCACTCCCGGCGGATGAGCGAGCTGGCCAGCTACCGGGACGTGGTCGCCGAGGTGCGCGCTGAACTCGACCAGCGGGTGGCGGCGGCGCTCGCCGCCGGGGTGGCCGCGGACCGGATCGTGCTCGATCCGGGGCTCGGTTTCGCCAAGACGGCGGCACACAACTGGCAGCTCAGTGCCCGGCTGCCCGAGTTGCTGGAGTTGGGCTACCCACTGCTGTTCGGAGCGAGCCGCAAGTCCTACCTCGGTCTGCTGCTGGCCGGACCCGACGGCACGCCGCGACCCACCGCCGACCGCGAGGCGGCCACCATCGCCACCAGCCTGCTCGCGGTCGCCGCCGGTGCCTGGGGGGTGCGCGTGCACGACGTGCGCGCGACCGTCGACGCGCTCGCCGTCTGGCAGGCCACCGGCCGGCCGAAGCTGGCCTGGCCGCCCGCCACCGCACCGCCCGCCGAGAGCACGACGCCGCCCGTCGGGACCAGCGCACCGCCCGCCGAGAGCACGACGCCGCCCGTCGGGACCACCGCACCGCCCGCCGGAAACGCATCCGGCCCCGCCGATCATGACGCAGACCCGGGAGTACGCCGATGACCGACCGGATCGAGCTGACCGGCCTGCGGGCGTACGGCCGGCACGGGGTGTACGACTTCGAACGCGCCCGAGGGCAGGAGTTCGTCGTGGACGCCGTGCTGGAGTTGGATCTCGGCTCCGCTGCCCGCTCCGACGACGTGGCCGACACCGTGCACTACGGCGAGCTGGCCGACCGCCTGGTCGCGGTGGTCACCGGCGAGCCGGTCAACCTGATCGAGACCCTGGCCGACCGGCTGATCGAGGTCTGTCTGGCCGATCCCCGGGTCAGTGGCGCGACGGTCACCGTGCACAAGCCCGAGGCGCCGGTACCGCACGCCTTCACCGACGTCGCCGTCACGATGCGCCGGACGCGGACCCGATGACCCGCGCCGTGCTCTCCCTCGGCAGCAATCTCGGTGACCGGCTCGGTCACCTGCGTACCGCCCTGGCCACGTTCGGCGAGCACGTGCTGGTGGTCTCCGGCGTGTACGAGACCCCACCGTGGGGCGACACCGAGCAGCCGGCGTACCTGAACGCGGTGCTGCTGGCCGTGGACCCGGCGGCCGGGCCGTACGACTGGTTGGCGCGGGCCCGGGCGGCGGAGCACGCCGCGGGCCGGGTCCGGGATCCGGCGCGGCGGTTCGGGCCCCGCAGCCTCGACGTCGATGTCGTGGCGGTGTGGACCGACGACGACCGGCCGGTGCTCAGCGACGACCCGGAGTTGACCCTGCCGCATCCGCGGGCGCAGCTGCGGGCCTTCGTGCTCCGGCCGTGGATCGACATCCAGCCCTACGGCCAGCTGCCGGGACACGGGCGGCTGACCGACCTGCTGACCTCCGGGCCGGCTGCGGCCGAGGTCGCGGAACTGCGCCCCCGACCGGATCTGACGTTAGAGTCGGGAGCATGACGCAGTCCCCACCTCCCGACGGGCCGCGGATGGGACCGACCCGCATCTCGACCCTGGTGGTGACCGCCCTGGCCGCCGCGGCGGCCGCCTGGTTGCTGATCAGCAGTCTCTACTACAACCGACTGCCCCCGCTGCCGTGGCTTCCGGTGGTCACCCTGGCCGGTCTCGCGGTGTTGGAGGCGTACGCGGCGATCAACACGCGGGGACGGATCGACCGTCGGCCCGGTCGGGAGCCGGTGAACCCGCTGATGGTCGCCCGGTTCGTGGTCCTCGCCAAGGCGTCCGCCCTGGTCGGGGCGATCTTCGCCGGCTTCTACGCCGGGCTGACCGGCTGGTTGTTGGTGCAGACCACGCGGGCGGCCGGCGAGGACCGGCCCGCCGCCGTCGCCGGCCTGCTGGCCTCGGCCGCCCTGGTCGCCGCCGCGCTCTGGCTGGAGCGGTCGTGCCGGGTCCCGGAACGCCCGGAGGACGAGCACGAGCCCGACGACCGGGAAACCCGTCCGGGACGGCGGTAGAGAAACCGGCTCTGGCGATCGTCGGGCTCCGGGACGGGTCCGCCGCGCCGCCGGATCGGCGTCCGCCTGCGCTGCCGGCACTCCGACACCTGCTCGACAGGGGTTACGCCCGGCTGGGCGCGCGGGTACGGTGCCTGCGACCGGAAGGCAACGGCCGCCGCCGGTCCGCCCGCGCGTCGGTGCAGTCCGGGCGGCCGCTGGGAGGCAGGAAGCATGGGGTACGACGAACCGGGCTGGAGCGGGTCGCCGGAGCCGACCTCCGGGGTCCCCGCCGACGAGGTGGAGACGGTCGTCGTCGACGATCCCCAGAGCGGTGAGCCGGGCCGGGACCGGTTCGGCGTCCACGTTGTCTGGGAGACCCTCCTGCTGCTCGGCTTCAGCGCCCTGGTGTACCTGCTCTGGCAGGAGAACCCGGCGGCGGTGCGGGGCAGTGGCCTCCGCACCCTCATCCTCGCCGTGGTCGGTCTCGGCCTGCTGATGATGGCCGCCGGGTTGAGTCTGCGTACCGCCGCGGTGAATCTCGCGGTCGGACCGGTGGCTGTCGCGGCCGGGCTGCACTTCGCCGAGCAGGGCGACCGGGGTCTGGTCGTCGCCGTCGGCCACGCCGTCGTGGTGGCCGCCCTCGGCGGGCTGCTGCTGGGCCTGGTCGTCGTGGTGCTGCACGTGCCGGGCTGGGCGGCCAGCCTGGGCGGCGCGGCCGGCGTCATCGTCTACGTCGAGCAGCGGTCCGCGCCGGTGCTGGTGCAGGGCGACTACGATCCGCGCGGCATGGCCGGCCAACTCTTCGTCGGGTTCGCCGCGATCGCGGTCATCGGAGGGCTGCTTGGGGCGATGGGCCCGATCCGCCGGCTGGTCGGTCGGTTCCGCCCGGTCGTCGACCCGGCGCGGCGGCGCGGAGTGGCGGCCGCCGTCGTCACCACCGGCGGGTACGTCTTCTCCACCGTGCTGGCGATGCTCGCCGGTGCGCTCGTCGCCGCGTCCGACGGTGCGGTGACCCCGACCGCCGGGCTGGACTGGACGGTGCTGGCGGTGGGCGCGACGCTGCTCGCCGGCACCAGCGCCTTCGGCCTGCGGGGCGGTGTGTTCGGCACGCTCCTGACGGCCGGCGCGATCGGCCTGTTCTTCGCGTACGCGCAGCAGCGCGGCTGGACGGTGAGCCGCTGGACGGTCGGCGGCCTGGCACTGGCCGGGGGGCTGGTGGTGACCCGGCTGGTCGAGCGGTACGGCCGACCGGCGTCGGGACCGAACGTACGCCCCGCACCGCCCCCGGCTGGCGACCCGTCGACCTCCGGCGGTTGGACCCTGCCACGGTCGGCGCCGGTCGGCGACTGGCCGCCCGTCCTGCCGACCCAGACGACCGGGGGCGCGGCCGATCCGTGGGGCACCCGTCGGTGGGAGACCGGCTCGCGGAACTGGGACACCGAGGAACGGTGAGCCGCCGCTCAGAGAGCCCGGCAACAGGACTGGCGGTCTCTCCTGGTGCGTCTCGGCGAGCCGGATGTGATCTCGGCGGTTAGGCTCGGCGCATGACCGACACATCATCGATCTCCGGCGGCCGGTCGTTCGAGGAACTGGACGTCCTCTCCACGGAGGAACTGCGCGAGCAGGCGTTCGCGCTGGCCCGGGAGCGCCGTGACGTGGGGTTCTTCTGGTCGGTGCTGCGGCACCTGCCGAACGCGGACGAGGCCGCGGCGCTGGACGGCGCGCCGAACTCGGTCGGGCCGACGGTCGACGAGGCGGTCGCGCTGTGGCGCGAGATGACCGGTCACGGCTACGAGGAGTCCGCCCCGCTGCTGCGCGCCGCCTTCATCGACTACCTGATGAAGCACTGACCGGTCGCCACCCGGCCCGGCACGTGGCGGAGCCCGGCGTAGCACCATAAATCACGCGCCGCGTTTGCCCATGTCGATTCGCTGGGAACTAGCGGGGCCATGGCTCTCACCAATCGTTACAAGTCCGCACCGGGTGCCGGCACGCTCGCCGCACTCATCCTGGTCCTGGTCTTCGGCAGCCCGTGGTACGCCGACTGGGCCAGAGACAACACCGATCCGGACAGCGCTGGCGGGTGGTTCCTGAGACTGCTCGCCTGGCCGGCGTGGCGATTCGACTCCTCCGACTCGATCCAGGAGATCTTCGCCGCGGATCTGAAGGCGATCCTCGTGGTCGCCCTGACCTTCCTCTTCCTCTACCTCCTTCCGGGCTCCCAACTCGCCCGCGCCCGGGGCACGCTCAGCCAGTTCTTCGCCGGCTGGGCGGCGTACGTCTTCGCGGGGGCCTTCGCGGCCCTGCTCACCGCGTTGATCCGGACCAACCCGTCGCTGCTCGGTGCATTCCAGGCCGCCGGTGACGGTGCGGAGTACGGGCTCTTCGTCGGCTGGATCGTCGGCATCGCGACCCTGGGTGGCTACCGGGGACGCCGCTGACGTCGCGGCCGGGCGCGTCGTCAGGGCCGCCGGTGCCGTTCGTCCGCTTCGCGGCCGGGTCCGTCCCCACGGCGGACCCGGCCCTGCTCCGGCCCGTGCCCGCCCCCGGCGGATCCCCGCACAGGTCCACCGTCCCGGCGGTTCAGCCGGTCGATTCCGCCAGCGCCAGGATGCGTTCCCGGCGCAGCAACCCGACCGGCCGATCCTCCTCGGTGACCACGGCGTGTCCACTGGGCGAGGTGAGCAGCACGGCCAACGCGTCGTACGCCGAGCCGCCCAGCGCCACCGCCGGCAACTCCGCGCCGCCGTCGGCGGGCAGCGGTTCGAGCACCTCCCGGGTGACCGGGGTGACCACGAGCCGGCGGATGCCCCGGTCGGCGCCGACGAACTCGCGGGCGAACGGGGTGGCGGGGGCACCGAGCAGGACGGCCGGAGTGTCGTACTGTTCCAGCTGGCCGCCCTCGGAGAGCACCGCGATCCGGTCGCCGAGCCGGACGGCCTCGTCCAGGTCGTGGGTGACCAGGACGATCGTCTTGCGCACCTCGGCCTGGAGTCGCAGGAACTCCTCCTGCAGCCGGGTCCGCACGATCGGGTCGACGGCGGAGAACGGCTCGTCCATCAACAGCACCACCGGGTCGGCCGCGAGCGCCCGGGCCACCCCCACCCGCTGCCGCTGGCCGCCGGAGAGTTCGTGCGGATAGCGGCGGCCGAACTGTCCCGGATCGAGGCCGACCAGTTCCAGCAGTTCCCCGACGCGCTGCCGGGCCCGGTCCCGGGACCAGCCGAGCAGGCGGGGCACCGTGGCGACGTTCGCGGCCACCGTCTGGTGCGGGAAGAGCCCGACGTTCTGGATCACATAGCCGATCTGCCGCCGCAGTCGGACCGGATCGACGCGGGTGACGTCGGAGTCCCCGAGCAGGATCCGGCCGCTGGTCGGCTCGATCAGCCGGTTCACCATCCGCAGTACCGTCGACTTGCCGCAGCCCGACGGCCCGATCAGCACGACCAGCTCGCCCGCCTCGACGTGCAGGCTGAGGTCGCGGACCGCCTCCGTGCCGTCCGGATAACGCTTGCCGATGCCGTCGAGGGTGATCGACGCCGCGCGCTGACCGTCGCCGGTGACCCGGGTACCGTCCACGTATGTCCTTCCGCCTGAGCTACCGGGCCGACCCGGGTAACCCGTGGTTCTCCTGGCAGTACCTGCGGGACAACTCTGACACGGTGACCGCGGCGCTGCGTGACCACACCACGCTGACCCTACGGGCGGTGTTGATCGCCGCGTTGATCGCCGTCCCGCTGGCCGTGGTGGCGTACTGGTTCCGGCCGCTCACGGGGCCGATTCTCGCACTCACCGGGGTGCTCTACACGGTCCCCTCCCTGGCCCTGTTCGCGTTCATCGCGCCCTATCTGGGCATCGGCGTCGCGACTGTGCTCAGCGTGGTGGTGCTGTACGCGCTGCTGGTGATCGTCCGGAACACCGTCGCCGGGCTCAACCAGGTGCCCACGGAGGTGCGTGAGGCGGCCGAGGGGATGGGGTACGGGCGCTGGGGCCGGCTGCTCCGGGTGGAACTGCCGCTGGCGCTGCCCGGCATCCTCACCGGCCTGCGGTTGGCCACGGTCTCGACGGTGGCGCTGGTCACGGTTGGCGTGGTGATCGGGCGCGGCGGTCTCGGGCAGATCATCTTCGCCGGCTTCCAGAACAACTTCTACAAGTCGCAGATCATGACCGGGACACTGCTCTGCGTCCTGCTGGCCCTGGTGCTCGACCTGCTCCTGATCGGCGTGGGTCGACTGCTCACCCCGTGGCTGCGCGGGCGGACCGGATGAGCGGCCGGGCCGGCTCCGCGCACGGCACCGGCGGCCAGCCCGGCCCCGGTGCGGGTGGCGGTCAGCGCGGCGCTACCGGCCGGAGGCCACGATGAATCCCGTAACGCAGGCGGTGCGCTGGCTCAACGATCCGCTGAACTGGACGAACCCGGGCGGCATCCTGGACCGGCTCGGCGAACACGTGAGCATCTCGGCCGCCGCGGTGCTGCTCGGCTGCCTGGTGGCCTGGCCGCTCGGCCTCTGGCTGGGGCACGCCGGACGCGGCGGCGGGCTGGTCGTGCTCGTCTCCAACGTCACCCTGGCGGTGCCGACGCTGGCCCTGCTGACCATCCTTCCGTTGACCTTTCTCGGCTTCGGCCGCCCGGCCGTGGTGGTCGCGCTTGCGGTGTTCGCGGTGCCACCGCTGCTGGCCAACGCGTACACCGGGGTCCGGCAGGTGGACCCGCAGACCCGGGAGGCGGCCCGGGGCATGGGCATGACCGGGACGCAGGTGCTGCGCCGGGTCGAGTTGCCGCTCGCGGTGCCGTACCTGGCCGCAGGCTTCCGTACCGCCGCGGTCCAGGTGGTCGCCACGGCGGCGCTGGCGACCTTCGTCAACGGCGGCGGCCTCGGCGAGATCATCCGGCTGGGCTTCGGCCTGAGCATCGCCGTCGGTGGTGGCCAGATCCTCGCCGGCGGGCTGCTGGTCGCCGGGCTCGCGCTCAGCGTGGAGTTGATCTTCGCGTTCGTCGAGCGGCTGGTCACCCCCGGCCCGCTCCGCCGGGCCAGGCGTGGTGCCGGCCGCCGCGCCGCAGACGCGGTCACCGGTTCCTGATCCGGCCGCACCGACCGGCCGTCGGACCGATCAGCCGGATGGTGACGGTCCGGTGACGAAGGTCGCCAGAACTTGTCGGTGGCGGACGTCAGGATGTTGGGTGGAGGTGCGGGCGGCCGAAAAGTGACATCGCCCGTCGGACACGCGGCCGGCCCCGGAGGGGTCGCGCCGGGACACGGAAGGCGGGCATATGCGCGCAGGTAGAAGACTGTCCATCGCGGTCGTCGGTGCCGTCGCGGCAGCCGGCGTGCTGGCCGGGTGCGGGGAGGCCGGCTCCTCCGGCACCGAGGCGCCGCAGCAGGCCGCGTCGGGTGCGGGGTGCGCCCCGGTGGCAGGCCAGCAGTTGATCGCGCTCGAAGACGACAAGGCGCTCCAGAACGCCGACAACGTCATCCCCGCGGTGCACAGCAAGGCGGCCACGCCGCAGCTCATCGCGGCCCTCGACAAGGTCTCCGCCGTGCTCGACACCCCGAAACTCGTACTGCTCAACAAGGCGGTCGACGAGGACCGGAAGAGTGCCCAGGCAGCGGCGCAGGAGTTCGCCACCGCCAACGGGCTCACCGATGGGGTCGAGCGCGGGCCGGGTGGGCGGCTCACCGTCGGAGCGGGGAACTTCACCGAGAGCGAGATCATCGCCGAGCTTTACAAGATCCAACTGACCGCCGCCGGTTACCAGGTAACCGTCCAGCAGATCGGCAACCGGGAGCTCTACGAGCCGGCGCTGGAGAAGGGCGAGATCCAGGTCGTCCCGGAGTACGCGGCCACCCTCGCCGAGTTCCTCAACGGCAAGGTGAACAGCGGCGGCGAGCCGGTCTCCTCACCTGACGTGGACGCCACCGTCACCGCCCTGCGGAGCCTCGGTGAGAAGGCGGGCCTGGCCTTCGGCGCGCCGGCCGCCGCGCAGAGCCAGAACGCCTTCGCCGTGACCAAGGAGTTCTCCGAGCAGTACGGCGTGCGTACGCTCTCCGAACTGGCGGAGAAGTGCTCGGGCACGGCCACGGTGCTGGGCGGGCCGCCGGAGTGCCAGGAGCGTCCGTTCTGCAAGCCGGGTCTGGAGCAGACCTACGGGCTCCAGGTCGGCTCGTTCTCCTCGCTCGACCAGGGCGGTCCGCTGACCAAGACCGGCCTGCGCAACGGCACGATCAGCGTCGGTCTGGTCTTCTCCACCGACGCGGCCTACGCACAGAGCTGAGTACCGCTCCGGCGCCCGGCGCCCTCGGCCGAACTGGCCGGGGGCGCCAGTGCGTCGCAGGTCGGAGCGCCTGCTCCGAAAAGCCGCCAAACTCTCTTCCATCACCTGCCGCAGGAGCGTTCCCAGCCAACGCAACTCTCGGTAGGCTGCGGACCCATGCCCGCCCCGGTTCCCACCGACCCGCGCAGCAAGCGACTACTCACCGCGCTCTTCTGGGGCGGTGTGGCGCTGGCCCCGGTGGCGGCGCTGATCCTGCTGGTCGCCGACGGTAACGGCCCGCTGCGGTTCGCCGCGGTGCTGGCGATCATGGCCGTGGTGCTGATCGGGCTCTCCATTGCGCTGCGTACCGAGGGCGGTGCCGGCGACGCCGAGGAGTTGCGGGAAGAACTTGACGAGCTGCGGCGAGAACTACGCGGTGAGATCGTCGCCGCCGCCCAGCGTGGCAACCAGGCACTCGACGAGACCCAACGGGTCCAGGAGGTGCTGGCCGGGCTGCGCCGTCGGGTCGACGCCGTCGGCACCGGCCCGATCGCCGGCGGGGAGTCGCCCGGTGCGGCCCGGGCCCGGGTGGCGCCGCCGGAGCCGGAGACGCCGACGCGCCACGCCGAGCGGCCCGCCGCGCCGGCCGGGGTGTACGGTGCCGCGCCGGCCGGGGTGCACGGTGCCGCACCGGCCGGGGTGCACGGCACCGGCCCGGCCGATGGATATGACGACGAGCAACCGGGCAGCGCCTACGCGGCGGATCGTCCCGTCCCGGGTCACGTCGCCGACCGGCAACGGGACGGTCACGCTGCGGGTCACGTCGCTGACCGGCCGGTAAGCGGTTCCGCCGGGGTCTACGGCGCGGCCAGCCGCCCGGAGTACGACAACCGTGCCGCCGACCCGGCAGCGCGCCCGCTCGGCATGGTCCGGCACACCGAAACCGTGCACGTGACCACCCGACAGACCATCGTGGACGGCGGGGTGGGCGACTCCGGTGCCCGGTACGGCGGGTACGCCGCGCCGTGGTCCGCGTCGGAGGAGCGTCCACGGGGTGGCCACGGCGCGGAGCGCGACGACCGGCCCAGGCCCGAGGCGGAGGAACGCTTCCGCCGGGACGACGGCCGGTCCTGGTCCGGCGGTGCCCGGGAGGAGGACCGGTCCCGGCCGGACGCCGGTGACGAGCGTTCCTGGTCCGGCCCGCGCGAGGAGTGGTCCACCCCCGGAAACGAGCACTCCGCCTACCGGGCCGATCCCTCCGGACACCGGGCCGATCCCTCGGGACACCGGGCCGATCCCTCCGGACACCGGGAGGATCGTGACTGGGGAGCGCCGCGCGACGAGTCCGGTTGGAACGACGGTGGACAGCAGTGGGACGCGCCCGTCGAGCCGGCACCGCCCGGCCGGCGGCAGCGCGCGGACGACACCGGCGAGTACTGGTCGCAGCTGCGGGCCGGTGACCGGTGGGCCGCGGTACAAGACGACGACCGGGGGCGCGAGCTTCGGGTGGGTGAACGCCGCGCCGAGGTGCACGCCGACCACACCGGCACCGAGTACCGGGTCGCGGACCGCTGGGCCAGCGTGCGCCGTGACGAGCCGCGCCGTGACGAGCCGCGCCGTGACGAGCCGCGCCGTGACGAGCCGCGCCGTGACGAGCCGCGCCGTGACGATGCTCGGCGTGGCGCTGATGGCGACGATGGGTGGGGCGAAGGCTGGGACGAGCCGGAGAGCCGTCCGGCGCTGCCTGCCGGTGGGGTGCCGGTGCCCCAGGAGTGGCGACCGCCCCGCCAACCCGGCTACCAGCCGGAGCCGGCGCGCGGCTACCAACCCGAACCGGCACGTGGTCACCAGCCCGATCCGGCGCGCGGGTATCAACCCGAGCCGCCACGCGGTCACCAGCCCGATCCGGCGCGCGGATATCAACCCGAGCCCAGGCGCGGCTACCAACCCGAACCGGCGTACGGATACCAGCCCGAGCCGGCCCGGGGGTACCCGCCGGAGCCGCCGGCTGGCGGGTACCCGCCCGAGGCGGCGCGGGGTCCGCGTCCGGAACCCGAGCCGTACGGCCGCCGGCACCACGCCGAGGAGCCGGGTTACGGCCACCCGGTCCACGAGGGCAGCCCGAACCGTTGGCGCTGACCCCCGAGGCGGGGCCAGCGGGCGACCTCGGCCGGGCGGGTCACTTGTCGATGTCGCCCACCACGAAGAACATCGAGCCGAGAATGGCGATCAGGTCCGGTACCAGGCAGCCGGGCAGCAGGGTGGCAAGTGCCTGCACGTTCGCGTACGACGCGGTCCGCAGCTTGAGCCGCCACGGCGTCTTCTCGCCCCGGGACACCAGGTAGTAGCCGTTGATGCCGAGCGGATTCTCCGTCCAGGCATAGGTGTGTCCCTCGGGTGCCTTGAGCACCTTCGGCAGCCGGGTGTTGATCGGCCCGGTTAGCCGGTCGACCCGGTCCAGACACTGCGCGGCGAGGTCGAGTGAGGCGTACACCTGGTCGAGCAGCACCTCGAAGCGGGCGTGACAGTCGCCTGTGGTGCGGGTGACCACCGGCACGTCGAGCTGGTCGTAGGCCAGGTACGGCTCGTCGCGACGCAGGTCCAGATCCAGCCCGGAGGCCCGGGCGACCGGGCCGGAGGCGCCGAACGCGGCGGCGTCGGCGGCGGAGAGCACCCCGACGCCGACCGTACGGGCCAGGAAGATCTCGTTGCGCCGGATCAGATTGTCCAGGTCGGGCATCCGGCGGCGTACCTCGTCGATGGCGACTCGGGCCCGGCCGGTCCACCCGGACGGGACCTCTTCCTTCAGCCCGCCGACCCGGTTGAACATGTAGTGGATCCGCCCGCCGGAGACCTCCTCCATCACCGCCTGGAGCGTCTCCCGCTCCCGGAAGGCGTAGAACATCGGCGTGATGGCACCGATCTCCAGCGGGTACGAGCCGAGGAACATCAGGTGGTTGAGCACCCGGTTCAGCTCGGCCAGGGCCATTCGCAGCCAGGTCGCCCGCTCCGGCACCTCCATGCCCATCAGCCGTTCCACGGCGAGCACGACGCCCAACTCGTTGGCGAACGCGGAGAGCCAGTCGTGCCGGTTGGCCAGCACGATGATCTGCCGGTAGTCGCGTACCTCGAACAGCTTCTCCGCGCCCCGGTGCATGTACCCGACGATCGGTTCGGCGGCGATCACCCGCTCGCCGTCCAGGACGAGCTTGAGCCGCAGCACGCCGTGCGTGGAGGGATGCTGCGGACCGATGTTGAGCACCATGTCCGTGCCGAGCTGCTCGCCACCGGTGCCCGCCACCAGCCCGGCACCGGTGCCGACGGTCAACTCGCGCAGGTCGCCCGTGGTCATGCCCGTCATCGTGCCATGGACCCCGGCCGCCGTGCGGACGCGGCGGCGCGCAGCCGGCCTGGCGGGTTCGGCGGTCGACCTGAACCAGACGGCCGCCTCACCGCCGCGGCTGACCGCCCGACGCGGACCGGTCGGGCAGCAGCCGGTCCACCGGCAGATCGACCGGCTGCCAGAGCCACAGGTGCCCGCCGAGGCCGGCCGGGTCGGTCAGCTCGGCCGCCGCCGACGCCTCGGCGAGCGCCCGCACGTACCCGGCCGGGTCCCGGGCGGCCAGGGCCAGCGGTGGTCGTCCGCCGTCAACCCCGAGCGCCCGCAACCCGGCCCGCTGCGATTCCAGGACGTACGCACACCGGGCGACCCGCTCGCCGGCAACGGCGACCGAGTCCATGGCGACGTGGGCGGTCACGTCGCACGATCCGTCCGGCACCGGCGGCACCTGCCGCCCGCCCCGGTATCCGGCCAGCGTCCCGCCGAGGGGACGATCCGCTAGCAGATGTCCGTAGTCCACGGCCAACGCCAGTCCCCGGTCGACGTGGCCCACCGCTGCGGCCCACGCCGCGTCCCGGGGCCGCCCGATCTCCACCCGATGATCGGCGGGACCGGGCCACCAGGTGGTGAGCCAGTCGGCGTCCTCCCGGCCGACCGGGGCGCCCACCGTCTCGGCTCCGGTGGTGGGGTCGACCTCCAGGTAGTGCCAGCCGTCCTCGTCGTACCTGGCGATGTCCAGCGGGACGTTGTCGAGCCATTCGGTGGCGATCAGCAGGCCGGTGATGCCGGTCGGAATCTCGGCCGCCCAGGTGAACTGCTCGGGGAGATCGTCGGGGCGGGGAGCGAGTTCGACGGCGGTGAACCGTACCCGCTCGGCGAGCGGAGCGGGCAAGCCTGACCCTTCGGAGCGGGCGGGCTGCCCGGAAACCCTCGCGGAAAGCGCGCGAAGCAACTCGCCCCGCCCCGCCCCCACATCGACCACGTCGAACCGCGCCGGAAAATCGAGGACGGAATCGAGCTGGTGGATCAACCGGAGCAGAGCCGAAGCGAAGACCGGTGACGCGTGCACGCTGGTGCGGAAATGGGCCGCGGGTCCGCTCCCGGAGACGAAGAACCCCGCAGGTCCGTAGAGCGCCCGCTGCATCGCGGTGCGCCAGGGCATCGACATCGGGGAACTCCTCGGAGCCGGTGAACGATTTCACACATCCTTGTTTCGGATCCGTGTCAGCGACGCATACTTGCCTCGACCGGTACCCATCTAGAGGACTGGATCGTGACATGAGCGCACCGCTGCGCACCCACCCGGCCGCCCGTGGGCGGCCCGCGACCGTGCCGATCGGCCCGGTCGTCACCCGTGCCGTACTCACCGTCGGCGTCATCGGTGCCGGGCGGGTCGGTGCCACCCTGGGCGCCGCGTTGGCCGCCGCCGGCCACCGGGTGGTCGCCGCCAGCGGACTCTCCGGGGCGTCCCGGGCCCGGCTGGCGTTGCTCCTGCCCGACGTCGCCCGCCGGCCGGCCGAGTCGGTGGCGCGGGTCGCCACCGACCTGCTGCTGATCGCCGTACCGGATGACGCGCTCGCCGGGGTGGTCAGCGGCCTGGCCGCCGACGGCGTGCTGCGCCCAGGCCAGGTGGTCGCGCACACCTCCGGCGCGCACGGCCTGGCGGTGCTGGCCCCGGCCGCTGCGGCCGGCGCGCGCCCACTGGCGCTGCACCCGGCGATGACCTTCACCGGTACGCCCGACGACCTCGGCCGGCTGCCCGGAATCTCGTACGGCGTGACGGCACCGGCGGAACTGCGTCCGTTGGCCGCCCGGCTGGTGGCGGATCTCGGCGGGGTGCCGGAGTGGATCGGCGAGGCTGACCGCACGCTCTACCACGCGGCGTTGGCGCACGGCGCCAATCACCTGGTGACCCTGGTGAACGACGCGGCCGACCGGCTGCGCGAGGCCGGGGTGGGGCAGCCGGAGAAGGTGCTTGCCCCGCTGCTGCGGGCCGCCCTGGAGAACGCGCTGCGCCTCGGTGACGACGCGCTGACCGGCCCGGTCTCCCGGGGCGACGCGGGCACCGTCGAGCGGCACCTGGCGCGACTCGCCGCCACCGCCCCCGAGTCGGTGGCTGCCTACCTGGCGCTGGCCCGGCGCACCGCCGACCGGGCGGTGGCTGCCGGCCGGCTGCGTCCGATGGACGCCGAGCCGCTGCTCGATCTCCTGTACGCCGACCACACGGAGGTGGCCGCGTGACCGCGCCAGAAGCACTAGGCCCACGGCCGGCGACCGGGCCGGAGCTGGTGCACACCCGAGCCGAGCTGGCCCGGGCCCGGGCGGAACTCACCGGGACGGTGGCTGTGGTGATGACCATGGGTGCCCTGCACGAGGGGCACGAGGAGCTGCTGCGGGCCGCCCATGAGCGTGCCGACCACGTGATCGTCACGATTTTCGTGAACCCGCTCCAGTTCGGGCCGAACGAGGACTTCGACCGCTATCCGCGTACCCTCGATGTCGATCTTGAGGTGTGTCGGCGGGCCGGCGCGGACCTGGTCTTCGCCCCCTCGGTGGCCGACATGTACCCCGACGGCGAACCGACCGTACGGATCGACCCGGGGCCGCTCGGCGCGGACCTGGAGGGGCTGAGCCGGCCGGGCTTCTTCCACGGCGTGCTGACCGTGGTGCTGAAGCTGCTCCAGTTGACCCGGCCGGACCTGACCTTCTTCGGCGAGAAGGACTACCAGCAGCTGACCCTGGTCCGGCGGATGTGCCGGGACCTGGACGTGCCGGTCGAGGTGGTCGGGGTACCCACCGTCCGGGAGCCCGACGGGCTGGCCCGGTCCAGCCGCAACCGCTACCTCTCCGAAGCCGAGCGGCAGGCGGCGCTGCGCCTGTCGCGGGCGCTGCGCGCCGGTGTCGAAGCCGCCGAGGCGGGCCGGGACGCCGGGGCGGTGCTGACCGCCGCGCATGCCTGCTTCGGTGCCGGCGAGCCCGGCGCCAAACTCGACTACCTGGTCCTCACCGATCCCGACCTGGCACCGGGGCCGGTCCGTGGCCCGGCCCGGCTGCTCGTCGCCGCCTGGGTGGGCGGTACCAGGCTGATCGACAACGCCCCGGTCCGGCTCGAACCGGCCCACTGACCTTCCGAGTCCCGTACGCGCGAAAGGCGTCCCGATGTACCGCACCATGCTCAAGTCCAAGATCCACCGAGCCACGGTGACCCAGGCGGACCTGCACTACGTGGGCTCGGTGACCGTCGACGAGGATCTGCTCGACGCCGCCGACCTGCTGCCGGGGGAGCAGGTGGCGATCGTGGACATCACAAACGGAGCACGGCTGGAGACGTACGTGATCCCGGGGCGGCGGGGCAGCGGAGTGATCGGCATCAACGGTGCCGCCGCGCACCTGGTGCACCCCGGCGACCTGGTCATCCTGATCTCGTACGGGCAGTTGGACGACGCCGAGGCCCGCAGCTACCGCCCCCGGGTGGTGCACGTGGACGCCGACAACAGGGTCGTCGAGCTGGGCGCCGACCCGTCGACCGCCGCTCCCGGCACCGCCGGAACCCCCCGCCCCAACCCCCTCTCGGTGTAAGGAAGGGCCCCCTTTTAACGCCTCGTGCATAGGAAGGGCCCCTTTCTAACACTTGCCACCCGCGAGCGCCGCCGATTCCCGTCTGTCACCGGAAGGTCATTTCTGGTTACCCTGAAGGTGCCGTCGGGAGACGGTCGCTGGCTGGGGGAGGCGGCGTCATGCAGCGTGCGACGAGAAGCGTGCTCGCGGCCCTCGCCGTGGGAGCGCTGCTCGCCGGGTGTGCCGGGTCCGGCGGGCTCGACGGCGACCTGGTCGACGACTGGGCGGCCCTGCCGCCGCCCGGCCCGTTCACCCCGGCCGCCGAGGTGTGTCACGAGGCGGACTTCGCCGCAGCGGTCTCCGTCACGGCGTACGCACCGGTCGACTGTGCCGCACCGCACCGGGTGGAGACCGTGCACGTCGGTTCCTTCGCCGGCGAGCCGGGCGAGCCGGGCGAGCCGCCCACCAGCGCGTCGACCGAGATGCGTACGGCGTTCTCCGATTGCGACAAGCGGGCCAGCGGCTATGTCGGCGACAGTTGGCAGGCCGGGCGGCTCCGCCTGGCGGTGGCGGTGCCGTCCGGGCCGGGCTGGGCAGCCGGGTCGCGGTGGTACCGCTGCGACCTGATGGAACTCACCACTGCCGACGTGGGGGCCGAGGTCGTGGTGCGTAGCGGCTCCCTGCGCGACGCCCTCCGCCCGCCCTCGGCGCTGCGGCTGGGTTGTCATCAGGCGAGCACCGACCGGAACCGGGTGGTGCAGGCCCTGGTCCCGGTGGACTGCGCCAAGCGGCACGACGCCGAGTTCGCCGGGGTGTGGCGGGCCCCCGACCGGCGCTACCCGACGCGCGGCACCGACTGGGCCCCGTTCTATGCCGGCTGCCGCTCGGTCCTCGCCCGCTTCGCCGGCGTACCGGACGACAACGCCCTGGCCTTCCGCAGCGACGTGGTGGTCCGACCGCCCAGTGCCGGCCGGTGGCGTGCCGGCGATCGGGGCGTCCGCTGCTATCTGTGGCTCAACGACCGGGCCGTGACCGGGTCGCTGAAGAACGCCGGGACGGCCGGCCTGCCGGTCCGGACGAAGTAGCGGCGAACCCCCGTTCCAGGCCGGGGCACCCGAGCCGAGATGGCCCCGGCCGCCCGAGCCGAGATCCCTTCGGGTTGACTGTGGGCATGGAGTCACCGACCAGCGGACTGCCGGCAGTGCCGAACCTGCTGGCCGCCCCGGCACCCGGCTGGGTGGAGAGCACCGATGTGATCGTGGTCGGCTCGGGGGTTGCCGGGCTGACCGCCGCGCTGCACCTGCGCGAGGCCGGACTGCACGTCACCGTGGTCACCAAGGTCAACATCGATGACGGCTCGACCCGGTGGGCGCAGGGCGGCGTCGCTGCGGTGCTCGACCCGGCGGACACCCCGGAGATGCACGCCTCCGACACCGAGATCGCCGGGGTCGGCCTCTGCGACCCGGCGGCGGTACGCGTCCTGGTGGCGGAGGGTCCCACCCGGCTGCGGGAGCTGATGCGCCTCGGTGCGGAGTTCGACCGCAACTCCGACGGTTCGTTGATGCTCACTCGGGAGGGTGGGCACCGGGCCGATCGCATCGTGCACGCCGGTGGGGACGCGACCGGGGCGGAGATCCAGCGGGCCCTGCACGAGGCGGTCCGCCGCGATCCATGGATCCGCCTGGTCGAGCACGCGTTGGTGCTGGATCTGCTCCGCGCTCCCGGCGACGGCCCCGATGGGCTCGGCCCGGCGTGCGGCGTCACCCTGCACGTCCTCGGTGAGGGCAGCGAGGACGGGGTCGGCGCGCTGCTGGCCCGGGCGGTGGTGCTGGCCACCGGCGGGATGGGCCAGATCTTCGCGGCGACCACCAATCCCGCGGTCTCCACCGGCGACGGCGTCGCACTGGCCATGCGGGCCGGAGCGGCCGTCACCGACGTGGAGTTCGTGCAGTTCCATCCGACCGCGTTGATCGTGCCGGAATCCGCCCGGGTGCCGGGTGCCGGGCACGCCCAGCAACCGCTTGTCTCGGAGGCGCTGCGGGGCGAGGGTGCGCATCTGGTGGACGCCGACGGCAAGCGGTTCATGCTCGGCCAGCACGAGCTGGCCGAGCTGGCACCGCGGGACGTGGTGGCCAAGGGCATCCACCGGGTACTGCTGGCCACCGGTGCCGACCACGTCTACCTCGATGCCCGCCACCTCGGCGGCGACTTCCTGGCTCGGCGCTTCCCCACAATCGTCGCCTCGTGCCTGGCCATCGGGGTCGACCCGGACACCGACCTGATCCCGGTCGCGCCGGCCGCGCACTACGCCTCCGGCGGGGTCCGCACCGACCTGCACGGCCGGACGTCCATCCCCGGCCTGTACGCCTGTGGTGAGGTCGCCTGCACCGGTGTCCACGGTGCGAACCGGCTGGCCAGCAATTCGCTGCTGGAAGGGCTGGTCTTCTCCCGGCGGATCGCCGACGACATCGCGTCCGGTCTGCCCGAGCAGGCCCGCCCGGCGGACACCGGGGCGTGGCGTGGGAGCGCCGGTTGGGTGGTGCCGGCCGCAGCCGTGCCGGCCCTGCAGCGGGCGATGACCCGGGGCGCCGGGGTGCTCCGCTCCGCCGTGACGCTCGGCGCGACCGCGGCCGAACTGGTCGAACTTGGCGCCGGGCGGGGCACTCCCCGCACCGCCGACTGGGAGGCCACCAACCTGCTCACGGTGGCGACGGCGCTGGTCACCGCCGCGTACGTCCGGCGGGAGACCCGGGGCTGCCACTGGCGGGAGGACTTCCCCACCGCCGACGAACGGTGGCGCGGCCACCTGGTTGGCGCGATCGGGACACAGGGCCGGTTGAGCACATGGTGGGAGGAGGCCCGATGAGCGAGGGAAGTGTCGGCCTGACGGCGGTTCGGCAGCGGGAGCTGCGTGAGGTCGGGCTCGATCCGGAGCAGGTGCGCCGCATCATCGAGAACGCCCTGGTCGAGGATCTCGGACCGGAGTTGCTCGACGTCACAAGCGTGGCGACCATCCCGGCGGGGCAGACCGACGCCGCCGACGTGGTGGCCCGGGCCGACGGTGTGGTGGCCGGGTTGGCCGTCGCCGCGGCCGTCTTCGAACTGACCGCCCGGTTGACCGGTACGGATCGTACGGTCGAGGTGTCGTTGTCGGCCCGCGACGGCGCGCGGGTGGCCCGGGGCGACGTGCTGGCCACGGTGACCGGCCCAACCCGGGCGCTGCTCACCGCCGAGCGGACCGCGCTCAACCTGCTCTGCCGGATGTCCGGGGTGGCCACCCACACCCGCGCCTGGGCGGACGCCTTGGCCGGTGGCAAGGCGATGGTCCTCGACACCCGCAAGACCACCCCGGGCCTACGGGCCCTGGAGAAGTACGCGGTCCGGGCGGGCGGCGGCACGAACAAGCGGATGGGTCTGCACGACGTCGCCATGATCAAGGACAACCACAAGTTCGCCGCGGGCGGTGTCGCCGCCGCCTACCGGCGGGTCCGGGAGGCGTTCCCGGACGTTCCGGTGCAGGTGGAGGTGGACACCCTCGCCGAGGCGGTGGAGGCGGTCGAGGCCGGCGCGAAGTTCCTGCTGCTGGACAACATGCCCCCGGCGGTGCTCACCGAGGTGGTGGCCGCGGTCGGCGACCGGGCCGAGTTGGAGGCGACCGGCGGGCTGACCCTGGCCGACGCCGCGGCGGTGGGCGCGACCGGCGTCGACTTCCTCTCCGTCGGGGCGCTTACCCACTCCTCGCCGATCCTGGACATCGCCCTGGACCTGCGTACGGAGTGAACCCGTAGGCTTCGGGCGTGCTGCTCTGCATCGACATCGGGAACACCAACACCGTGCTGGCGACCTTTGACGGCGACAAGCTGGTGCACTCCTGGCGGATCAAGACTGACGCCCGATCGACCGCCGACGAGCTTGGCCTGATGTTTCGTGGGCTGCTCGCCGGGGACGCCGTCGAGATCACCGGCGTCGCGGCCTGCTCGACAGTGCCGGCCGCGCTGCGTTCGCTGCGGACCATGCTGACCCGCTACTACGGAGAGCTGCCGAGCGTCATCGTGGAGCCCGGGGTACGCACCGGGGTGCAGTTGGCCATCGACAACCCGAAGGAGGTCGGTGCCGACCGGGTGGTGAACACGTTGGCCGCGTACACCCTCTACGGCGGGCCGTCGATCGTTGTCGACTTCGGCACCACCACCAACTTCGACGTGATCAGCGGCCGGGGCGAGTTCCTCGGTGGGGCGTTCGCGCCGGGCATCGAGATCTCCTTCGACGCGCTCGCCGCCCGCGCTGCCCAGCTGCGCAAGGTCGAGGCGACCCGGCCCCGCTCGGTGATCGGCAAGAACACCGTCGAGTGCCTCCAGGCCGGGCTCTACTTCGGCTTCGCCGGTCAGGTGGATCGGATCGTCGAGCGGATGGCGGCCGAGATGGGGGAGTTGAAGGCGGTGATCGCCACCGGCGGGTTGGCGTCGCTGGTACTCAACGAGTGCCGGACGATCACCCACCACGAGCCGATGATCACGCTGATCGGCCTGCGCATGGTCTACGAGCGGAACCTCTGACGCGGGCCTGCCCCGCCCCCGTCGATCTTGCACTTGCCGTCGCCACTATGCCTATTTTGTCCCAGTTCGACCCGACCAAGAGTGCAAGATCGCGGAGTGGCGCGAGCGGTCCAGCGTGCTGGTGCGTTGGTCCGTTCAGGTGCGTTGGGCGCGGGCTACCAGGGTGCGGTACGGGAGGGCGAGGGTGTCCCGACCGGTCAGGTCGGGGTGGGTGTCGAGGAGATGCTGGACTTTTCGATCGATGTCGGCCTGCCGTTCGCCGGTGGCGGTCAGGTAGTGGGAGCGGGTGCGGACCAGGCCCAGCAGGTCGGCGCGGGTCAGCGTGGTGGTGTGGGGGAACTCGGCCCACTCAGGCGGGGAGAAGGACGTCCCGAAGTCGGCGACGCTTTGCCGTAGGTGATCGAAGTTGTCTCCGAACTCGGCGATCCGACCCAGTTCGGAGACCCAGGCGACCCGATCGTCGCGTAGGTTCCAGATCGGGGCGAAAACGCCGCCGGGGCGCAGTACTCGGGCGATCTCCGGGTGGGCCGCTGACCGATCGAACCAGTGGTACGCCTGCCCGACGAGGACCGCGTCGGCGTACCCGTCGGGCAGCGGCATCGCCTCGGCGCTGCCGGCCAGCGCGGGTACGCCGGTGGTGACCGTGGCCAGGTGGGCCCGCATGCCAGGATCGGGTTCGACGGCCGTGACCTGGTGGCCCCTCAGGGCGAGCAGAGCGCGGGTGAGGATGCCGGTGCCGGCCGCGAGGTCGATCACCCGGGCCGCTGGGTCGGGTCGATGGGCGGGCTGCTCGGATGCCTGGACGTGCGGGTCGAGACCGGCGAGTGCCCAGCGGAGGGCGGCCTCCGGGTAGCGCGGCCGGAATCGGTCGTAATCGGAGGCCGCCGCACCGAAGGAGAGGGCCGCAGTGGGGTCGGTCATGCCGGGCAGAGTATCCGGTAACGGTCGCTCGGGGGCTTGAGTACGCTCGGGGCCTGACCCCGCCCGAATTCTCCCATCGAGGAAGCGTGCCGTGACCCAGCAGAGCCCCGTGCCAGTCGATCCCGCCGACGATCTTCCGGAGCAGATGAAGGTCCGCCGGGAGAAGCGGGAGCGGATGCTTGCCGACGGCGTGCAGCCGTACCCGGTCGGCTACCCGCGTACCAGCACGTTGGCGCAGGTGCGGTCGCGCTACGCCGACCTGCCCACCGACACCGCGACCGGCGATCACGTCGCGGTCACCGGCCGGGTGATCTTCGTCCGGAACACCGGCAAGCTCTGCTTCGCCACCCTGCGCGACGGCGACGGCACCGAGATTCAGGCGATGCTCTCGCTGGATCGCGTCGGTGCGGAGCGGCTGGAGGACTGGAAGCGCCTGGTCGACCTGGGTGACCTGGTGGGGATCACCGGTGAGGTGATCACCAGCCGCCGGGGTGAGCTGTCGGTGCTGGCCGAGCAGTGGGCCGTCACCGCAAAGGCGCTGCGTCCCCTGCCGGTGGCGCACAAGCCGCTGAGCGAGGAGGCTCGGGTCCGGCAGCGCTATGTCGACCTGATCGTGCGCCCGCAGGCGCGGCAGATGGTCCGTACCCGGGCCGCGGCGGTGCGCAGCCTGCGCGATTCACTGCACGGGCAGGGTTTCACCGAGGTGGAGACCCCGATGCTCCAGTTGCTGCACGGTGGTGCGGCGGCTCGGCCTTTCGTGACCCACAGCAATGCACTCGACACCGATCTGTATCTGCGAATCGCGCCGGAACTGTTTCTCAAGCGCGCTGTGGTCGGTGGGATCGAGCGGGTCTTCGAGATCAACCGCAACTTCCGTAATGAGGGGATCGACTCTTCGCACTCGCCCGAGTTCGCGATGCTGGAGGTGTACCAGGCGTACGGCGACTACGACACCATGGCCGAGTTGACCCGGAATCTCGTCCAGCAGGCGGCGCTCGCGGTCAGTGGCTCGACGGTGGTGACCCACGCCGACGGTCGCGAGTTCGATCTGGGCGGTGAGTGGCGCTCGGTGAGCCTGTTCGGGGTGCTTTCCGAGGCGCTCGGTGAGGAGGTCACGGTCCGCACCGACCGGGCCCGCCTGGTCGAGTACGCGGACAAGGTGGGCGTGTCCGTCGATCCCAAGTGGGGGGCGGGCAAGCTGGCCGAGGAGTTGTTCGAGGAGTTGGTCGTGCCGGGCCTGCAGGCACCCACGTTCGTGCGGGACTACCCGGAGGAGACCAGCCCACTTACCCGCGGGCATCGGAACGAGCCGGGTCTGGCCGAGAAGTGGGACCTTTACGTGCTCGGGTTCGAGCTGGCCACCGCGTACTCGGAGCTGGTCGACCCGGTGGTGCAGCGGGAACGGTTGGTCGCCCAGGCGCAGTTGGGCGCCCGCGGCGACGACGAGGCGATGCAGCTGGACGAGGACTTTCTCCGGGCGATGGAGTACGGAATGCCACCGACCGGTGGCATGGGAATGGGAATCGATCGACTCCTGATGGCGCTGACCGGCCTGGGAATTCGGGAAACCATCCTCTTCCCGTTGGTGCGCCCTGAGTAGTCAGTAGGAAACTTACCGGCTCGTTACCGCATCCTATTGACGCGGCAAGCATCGTACGGGTTATTCTGCTCTTGCAGTTGGCAGTAGTAGCCCTGCTCGAAAGGAATGTGGGACGTGGCCAAGCAGATTATTCACAAGCTGGTCGATGACCTGGACGGCGGGGACGCGGACGAGACCGTCAAGTTCGCGCTCGATGGCGTCCAGTACGAGATCGACCTGTCGAGTTCGAACGCCGAGAAATTGCGTGACGTATTCGCCCAGTACGTCGCCCACGGGACCAAGGTCGGTCGGGGTGGCGTGGTCGTCGGTGGCCGGGCGGCGCGCGGTCGAGGCGGCGCGACCGCCGACCGGGAGCAGAACAAGGCCATCCGGGCCTGGGCGCGCAAGGCGGGCAAGGACATCTCCGACCGGGGTCGGATCCCGCAGGAAATCGTCGACGAGTACCACGCCAAGGCCGGTCACTGACTCGGCTCTGCGCCAGCAACGATGCCGGCCCGGGGACGTCCCCGGGCCGGCATCGCCGTCTTCGGGGCGGATGTGCCGCTTTGTCCCATGCCTGGTCGCAGTCGGGACTATCTGCCGTGGGTCGGGCGTTGTCCACAGCCGGTGGATGAGTTGTCCACAACCTGTGGATGGCGTCGAAGGGGACGCCGTCCGCCCGCTGGGAGCGCTCCGTGCGGTCTCCCGGCGGTCTGCGGTTGCCGACCGAATTTCGCTCTGCGCGTACAGCAGCCACGCCCGGAACAGCCGTTGAGCGTGGAGGGTTGTGCAAAACGACGCGTACCGGGCCTCCGGCACAGACACACGAGGTCAGCCGAGTCGGTTCGCGGCGATAGAGTAATAAGGCGCGGACGCCCGTCCCGGGCGCTCGCGTATCCGGCCCCGCCGAGAGTCTTGACCACCAAGATCGAGTGCGCACGGCACGTGAGGAGCACGAGGGCATGTTCGAGCGGTTCACCGACCGAGCGCGACGGGTTGTCGTCCTGGCCCAGGAAGAGGCCCGGATGCTCAACCACAACTACATCGGTACGGAACACATCCTGTTGGGCCTGATCCACGAGGGTGAGGGCGTCGCGGCCAAGGCCCTGGAGAGCCTCGGGATCTCGCTGGAGGGCGTCCGCCAGCAGGTGGAGGAGATCATCGGCCAGGGCCAGCAGGCGCCGAGCGGGCACATCCCGTTCACGCCGCGGGCCAAGAAGGTGCTGGAGCTGTCGCTGCGCGAGGCGCTTCAGCTCGGCCACAACTACATCGGCACGGAGCACATCCTGCTCGGTCTGATCCGCGAGGGTGAGGGCGTCGCCGCCCAGGTGCTGGTCAAACTCGGCGCCGACCTCAACCGGGTCCGCCAGCAGGTGATCCAGCTGCTCTCCGGCTACCAGGGCAAGGAGCCGGCCGCGGCGGGCACCGCGCCGGGCGAGGCCGCGCCGTCGACCAGCCTGGTGCTGGACCAGTTCGGCCGGAACCTGACCCAGGCGGCCCGCGAGGGCAAGCTCGACCCGGTGATCGGGCGCGAGAAGGAGATCGAGCGGGTGATGCAGGTGCTCTCCCGCCGGACGAAGAACAACCCGGTCCTGATCGGTGAGCCCGGTGTCGGTAAGACCGCCGTGGTGGAGGGGCTGTCCCAGAAGATCATCAAGGGCGAGGTGCCCGAGACGCTCAAGGACAAGCAGCTCTACACGCTCGATCTGGGCGCGCTGGTGGCCGGCTCCCGCTACCGCGGTGACTTCGAGGAGCGCCTGAAGAAGGTGCTCAAGGAGATCCGCACCCGGGGCGACATCATCCTGTTCATCGACGAGATCCACACGCTGGTGGGCGCGGGCGCCGCCGAGGGCGCGATCGACGCGGCGAGCATCCTCAAGCCGATGCTGGCCCGTGGCGAGCTGCAGACCATCGGCGCGACCACCCTCGACGAATACCGCAAGCACCTGGAGAAGGACGCCGCGCTGGAGCGCCGCTTCCAGCCGATCCAGGTGGGTGAGCCGTCGCTGGCCCACACCATCGAGATCCTCAAGGGCCTGCGGGACCGCTACGAGGCGCACCACCGGGTGAGCATCACCGACGCCGCGCTGGTGGCGGCGGCGACGCTTGCCGACCGGTACATCTCCGACCGGTTCCTGCCGGACAAGGCGATCGACCTGATCGACGAGGCCGGCGCCCGGATGCGGATCCGCCGGATGACCGCGCCGCCAGACCTGCGCGACTTCGACGAGCGCATCGCCCAGGTGCGCCGCGACAAGGAGTCCGCGATCGACGCGCAGGACTTCGAGCGCGCCGCCCAGCTGCGTGACAAGGAGAAGCAGCTCCTTGGCCAGAAGGCGCAGCGGGAGAAGGAGTGGAAGGCCGGTGACCTGGACGTCGTCAGCGAGGTCGACGACGAGCAGATCGCCGAGGTGCTGGGCAACTGGACGGGCATCCCGGTCTACAAGCTGACCGAGGAGGAGACCTCGCGCCTGCTGCGCATGGAGGACGAGCTGCACAAGCGCGTCATCGGCCAGGAGGATGCGGTCAAGGCGGTCTCGAAGGCGATCCGGCGTACGCGGGCCGGCCTGAAGGACCCGAAGCGCCCCTCCGGCTCGTTCATCTTCGCCGGCCCGTCGGGTGTGGGTAAGACCGAGCTGTCCAAGGCGCTCGCCGAGTTCCTGTTCGGCAGCGAGGACGCCCTCATCCAGCTGGACATGTCCGAGTTCCACGACCGGTACACGGTGTCCCGCCTGGTCGGTGCCCCGCCCGGATACGTCGGCTACGACGAGGGCGGCCAGCTGACCGAGAAGGTGCGCCGTCGGCCGTTCTCGGTGGTCCTCTTCGACGAGATCGAGAAGGCCCACCCGGACGTGTTCAACACGCTGCTCCAGATCCTGGAGGACGGGCGGCTCACCGACGGCCAGGGCCGGATCGTGGACTTCAAGAACACGGTCATCATCCTGACCACCAACCTCGGTACCCGGGACGTGGCCAAGGCGGTCTCGATCGGCTTCCAGGCGTCGGAGGACTCCGAGTCCAACTACGAGCGGATGAAGCAGAAGGTCAACGACGAGCTGAAGCAGCACTTCCGGCCCGAGTTCCTGAACCGGATCGACGACACCATCGTCTTCCACCAGCTGCGCCAGAACGAGATCCTGTCGATCGTCGACATCATGATCTCCCGCATCGAGACCCAGCTGCGCAACAAGGACATGGGCCTGGAGCTGACCGACAACGCCAAGAAGTACCTGGCGACCAAGGGCTTCGACCCGGTGCTGGGCGCGCGGCCGCTGCGCCGCACGATCCAGCGCGACATCGAGGACAACCTCTCCGAGCGGATCCTCTTCAACGAGCTGACCCCGGGTCAGATCGTCGTGGTGGACTGCGAGGGCGACCCGAACAACATCGACAAGTCCAAGCTCGTCTTCCGGGGCTCCGACCGGCCGGTCGAGGTGCCGGACGCGGTCCCGGCCGAGCTCGGCGGCAGCACGGCCGCCGCGTCCGCGGACGAACAGGCAAGCTGATTCACACCTCGGCGGCCCGGTGGCATCTGCCACCGGGCCGCCGTCGTCTGCGCCGGCGAAGCACTCCACCGAGCAGGTAGGCGGTCAGCGGGGCCGGCGGGTCAGTTGATCAGTGGGGCCGGCGGTCCGTCGCCGATCAGGCGGAACGACGTCTCGCCGACCGGCTCGACCAGTCCGTCGGTGACCAGACCGGCCAACGCCCGGGCCCGCTGCACGTCGTCCGTCCAGACCTGGTCCAGCCGCTGCTGCGGCACCGGCCCGGTCGCCTCCCGCAGCAGTCCGAGCAGCAGCCCGCGTACCTGGCGATCGGTGCCCGCGTAACGCTGCGGCCGGCGGGTGGGACCGGCCGGGGCCACCTGCCCCGAGGCCCGCCAGGCGCAGGTCGTCTCGACCGGGCATGCGCCGCAGCGCGGGGCACGGGCGGTGCAGATCACCGCGCCCAGTTCCATGATGGCGGCGCTGGCGAGCGCGGCGGCGGCCGGCTCGACGGGCAGGAGTTCCTCGGTGGCGACCAGATCGGCGGGCCGGGTCGCCGGCCCGGCGTCCGGTTCGCCGGCCACCGCTCGACAGACCACCCGGCGTACGTTGGTGTCGACAACGGGATGCCGCTGGCCGTACGCGAAGGCCGCCACCGCCCGCGCGGTGTAGGTGCCGACGCCCGGCAGGGCGAGCAACTGCTCCAACCGGTCCGGCACGGTCCCGCCGTGCCGTTGGACGATGGCGACCGCGCACTCCCGCAGCCGTACCGCCCGACGCGGATAACCGAGCCGTCCCCACATCCGGATCGCCTCGGCCGGACTCTCCTCGGCCAGTGCGGCCGGCGTCGGCCAGCGCTCCAGCCACGCCTGCCAGGCGGGTACCACCCGGGCCACCGGAGTCTGCTGGAGCATGACCTCGCTGACCAGGATCGCCCACGCGCTCACGCCGGGCCGGCGCCACGGCAGGTCCCGGGCGTGCTGCTCGTACCACCGGCTCACTCGTCCGGCGAATGTCGGTTCTGTCATCGCGCCGCCGATGATGTCACGCGCCACGGTCCCGTTGCGTGGACGGTACGGTCGGGCCGTCGTCGTCGGCCTACGTGGATCAGGGAGAATGCCCGGATGAACGAGCTTGCGATCACCGTCATCGGCCGGGACCGGCCCGGCATCGTGGCCGACGTCGCCGAGGTGCTCGCCCGGCTCGGAGCCAACCTCACCGACAGCACGATGACCCGGCTACGGGGGCACTTCGCGATGACCCTGATCTGCGTCGGGCCGGCCGCCGCCGAGGTCGAGGCCGCGTTGGCCCCGCTCGCAGCCGACAGCCAACTGGTGGCGACGGTACGCGGCGTGACGCATGACGGCGAGACGGCACCGGCCGGCGAGCCGTACGTGATGGCGGTGCACGGCGCGGACCGGATGGGCATCGTGGCGGCGATGACGCGGGTGTTGACGGATGCCGGCGGCAACGTCACCGACCTGAGCACCCGGCTGGCCGGCTCGCTCTACGTGGTGGTCGCCGAGGTCGACCTGCCGCCCGGTGCGGCCACTCCGCTCGCCGGCCGGCTGGCCGAGGCCGCTGCCGAGTTGGGCGTCGAGGTCACTCTCCGGCCGGCCGAACCGGATCTGCTGTGACCGGGCACCGGGACGGGTCTGACCTGACCCAGCAGACGGAGACGTACGCGGGCCTCGGCGACTGGACGCCGGAGACGGTGGGTGCCGGTCGGGTGCTGCCGGTGGTCTCCGCCCCGGAGGCGGTGCTCAGCCGAGCCGGTGTGGAGGTCGACCCGACCGCCGCTGAGACCGTGCAACTGGCGGCCGACCTGATCGCCACGATGCGGGTGTCACCCGGCTGCGTCGGCCTGGCCGCCCCCCAGGTGGGCGTCGGCGCGCAGGTGTTCGCGGTGAACGTGTCCGGGCACGCCAAGGCGGTGACCGTGCACGGCACGTTCGCGCTCTGCAACGCCCGCGTGGTCGAGGCGACCCGGTGGAAGACGGGCCGGGAGGGGTGCATGTCGGTGCCGGACCTGACCGGTGACGTCAAGCGCGCGAGTCGACTGGTGGTCGAGGGGGCGCTGCCCGGCAGCGGCGAGACCGTACGCCTGGTGACGGATGGTTTCGAGGCACGTGCCTTGCAACACGAGATCGACCACTGCACCGGCCTGCTCTTCCTGGACCGGGTGGCCGGTGCGCACGCGATCTACCAGCGCAAGGTCTATCTCTGAACCGACCGTACCGACACCCTAGGTAACTGTCCGGGCGGACGTCGGTGTGGGGGGCGGCGCGGACTGTCGAGAATGGAGGATCTACTCCGATGGGTCCTGGACGCTCCGGCGCGTCGCTACCGTCCGTCGCACCCACCGCCGCTACCGTGGGGGCATCATGCGTCTGACGGTCGGCCCCCTGCCTCCTGCCGTGTACTGGCGGCGTCGCGCCGTTGTACTCGGCGCGGTCCTGCTCTTCCTGGTCGTTCTGGTCTACTCGTGCAACGGGCCGCGTAGCGGCAACGACGCGACCGGCGACGGCCAGCCCGATCCGGGCGTGTCGTCGGGCACCCCGGAGCCCTCCGGTTCGGTGCTGACCCCGCAGACCGGTTCGCCCCCGTCGGGTGACGCCGGTGCCGGCCCGGACGGCGGAGCCAGCCCTGGCGGCGGGACCGGTCCGGACGGCGGGACTGGTCCGGACGGCGGAGCCGGGCCGGCCACACCGTCGGCGGGGACGACCACCGAGCCGAACCTCGGCAACGACGCACCGGCGCGGCCGGTGGCCGACGACGGTGCCTGCACGGACGCCGAACTCTCGGTGACCGCCGTGGCCCTGCCCGCCCAGGTCGTCCGTGGTGCCGCCGTCGACCTGCACCTGAAGATCCGCAACCGGTCCGAGCGGACGTGCAGCCGGGACGTCGGCGCGACCGCGCAGGAGCTGTACATCAAGTCCGGTGCCGAGGTGATCTGGTCATCGGACACCTGCGGCACCGCCGCCGGCTCGGACGTGCAGTCGTTCACCTCCGGGTTCGAACGCTCCTACCGGGTGGGTTGGAACGGCAAGGACAGCAGCCGGTGCGTCGACGGACTGGCGAACGGGCCCACGCCACCCGCCGGCACGTACGAGGTCTTCGCCCGGGTGGGCACCAAGCGGAGCCAGCCGGTGAAGCTCGTGCTCACCGACTGAGCAGGCCGGGTCAGACGTACCGTTCGAGGATTGACGCCTCGGCGAGCCGGGACAGCCCCTCGCGTACGCCCCGGGCCCGCGCGTCGCCGACGCCCTCGACCGTCTGCAGGTCCTCCACGGTGGCGCCGAGCAGGCGCTGGAGGCTGCCGAAGTGCATCACCAGCCGGTCCACCACGGACACCGGTAGCCGGGGCACCTTGGCCAGCAGCCGGAACCCGCGCGGACTCACCGCCGCGTCCAGGGCGTCCGAGGCGGCCGGGTAGCCGATCGCCTTGGCCACCGAGACCAGGTCGATCAGCTCGGTGGCGCTGAGCAGGTCCAGCTCGACCAGGGCCTCGTCCAGGGTGCGCGACTTGCGCCCGCTGGGCAGGTAGTCCCGGATGACCAGGGTGCGGTCGGCGTCCACACCGGCCATCAGCTCGTCCAGTTGCAGGGCGAGCAGCCGACCGTCGGTGCCCAGCTCGACCACGTAGCCGGCGATCTCGTCGGCGATCCGGCGGACCATCTCCAGCCGCTGCACCACGGCCACCGCGTCGCGTACGGTGACCAGATCCTCGATCTCCAGTGCGGAGAGCGTGCCGGAGACCTCGTCCAGCCGGAGCTTGTAGCGTTCCAGGGTGGCCAGCGCCTGGTTGGCCCGGGACAGGATGGCGGCCGAGTCGTCAAGCACGTGCCGCTGGCCGTTGACGTAGAGGCTGATGATCCGCATCGACTGGCTGACCGAGATCACCGGGTAGCCGGTCTGCCGGGCGACCCGCTCCGCGGTGCGGTGCCGGGTGCCGGACTCCTCGGTCGGGATGGTGGGGTCGGGCATGAGGTGCACCGCTGCCCGGACGATCCGGGTGCCGTCGCTGGAGAGCACCACCGCGCCGTCCATCTTGCACAGCTCGCGGATCCGGGTCGAGGAGAACTCGACGTCCAGCGGGAAACCTCCGGTGCACAGCCCTTCCACGACCTTGTCGTAACCGAGGACGATCAGCGCACCCGTCCGGCCGCGCAGGATCCGCTCCAGGCCGTCGCGCAGCGCGGTGCCGGGTGCCATCAGAGCCAGGTTGGCGCGCAGCGGGTCGCCGGCGCTGCCGCCGCCGGTCACGCTGATGCTGATCGGACGGGCGGGCGAGCCCACGGCACCGGTGCGGGCGTGGGGTGTCGCGCCGGCAGGCTTGGTGGTATCGCGATCGACTGGCACGGGCACAGTCTACGGACTGCCCTGCGTTGGGTGCTGTCGCGGTTACTGTGATGTGTCACGATGCCACCCCTCGACCAGTCTCGGGTGGATCACCCGAGAGATGGCTTTTCTTCCCGTTCACTCCGCTGACGCCCGGGCCACGGCCTGCAACGCCGAACGGACGTCGTTGACCTCGATCACCCGAAGTTGCTCGGGACCGGCGCCGGTGCTCGCCGGGCCACAACCGGGTGGCACCAGAGCCAGCCGGAAGCCGAGCCGGGCCGCCTCGGAGAGCCGGCGGGGCACCGCACCCACCCGGCGTACCTCGCCGGTCAGGCCGACCTCGCCGATCGCCACCAGGTTGGGCGCGATCGCCAGGTTCAGGCCGCCGGAGGCGACGGCGAGGGCGACCGCGAGGTCGGCGGCCGGCTCCACCACCCGGATGCCGCCGACGGTGGCCGCGAAGACCTCCCGGTCGTGCAGGGTGAGCCGTTCGGTCCGGCGCTGAAGCACCGCCAGCACCATCGCCAACCGGGCCGAGTCCAGCCCGGAGACCGTACGCCGGGGCGAGCCGGCCACCGTCGCGCCGATCAGTGCCTGCACCTCGGTCACAAGTGCCCGGCGCCCCTCCATCGCCACCGTCACGCAGGTGCCCGGCACCGGCTCCGAGTAGCGGGTCAGGAAGAGCCCGGACGGGTCGGCGAGGCTGCTGATGCCTCCCTCGTGCATCTCGAAGCAGCCCACCTCGTCGGCGGCGCCGAACCGGTTCTTGACCCCGCGCACCATCCGCAACGAGGAATGCTTGTCGCCCTCGAAGTGCAGCACCACGTCGACCAGGTGCTCCAGCACCCGGGGACCGGCCACCTGGCCGTCCTTGGTGACGTGGCCGACCAGCACGGTGGCGATCCCGCGCTCCTTGGCCACCGCGACGAGCGCGGCGGTGACCGCCCGGACCTGGGTCACCCCGCCCGGCACCCCCTCGGTGCCGGTGGTGGAGATGGTCTGCACCGAGTCGAGCACCAGCAGGCCGGGCTTGACCGCGTCGAGGTGGCCGAGCACCGCCGCTAGGTCGCTCTCGGCGGCCAGGTAGAGCTGGTCGTGCAGGGTGCCCATCCGCTCGGCGCGTAGCCGCACCTGGCTGACCGACTCCTCGCCGCTGACCACAAGCGAAGGGCTGCCCGCACCGGCGGCCCACTGCTGGGCGACGTCGAGCAGCAGGGTGGACTTGCCCACCCCCGGCTCACCGGCGAGCAGGACGACCGCCCCGGGCACCAGCCCGCCGCCGAGCACCCGGTCCAGCTCGCTGACCCCGGTGGGTCGGGCTCGGGCCGGTGCCGCGCTGATGGTGGCGATCGGCCGGGCCGGCTCGGCCGGCATCCGGGAACTCACCACCCGGCCGGAGATGGTAGGGCCGGTGAGGGTGCACTCGACCACCGAACCCCACTCGCCGCACTCGGGGCAGCGCCCCACCCACTTCGGGGGTTGGTGGCCGCAGGCGTCGCATTCGTACGCGGGCCGGGGCTCGCGGGCGGCGGCCTTGCCACGCCCGCCGCCGGTGCCCCGGGCCGAGGTCGATCGGGAGATGCTCACCCGATGGACGCTAACCCCCGGGTACGACGACGGCGCCGCCGGCCTGGTTCACCAGGCCGGCGGCGCCGTCGAAAGACCGTGGAAGACCCGGCTCAGTGGCCGCCTTCGCCCTCGTACTCCGTGTGCCGCTCGATGATCGGCGACGGCGGCGGGGCCGGGGAGAGCGGTACGGCGATCGGTGCCGGGCTGGTGATGGTGTCGCCACCGCCGAAGTCGAAGCTCAGCGTGAGGTTCTGTCCCGGGAGCAGGGCCGAGTTCAGCCCGACGAGTTGGAGCACCCGCTCGCCCTGGGCGTTCAGTTGCACGTAGCTCAGCGGCGGGATCTCGATCCGGGCCGGCCCGGCGGCCGGGGACTCGGTCGGGGTGGCCTCGGGCGACGGCGACCCCTCGGGCGAGGGCGACTCGCCTGCGTCGGGCGTGCCCTCCGGCGACGGCGAAGCGGTCGGCGTGGCGGATCCGGTGGGCGACGGGCTGGTCGCGGCGCTGACCGTGGTGATCACCACCTCGCGGGCGTCCGGCGAGCTGACGGTGACCGTGACCGGGTCGCGTGAGTCGTTGTAGAAGAGGGCGTTGAGCACCGCGTTGTCGCCGGCCTGGTAACCCTCGACACCGGGGTAGGCGACCAGTACGCCCCGCACGCCGTACGTGCCCGCCTCGGCCTGGAGGTCGATGCCCTGGATCGACGGCACCTTGTTGGCCGTCTCGGAGATCTGGCCGGCGCCGCACCCGGACAGCAGCAACAGCGCGGCTGCCGTCGCGATCCCGGGCAGCAGCACGGCAGCCCGCCGGGAACCCCTGATCGAGCGCGTCACGTCGGTCCTCCTCGTCACGATCACGCCCGGCTACGCCGCCGGACCCGCTGGCCATACCCGCGCAGACCGGGCTCCAGGGTAGTTGGCGCTGATCGTGGCCCGCACGCCGACCCTGTGCGGCTACCCGACGGGGTTGGGCTCAGACCAGTCGACCGCTCGCCACCAGCAGCACGACATCGATCAGGGCCACCAGCATCGCCGCTCGGAACACGGTCACCGGTCGGCTGCCCGCCCGGTCGGCTCGCCGGCCGGACCGCCAGGCCAGCGACAAGATCACGACGGCGGCTCCGGCCGCCGCCAGCCCGATGCCCGACGGCGGGCCCGGTGGCCCGAGCACCAACGTGGCAGTGGCCGCGATCAGCAGGCCGGTCGCGGCGAGCCGGCTGCCGGTCGGCCCCAGCCGGTGTGGCAGCCCGTGCACCCCGGTCCGCGCGTCGTCGGCGAAGTCGGGCAGCACGTTTGCGAAGTGTGCGCCCGCGCCGAGCATGGCGGCGGCGGCGACCAGCCAGGCCGGTGGCAGCGGCGCGCCGGGCAGTGCCGACACCACGAAGGCGGGCAGCGCACCGAAGGAGATCGCGTACGGCAGTACCGAGATCGGCGTCGACTTGAGTGGCCAGTCGTAGAGCAGCGCCGAGAGCAGACCGACGACCGCCCAGAGCGCGGCTATCGGATTCGTGGTCAGGGCGAACGTCACGGTGGCACCGGCGGCCAGCACCGCCGCCACCGCCACGGTGCGCCGGCCGACTGTGCCGGCGGCCACCGGCTTGTCGGTACGCCCCACCAGGGCGTCCCGGTCGGCGTCGAGCAGATCGTTGGTCCACCCGACCGTGAACTGGCTGGCCGCCACGGTGAGCGCCACCACGGTGATGCCGCCGCCCCGGTGCCCGACGCCGGCCGCGAGTAGGGCGGCCACCACGGTGACGGCCGCGGTCGGCTCCGGATGGCTTGCCCTGACCAGCCCTAACACCGTGGACGACATAACGGAAGTCTGGTCGTTACCGGGGAGTCGTGCCACGCTCGGAGCCATGCGTGACGCCGGTCTCCACCTGCCTCGCAACGATCCGCGCCAGTACGACGAGCTGGCCGGCGAATGGTGGCGGCCGGACGGTGCGTTCGCCATGCTGCACTGGCTGGCCGAGGCGCGGGCGGCCATGGTGCCCCCGGCGAAGCGGCCCGGCGCACTCCTGGTCGACCTCGGCTGCGGTGCCGGACTGCTCGCTCCGCACCTGGCCGGCAAGGGTTACCGGCACGTGGGGGTGGACCTGACCCGGTCGGCGCTGGCCCAGGCCGCCGCGCACGGCGTCACGGTGGTCAACGGCGACGCCACGGCGGTACCGCTGACCGACGGCTGCGCCGACGTGGTGGCCGCCGGTGAGCTGCTGGAACACGTTCCGGACTGGCGTGCCGCGGTGGCCGAGGCGTGCCGGTTGCTGCGCCCCGGCGGTCTGTTGGTGTTGGACACCCTCAACGACACCGCACTGAGCCGGCTGGTCGCCGTCCGGATCGCCGAGCGGCTACCCACCGTGCCACGGGGCATCCATGATCCACGGTTGTTCGTGGACGACCGGGAACTGGTGGCCGAATGCGGCCGGCACGGGGTGGCGCTGCGGGTGCGGGGCGTCCGACCCGGCGTACCGGGGCTGCTGCGCTGGCTGCTCCGCCAGGCCCGGGGTGGGCGGACGCCCGTCGGCCGGACGCCGCGCATCGTGCCGACGCGGTCGAGGGCCGTGCTCTACCAGGGCCGGGGGGTACGCGGCGGATAGTGGATCCCGCTGGGGGTATGGAGATGGCGACGAGGGGATTCGGATGAGCGAGCAGGACGGCCGGATCGTGAACCGGCCTGGGCCGGAGGTCGCCCGCAGGTTGGCGCCCCGGCTGGCGGCCCGGGCCACCGAGCATGACCGGGACGGCTCGTTCCCGGCCGACGACTTCACCGACCTGCGCGACGCCGGGCTGTTCGGGCTGATGGTCCCCGCCGAGTTGGGTGGTGCTGGCGCCACCTTCGCCGAGTACGCGGCCGTCGCCACCGAGCTGGCCCGGGGCAACGGCGCCACCGCGCTGGTGTTCAACATGCACGCCTCGGTCACCGGCGCGCTCGGCGCGGTCACCGAGGAACTGGCCGAGGCGCTCGGCGTACCGGACGAGGCGCTGGCCGCCCGCGACCGGTTGCTGCGGGCGGCGGCGGAGGGGGCGTGGTACGCCGTCGCGATGAGCGAGCGCGGTGCCGGCGCCCGGCTCTCCCAACTCGCCACGGTCTACCAGCCGGTCGAGGGCGGCTGGCGGATCAAGGGCAGCAAGACCTTCTGCTCCGGCGCCGGCCACGCCGACGGATACCTGGTGGCCGCCCGTAGCGCCGACGACCCGTCGGTGGTCTCGCAGTTCCTGGTCCCGGCGGGCGAGGGCCTCACCGTCGAGCCGACCTGGGACTCGCTCGGCATGCGCGCCACCGCCTCGCACGACCTGCACCTGGACGTGACGGTGCCGGCCGATCGGCTGCTCGGTGGCGTGGAGGGGCTGGCCCTGGTGGTCGCCCAGCTCATGCCGCACTGGCTGGTGGCGAGCTACGCCGCCGTCTACGTCGGAGTCGCCCGGGCCTCGATCGACGCGGCGGCGGAGCACCTGAACGCGCGCAACCTCGCCGCGCTGCCGGCGGTCCGCGCCCGGCTCGGCCGGGCCGACGCCGCAGCGGCGGCGGCGCAGCTGACGGTGGCCGAGGCGGCCCGCCGGGTGGACGAGGCTCCGGGTGACCCGGAGACCAACCGATGGGTGTGGCGGGCCAAGCTGCTGGCCGGCACCACCGCTGCGGAGGTGGCCGCGTCCATGCTGGAGGCGGCGGGCACCTCCGCCACCCGGCGCGGTCACCCGCTGGAGCGCCTCTACCGGGACGCCCGATGCGGGTCGCTGCACCCGGCCACCTCCGACGTCTGCGCCGACTGGCTCGGGATCGCCGCGCTCGGCGGTGACCCGGACCGCGACGGAGCGGCCCCTCGTTGGTGACCGTGAGAAGTCCGAGCGAGAGGAAGGTGGGACCGTGTCCGTACCGGTGATCGCGGGCGTGGGCGCGGCTCTACCGCCCGCCGCCGACCAGAAGGAACTCTGGGAGAAGTTCTTCTCCCGGCACTACTCCGGCACCACCCGGAGCCTCGCTCAGCGGATCTTCGCGAACTCGGGGGTCACCCGGCGGCAGTCGGCGGTCAACCCGTTGCTCGAGGACGTCTCCGACTGGCCGACCGAACGGCGGATGCGTCGTTACCAGGTCGAGGCGTTGCCGTTGGGCAAGGAGGCCGTGGGCCGGGCACTCACCGCCGCAGGCCTGGCCGCCGGTGACATCGGGCTCTTCGTGGTCTGCTCCTGCACCGGGTACGCGACGCCCGGGTTGGACATCCTGCTCGCCCGGGACCTGGGCATGGCCCCGTCGACGCAGCGGATGTTCGTCGGCCACATGGGCTGCTACGCGGCCCTGCCTGGGCTGGGCGCGGTCGGTGACTTCGTCACGGCGCGGGGGCGTCCGGCGTTGCTGCTCTGCGCGGAGCTGACCAGCCTGCACCTCCAGCCTTCCTCGGCGCGGGTGGACACCCAGCAGATCGTCTCCCACGCGCTCTTCTCGGACGCCGCGGTCGCCGCCGTGGTCGTTCCGGGCGGTCGGGGGTACGCGCTGCGCGAGGTCACGTCCGTGACCGACACCTCCACCGCCGATCACATGACCTGGGACGTGACCGACACCGGTTTCCGGATGGGACTGTCGCCGAAGGTGCCACAGGTGTTGTCGACGCACGTCCAGGGCCTGGTCGACGACCTGCTGGCCCGGCACGGCACCGACGTGTCCGGGGTGGACGGCTGGGCGGTGCATCCGGGCGGCCCGCGCATCCTCAACGTGGTGGAACGTGAACTTGGCCTGGCGCCGACGGCGCTGGCCGCGTCGAGGCAGACCCTGGACGAGCACGGGAACTGCTCATCCCCGACGGTGTTGCTGATCCTCGACCGGCTCATCCGGGCCGCGCCGGCGGCCCGTCGAGTGGTGATGTTGGCCTTCGGGCCGGGGCTGACCCTCTACGCGGCGCTGCTGGAACGGCAGCCGTGACCCTCCGGCCGCTATACGCTTGATGTTATGGACGTCGATGGCTCCGACCGGCTGCGAAGCGCCCTGCTCGCCGCCGTCGGCGTGGCGGCACTGCTCCTCGCGGGCTGGTGGTGGCGGGCCGGATCCCCGGCCGATCCACCGCCGGGAACCTGGGTGGTGACCGGGATCGGGCCGGACGGATCGTCGCGGCTCGCCGGGGTGTGGCGGGTGGACCCGGCCACGGGTGACGTGGTCGCGGTGGCCCCGAGGGGGGACGCCGATCGGCAGGAGGAGGCGGCGGGCGCGGAGTTGCGGTTGGACGGGGACGCCGGCGCTGGCGTCGGCTCGGGCTACGGCTATCCGGGTGGGCGCAGCGAAGGCGACCGGAACACGCTGTGGGCGGAGCGTACGACCCTGCACCCGGGGGAGGCGCTGCTCCGGCAGGCGCCGCTCGCGCGCGGTGAGTCGCGGCTGCTGCGTTTCAGTTGCACCGGGCCGGGCGAGTTGCTGGTGATTGCCGCCGGTGCCCGGGCCGCGGATCCGATGACCGTCGGCTGCGACGGGGCGGTGGCGACAGTGGAGATCACCGGAACCGGTGGGCCGGCCGGGGTGTCCTTCTCACCGGCCGGGGCGGCTCCGGTGGAGTTGGTGGCTCGGCTGACCCGGGGGTGAGCACCCTCAGCCGGCCAGCCGGATCAGTTCGGCGTGGTAGTCGGAGACCGAGCCCACCTCGGATACCACCAGGACGACCCGGCCGGTGCGATCGGCGAGCAGAGCGGTGACGCGCTCCGGACTGGCTGGCACGTGCAGGAACGCGCGCAGCCCGCCGGTCGGGTCGGCTAGGGCGCGGACCTCGGTGCCGGCCGGTGCTGGGCGCGGGGTGGCGGTGGCGACGGTGATCACGTTGACCCCCTCGGGTGCGGCGAGTGCGGTCTCGGTGACCAGGTCCGGGCAGGGGCAGTCCTCCATGAGCAGCACCACCGCCGGCAGTAGTCCGCGTAGCGGCACCGGGGACTGCCCGGCGTCGACCAGATCGAGGGCGGGTAGCGCGCGACCGGTCAGCTGCGCCGGTGTCGGTTCGGGGCGGTCGGCGACCGGCCCCGGGGAGCGACCGGAGCGGGGCCAGGTGGCGGTGAGCAGGCCGGCGGCGGTGGTGACCACCGCGATCAGCAACACCAGCACGGGTACGCCGGGCGGCCGCCAGCGGCGGGGGCGGGCGGCGCGGCGGCGCAGTTCGCGACGGACCAACTCGGCCTCGTCGGCCAGCGCGGAGGCGTCGTCCGGTACGACCACCCGGCCCCATTCGGGAGGCAGGTCCGGTAGCCCGGGACCGTCGGCGTCAGCCTTGCCCATCACGACCCCCTGGAACCTCGCGGGCGCGGAGAGGCCCGCTCCTCCAGCGTCCCGCACCTCGCCCGGTACCGCTACCGCTGCCCACACTCGGGTACGGCGAGATACCATGGAATGGGTGCGTGGCCCCTGATCGCCCAGCTGATCTCGACTTCTCCGTCGGCCGTGCCAGCGGGTCATCCCGAGGTTACGGAGAGTGTTCGAACCATCGACTTGGCCGGCTGTCAAGCCGAAGAAATACCTCTCACAGGGCCCCTGAGCTGCGCCAACGGTCAGGACAGTGGTGAGACATCGGTGCCTGAGCGTGTTACCCTAGACACAGCGAAAGGGGTTTCGAACCTATGGTTTTCAGTGTCGGCGAGACCGTTGTTTACCCCCACCACGGGGCCGCACTCATCGAGGCAATCGAGACTCGGGTCATAAAGGGCGAGCCCAAGCAGTACCTCGTCCTGAGGGTCGCGCAGGGTGACCTGACGGTCCGGGTGCCAGCCGAGAACGCCGAGATCGTGGGTGTGCGCGAGGTGGTTGGTGAAGAGGGCCTGGGCAAGGTCTTCGACGTTCTCCGGGCTCCGCACACCGAGGAGCCGACCAACTGGTCGCGGCGTTACAAGGCAAATCTGGAGAAGCTGGCCTCCGGCAACCCGCTGAAGGTGGCCGAGGTCGTCCGCGACCTGTGGCGCCGGGAGCGGGAGCGGGGGCTTTCCGCGGGCGAGAAGCGCATGCTCGCCAAGGCCCGCGACATTCTCGTCGGCGAGGTGGCGCTGGCGGAGAAGAGCACCAAGGACGAGGCGGAGACGCTGCTCGACAAGGTGCTCACCGAGGCCTAGTCCGCAGAGCATCGTCGTACCCACTTCGTAGCGAAGAAACCATCGAGGACCGCGACGTGACCGCGCAGCTCAATCCGCGCGGTGACGTCGCGGTCCTCGTGCCTGCGGCCGGTGCCGGGGTACGCCTCGGTCCCGGCCGGCCGAAGGCCCTGCGCCTGCTGGCCGGGGAGCCGCTCCTGGTGCACACGCTCCGCCGGCTGGCCGCCGCCGAATCGGTGCACACCATCGTGGTGGCGGCACCGGTCGGGGAGGTTTCCGCCGTGCATCACCTGCTTGCGCCGATCGCCCCGGTCATCGTGGTGCCCGGTGGCGCGGACCGGCAGGACTCGGTCGCTGCGGCGCTCGCCGCCGTGCCGGCGGGACCCGACATCGTGTTGGTGCACGACGCGGCCCGCGCGCTCACCCCGCCGGAGCTGGTGGAGTCGGTGGCCGCCGCGGTCCGGGCGGGGCACGACGCGGTGATTCCCGTGCTGCCGGTCGTCGACACGATCAAGGAGGTCGACGCGGGCGGCACGGTGCTCGGCACGGTCGACCGTGCCGCCCTGCGGGCCGTGCAGACCCCGCAGGGCTTTCGCCGATCGGTGCTCGCCGCCGCGCACGCCGCCGCCGGCTCCGCGCTCACCGACGACGCCGGGCTGGTGGAGAAGCAGGGCGTACCGGTCTTCTGCGTACCCGGCTCGGAGCACGCCCTGAAGATCACCCGGCCCTTCGACCTGGCCCTGGCCGAGCACCTGCTGGTGACCGGTCGATGACGCGTACCCTCGGTTCATGATCGTTCCTCGGGTGGCCATCGGCACGGACGTGCACGCCTTCGAGACCGGGCGGCCGTGCTGGGTGGCCGGGCTGCACTGGCCGGGCCAGGACGGTCTGGCCGGGCACTCCGACGCCGACGTGGCCGCCCATGCCGCCTGCAACGCGCTGCTCTCCGCCGCCGGTCTCGGTGACCTCGGCGCCAACTTCGGGGTCGACCAACCCGAGTGGTCCGGGGCGAGCGGTCAGGCGCTGCTGACCGAGTCCGCGCGCCGGGTGCGCGCCGCCGGTTTCACAATCGGCAACGTGTCGGTACAGGTCGTCGGCGTACGGCCCAAGATCGGCCCGCGGCGCGAGGAGGCCCAGCGGGTGCTCTCCGCGGCGGTCGGCGCGCCGGTCACCCTCTCCGCCGCCACAACGGACGGCCTGGGCTTCACCGGTCGCGGTGAGGGGCTCGCCGGGATCGCGGTGGCCCTGGTGTACGAGCAGCCGAGCGCCTAGGCTCGCGCGATGCCCGCCGACGTCCCCGCTGACTCCTCCGCCGACGGCTACCTCCAGCGCGCCACGCTCCTCGCCGAGCTGGGGCGCTACGACGAGGCGGCAACCGAACTCGGTTTCGCCCTAGCCCTCGATCCGTCCGCCGTCGACACGCTGATCATGCTCGCCCGGGTGCACCTGGCGGCCGGGCGACCCGCCGAGGCGCTGGCCGCGGCCGAGTCCGCCGTCGCCGCCGGGCCGGGGCGGGTACCCCCGCTCGTCGTCCGTGGCCTGGCCCTGGGCGACCTCGAACGGTACGCCGAGGCCGCCCGGACCGCCGACGAGATCCTGGCGTTGGGACCTCAGGACGCGTACGCCCAGCGCAGCGCGGCGGCGATCCTGGCCGGCTCGCGTAACGGGCAGCCGGCACTGAACGCGGCCTGGCACGGGGTGGAGTTGGCTCCCGAGGAGCCGCAGGCGCACCTGGTGCTCGGCCTGGTCGCGGCCAACATGCGGATGTTCGACCTGGCTGAGCGGGCATACCGGGAGGCGCTGCGGCTGGACCCGCGCCTGGCCGAGGCGACCGAGGACGTCGGGGTGCTGCGGCTGGAGCAACGCCGGTGGAGCGCGACGCTTGAGCAACTGGCGGAAGCGGCGGTGGCGAGCATGCCGTCGGCCGACCCGAGCAACCGCGACACGACGCGGAACGAACCGCCCCGCCCGGACGGTCCCCCGGAGGACCCGAGCCGACCGGAGGCGGACCGGCGCCCGCTCGACGAACCCCGACCGGATTCGCCCTGGCCCGGCTCCTCGCAGGGCGGCGTGCCCGGGTCGGGTGTGTCCCGGGATGACGGGTCGGGGTCGGGTGTGTCCCGGGATGGTGTGTCCGGGCCGGGTGGCGCTGGCTCGGAGCCGCCGGCCTGGCCGGCCGGGGACCGACCTGCCGACGGGCATCTGACCGGATCCGAGAGGAGCGCGGATCGGGAGTCTCCAAGTGCGGCCGGTCCGTACGGCGTCGGTGGGACCGGCGCTGGGCCGTTCGGGGCGGGTGGGACTGGTGCCGGCCCGTTCGGGGCGGGTGGAACCGGTGCCGGGCCGTTCGGGGCGGGTGGAACCGGTGCCGGCCCGTTCGACCCCGGGCACCCCGGTATGGGGCCGGTGACGGATCGGGCCGTCCCGGCCGCACTGCGGCAGTTGGTGGTCTGGGGTACCGGCTGGTCGGTGGTGTCGGCGGTGCTGGTGGCCTGCACGGCTGCCACCGGTCCCGGCTTCTCCCGTTTCATCGCCCTGCTGGCTGCACTCGGCGGCGGGATCGTGGTCTGGCGGCAGGCGTCGCGGCTGCCCGGCCTGACCCGGACGGTCCTGCCGGTGCTGCGGCGTACCGACCGCACGCTCGCCCTGGCCGTCTACGCCGCCTGCGCGGCACCCGCGCTGGTCCTGCTCTACGCCCTCTTCGGCACCCCGTGGCCGCTGATCCTGGCAATCGGAGTCGGCATCGCCGCCCAGCTCGCGATCATCTCCCGCCCAGTGGCCTGAGCCCCGACCGAAGACCGCCTCCTACCCCCAGGCACCGCCCTGGCGTGCCCGCTCGGGCCGCGTGCCCGCTCGGGCTGTGTTAAAAGGGGGCCCTTCCTCTACCGCAGGCGTTAATAGGGGGCCCTTCCTTTCACCGGCGGGCCCAGGTCCAGGCGTAGGCGGCGTCCTCGCAGTCCGGGGCGGCGTCGCAGAGGTCGAGCGGGCGGAAGGTGTCGACCATGACCGCAAGCTCGTCGAAGAAGTCCACGCCGATGGAGCGTTCCGCCGCGCCGGGCTGTGGGCCGTGCGTGAAGCCGGAGGGGTGCAGCGAGATGGAACCCTGCTCGATGCCGGAACCCCGCCGGGCCTCGTAGTTGCCTCCGGTGTAGAAGAGCATCTCGTCGGAGTCGACGTTGTGGTGGTGGTACGGCACCGGGATGGCGTCCGGGTGGTAGTCGACCTTGCGCGGCACGAACGAGCAGATCACGAAGTTCGGGCCCTGGAACGTCTGATGCACCGGCGGCGGCTGGTGGATCCGTCCGGTGATCGGCTCGAAGTCGTGGATGGAGAAGGCCCACGGGTAGAGGTGGCCGTCCCAGCCGACCACGTCGAACGGGTGGTTGGCGTAGACGTGGCGGGTCCAGCCGCGTCGGTGGCGGACCAGCACCTCGACGTCGGTGCCGTCGACCAGTAGCGGGGTGTCCGGTCCCCGGACGTCGCGCTCGCAGTAGGGCGAGTGCTCCAGGAACTGGCCGCGTACCGAGAGGTAGCGCTTGGGCGGGCCGATGTGCCCGGACGCCTCGATGGCGAGCAGCCGGGTCGGCGAGTCGCCGGTGGGCACCAGGCGGTGCACGGTCGAGGTGGGGATGATCACGTAGTCGCCGGCCACCGCGTCCAGCACGCCGAAGGTCGACTCGACCCGCAGCGAGCCGGCCTCGACGTAGAGACACTGGTCGCCGGTGGCGTCCCGGAACAGTGGGGAGGGCCGGTCGGCGAGCACGTACGCGATCCGTACGTCGTCGTTGGCGAGCAGGTACCGCCGGCCGAGGATGGGGTCGGCCCCGGTGCCGTCGAGCTTGTGGGTACGCAGGTGCCGGGGCTTGAGCGGCAGGTTGGGCACCCGGGTCACGGCGGGCGGGGTGAACTCCTCGGCGGCGACGATGGCGGTCGGGGCGTACCGGTGGTAGAGCAGGGACGAGTCGGAGGAGAAGCCCTCCTGGCCCATCAGCTCCTCGGTGTAGAGGCTGCCGTCGGGCTGCCGGAACTGGGTGTGACGCTTGCGTGGCACCTCGCCGACGCTGCGGTAGTACGGCATGTCGCCTCCCGTCACCGACCTTGTGGCGTCCGATTATCGGACGCGGTTGTCCGCTTATCACAGCGTCCCGTACATTCTTGTCTCGTGTCAACGCAGCTGCCCGCACTCGTCGCCGGCCTGGTCGACGACGCCGCCGTCTTTCCGCCGGGCAGCGCCTCCGTGCCCGACGCCGTGCTCGCCCACCGGCAACACCGGACCGCCTGGTACGCCGACCTCGTCGGCCCGCTGCTGCTGCCCGCCACGGCGGTCACCGCGGGTGAACTGGACGGTCTGGTCGATCCCGCCGAGGGATTCGCCATCGGGCTGATCGGCGACACCGGTCTCGACCAGTTGCCCTTCGTGCTCTCCTTCCTGCCCCCGCTCGGGGTGACCGTCCGGCAGATCGAGGCGCCGGTGGCCAAGCGCGGCGAGGACCCCCAGCCGGGCCTGACCGAGCTGGTCAAGCTCACCCAGCGGCTGGAGAGCGTGCCGGTGTACGCGGAGATCCCGCTCACCTTCGGGCTGACGGGCGCGCTGGACGCCCTCGCCGAGGCACGGGCCCGCGGGCTGCCGATCGCCGCCAAGTTCCGCACCGGCGGCCTGGCCGCCGAGCTCTTTCCCAGCCCGGCCGACCTGGCCGCCGTGATCAGGGCCTGCCGGGACCGGGCGGTGCCGTTCAAGCTCACCGCCGGGCTGCACCACGCGGTGCGGCACGTCGACCCGGAGACAGGCTTCACCCACCACGGCTTCGGCAACGTGCTCGCCGCGACGCTTGCCGCCGCCGAGGGGGCCGGGGTGGAGACCATCGCGGAACTGCTCACCGTCCGCGACGAGCGACCGTTGGTGCAGTGGACCGACGGTCGTCGGAACGCGGCGCGCCCGCTCTGGGTGGGTTTCGGCTCGTGCAGCATTGCGGAACCACTCGCCGACCTGATCCGGCTGGGCCTGGTGTACGGGGACGACGACCACCTCACGAACGGGAGCGAGAGAGCATGAGCTGGGTGACGGGTGTGGCGGGTTCGGGCTACGGCGTGCAGCACCTGCCGTACGGGGTGTTCCGCACCGGCTCCGCCGAGCCACGGATCGGCGTACGCATCGGGGATCTCGTCCTCGACCTGGCCGGTGCGGAGGCCGCCGACCTGGTGCTGGCGGGCGGCGCGCTGGGCCGACCGACGCTCAACGCGTTTCTGGCGCTGGGCCGCCCGCAGTGGACGGCGGTACGGCAGCGGATCACCGAGCTGCTCACCGATCCGGCCCACCGGGCGGCCGTGGAACCGCTGCTGGTGCCGTTGTCCGAGGTGCGGATGGAGCTGCCCTTCGAGGTCGCCGACTACGTCGACTTCTACTCCTCGGAACAGCACGCCTCGAACGTGGGGCAGATCTTCCGGCCCGGCCAGCCGCCGCTGCTGCCCAACTGGAAGCACCTGCCGATCGGCTACCACGGCCGGGCCGGCACGGTGGTGGTCTCCGGCACCCCGGTGGTACGCCCGCAGGGGCAGCGCCCCGGCCGCGAGGGGCCGACCTTCGGCCCTTCGGCGCGGCTCGACATCGAGGCCGAGGTCGGCTTCGTGGTCGGCGTACCCAGTCCGCTCGGCCGCCGGGTCGCCGCCGCCGACTTCACCGACCACGTCTTCGGCGTCGTACTGGTGAACGACTGGTCGGCCCGGGACATCCAGGCCTGGGAGTACCAACCGCTCGGGCCCTTCCTGGGCAAGTCGTTCGCCACCTCGGTGGCCGCCTGGGTGACCCCGCTGGACGCGCTCCGGCACGCCTTCGTACCCGCGCCCGAGCAGGACCCGCCGGTCGCCGACTACCTGCGCGACGAACCCCACCTCGGGCTGGACCTGCGACTGACGGTGAGCTGGAACGGCGAGCCGGTCAGCCAGCCCCCGTTCGCCGGGATGTACTGGACGCCGGCCCAGCAGCTGGCCCACCTGACCGTCAACGGTGCCTCGCTGCGCACCGGTGACCTGTACGCCTCCGGCACGGTCTCCGGCTCCCGGCGCGACCAGGTCGGCTCGTTCCTGGAACTCACCTGGGGTGGTGCCGAGCCGGTCACCGTGGCCGGAGCGGAACGCACCTTCCTCGCCGACGGTGACACGGTGACGATCACCGCCACCGCCCCCGGACCGGAGGGCAGCGTCATCGAGTTGGGCGAGGTGACGGGCACGGTGCAGCCGGCCCGCTGACCCCTTTCCGACAGGTGGCCGCTATCGCACCGGCTGTGCGATGACACTGCGTCACCGACATCGTTGATCGCCTCGGAATTCCGTCGCCACGCCGCGCCGGGCCGACCGGCGCCCCCCGTTTCCGGTCGGCCCGGTCCCGGTCTGGCGACACGTCGAAGCCGAGGGAGATGACACGATGCACGATTTCGTGGGCGCGATCTGGCGTACCAGCAGTCGCTCCAATGACCAGGGTCTCTGCGTGGAGGTGGCCGACAACCTGGCCCGAGCCCACGGCGTGGTGGGCATCCGCGACTCCAAGGACCAGACCGGCCCGGTGCTGATGATCAGCCCGCCGGGCTGGAGCGCGTTCGTCGACGCCATCAGGACGGACCGCTTCACGCACTGAGGGAGAGGGGTCTCCGGGTGGTGGAATATCCGTCCCGGGGACCCCGGACCGCACTGACCGGGCGTACCGTCGACGTCACGGGAGGTGGCATGTCGACGGTTGCGGTCCACAGACTCGTTCCGGCGCCCACGGCCGACCTGTGGCGCCTGCTCACCGACCTGCCTCGGCGTTTCCCGCCCGACGTGCCGGTCGAGGTGCTGACCCCGGGGCGGTTCGGGCCGGGCACCGCCTGGCGCGAGACGCGAATCCGGCCGGACGGCAGCCCGCTGGCCGAGGAGTTCGTCGTGCTGGCGGCCGAGCCACCCCGGCGGCTGGTACTCGGCTCGCCCGGCAACGGTGTCGACTACCGGATCACCTGGACGCTGCGGGAGGTACGCCGTCGCCGCCGCCGGTACGCGGCGGTGCGCGTGACGGTGCAGGCCCGGCCCGCCGCGCGGGCCGGTCGGGCGGTCGCGTTGCTGTTCGGCGGCCTGGCCGCCGGTGCCGCCGAGAAGGTGCTGCGGCAGGACATCGCCGCCCTGGCCGCCGCCGCCGATCGCCACCGGGCCACCTGAGCCGAGCGCCCCGGGCCGGTGCCGGCCGCTGGACGGGCCCGCCCCGGGCCGGTGCCGACCGCTGGACGGGCCCGCCCCGGGCCGGTGCCGACCGCTGGGTAGGGTGCCGGGCGGGGAGGTGCGGCATGAGGTTGGCGACGGGCGGGCGGCGGATCGTGGCGGTGGTGGCGGCGGTGGGCGTCGTCGCGGCGACCGCGATCATCGCGTACCGCGTGCTGGCCCCGGCCGAGGTCGTCACCACCGCCCGGGCCGCCTACCCGGCGCTGCCCACCCCCGAGGCCGGCGTGGTGGGCCGGCTGCCGGTCACCCCGTTGATCGTCGACGGTCGGCTGCGGGTGTACGCCGCCCAGCGACAGGTCTACGCCGACCAGCCGGCCGACGAACGGAACCGGCGCACCCCGTACTGGTCCTACCGGCGCTGGCCGGCCACGCTGGACGCGGTGGTGACCAGCGGGACGACCGTGGTGAGTCGATGGTCGGACGGGCAGTTGGTGGCGCTCGACGCGCGTACCGGGCAGGTCGCGTGGCGGGCCGACGGGCCGGAGCCGGACCGGGAGCGGGCGGCCCGACGCACCGGTACGACCACCGTCTGGCAGCCGCGCGGGCTCTCGGTGGCCCGCAGCGGCGACGGCCGCGACGTGGTGGTGACTTCCGGGGCGGATCAGGTCGGGGCGGTCGACCTGGCCGCTGGTACGCAGCTGTGGCGAGCCGAGGTGGATGCGGGCTGTCGGGAACCTGTCGGCCCCAGCGCGAGCGGCCAGTTGCTGACCGTGGACGACTGCGCCGGCCCGCCAGCGGTGGAGTTCCGCGACCTGGCCACCGGTGCGGTCACCGCCCGCTGGCGCCCGCCGGACGCCGGTGCCGACCTGACCGCCACGCTCTTCGGCTGCGCCTCCGACGGTGCCGGCTGCGCCGCGCTGCGCACCGCCGGACCGGGGGACGCGACCGCGCGGAGCTGGCTGCTCGGCACCGGTGACCCGGTCCCGGTGCCGGCGCTGGCCGCGACCGGTACCGAACTGGTCGGCGAGACGGCGGTGACCATGACGGACGGGGTGCTTGTCGGCCGCTCGGTCCCGGCCGGCGCCGAGCGCTGGCGGGTAACCGTGGGACCGGGCCGCCTCATCGCCGTCCAGACCGGGCGGGTGCACCTGCTGACCGAGGAGAACGAACTGGTCACGGTGGATCCGGCGACCGGAGGGCAACTGTCCCGGTTCGTGCTCAACGTCGGCTCCGACGGCACGGGATGGGCGCCGGGCCTGGCGTACGCGGCCGACGGGTACGTGGTGGTGGAGCGGCTGCGTCGCCCCGTCGATGCCGACGGGGACGAGCAGCGCTACTACTTCACGTCCGAGCCGTTGATCATCGCCGCGACCTGATCCGGTCAGTCGCCCGACCGGTCGGAACGGATCAGGCCAGGGCGGACTCGGCCGCCGCGAGAAAGGCGTCGTTCTCGGCCGGGGTGCCGATGGTGACCCGGACCCCGTCGCCGGGGAACGGCCGGACGATAACCCCGCGCGACTCGCACGCCTTGCCGAACTCGACCGCCCGGTCGCCGAGCGGTAGCCAGACGAAGTTGGCCTGGCTGGTCGGCACGTCCGGCACCAGCTTGCGCAGCGTCTCGGTGACCCGGTCCCGCTCGGTCACCACCAGGTCGCAGCGCCGCCGTACCTCGTCGGCCTGGGCGAGCGCGGCCAGCGCCCCCGCCTGCGCGGCCAGGCTGGTGGAGAAGGGGGTGACGACCTTGCGGATCGCCGCAGCCACCTCCGGCTGGGCGACCAGGAAGCCGATCCGCAGGCCGGCCAGACCCCACGCCTTGGAGAGGGTGCGCAGCACGGCCACGTTGGGTCGGTCGGCGTAGTCGAGCCCGTCGGGCACCTCGGGGTCGGTGACGAACTCCCGGTACGCCTCGTCGATCACCACGAGCACGTCGTCCGGTACCGCGTCGAGGAAACGGTCCAGCTCGGCCCGGCGTACCGCGGTGCCGGTGGGGTTGTTGGGGTTGCAGACCAGGATCATCCGGGTCTGGTCGGTCACCGCCGCCGCCATCGCCGCGAGGTCGTGCCCGTGCCCGGCGTCGTTGGGCACCCGCACGCTTGTCGCGCCGCTTGTCGCCGCGATGATCGGGTACGCCTCGAACGAGCGCCACGAGTAGAGCACCTCGTCGCCGGGCAGGCAGGTCGCCCGGACCAGGTGCTCGGCCAGCGCCACCGAGCCGCAACCGGTGGCGATCCGGTCCGGGTCCACCTCGTACCGCTCGGCCAACGCCTGTCGGAGCGCCACCACGCCCATGTCCGGGTAGCGGTGCACCCCGGCGACCGCCTCGGCGACGGCCTCGACCACACCGGGCAGTGGGCCGTACGGGACCTCGTTGCTGGCCAACTTGATCGCCTCGGGCAGGCCCAGCTCACGGGCGAGGTCGGCCGGGCTGCGGCCGGGCACGTAGTTGGGCAGCGCGTCCAGGTCGGCGCGGGTCAGCCGCGGTGTGGGCCGGTGGCGTCCGGTGTCGGTCATGGGGTGTCTCCCGGGGGATTGGCGCGGTCGGCGGAGGTGCGGGGAACCTTCACCACCACGGTCTGCGCGCGCTTGTCGTGCAGCGCCTGCCGAAGTGGGTGGTCGAAGAGGGGGGAGAGCGCGTCGATCAGCTGGAGCAGCAGGCCGAGGCCGCAGCAGTACCAGAGCAGGGTGGGCAGGCCGAGGGTGTTCCACCGGCGGAGCGCCCGGCCGAAGCCGAGCGGCGCGTCCGCCTCGACGGGCAGCACCTTGATGCCGGCCACCCGCTTGCCGAAGGTCTGCCCGTTGGCGGCCATCGCCGGCACCTCGTACGCAAGCCAGAGCGAGGTGGCGATCAGCAGGATCACCACGACCAGCGAGCCGGCCTGTTCACCTGCGGCGGGAAGCGGTTCGGTCGTCCGGTCCTGGGTCTGTATCCGCCGCCAGAACTCGTCGACGACGGGGGAGAGTTCCGCGAGGTAGCGCCAGAAGAACCAGCCGTTCACAAGCGCGTTGAGCGCGAAGACGATGCCGAAGTCGATCAGTCGGGCGGTCAGCCGGGCACCGAACGAGGCCAGCGGCAGCCCATGGGGCCGGATCTCCGGCGGGCGGCCGGGCCAGGTCGGCGGGTACACCCAGCCCGGTGGTGCTCCCGGGGCACCGGGCTGCCCCGGCGGCAGGCCCTGCGGCCAGCCGGCCGGCGGGGGCGTCCCGGCGTGCCGGTCGGCCGACGCGCCGGTGGGTGCCGGTGTCGCCGGGGTGGCCGGGGTGGCTGGCTCCGGTTCGGGCTCGGGCTCGGGCTCGGGTGGGCCCGCAGGCGGGGTGGCATCGACCGGGATGGGTGCGCCGATCCAACCCTCGCCGTCCCAGTACCTCCGGGTCTGCGGATCGGCGGGGTCGACGTACCAACCGGGTGCCACGCTCACGTCGGGGCCTTGCTGTGCTCGCTCACCTCGACACCTTAACGACGACCGTTCCGACGAACGCGGCCCGGCGGCACCACAGCCAGGGCGTGCGCTGCTCCGGGGCCGGTGGACCGGTGCGCGACCCGACGCCGTCGGTGGCGGGTGGCGGCCCACCGACCGGCGGCATCGGGTACGACGGAGACCGGGTCACGCTCGACAGTCCTACAGGTTGCCGCGCTTCTCCTGCTCGCGCTCGATCGCCTCGAAGAGGGCCTTGAAGTTGCCCTTGCCGAAACCGAGCGAGCCGTGCCGCTCGATCAGCTCGAAGAAGACGGTCGGGCGGTCCTGCACCGGCTTGGTGAAAATCTGGAGCAGGTAGCCGTCCTCGTCCCGGTCGACCAGGATCTTGCGGGCCTTCAGCTCCTCGATCGGTACGCGTACCTCGCCGATGCGGGCGCGCAGCTCCGGGTCGTCGTAGTACGAGTCCGGGGTGTCCAGGAAGTCGACACCGGCGGCCCGCATCGCGTCCACGCTGGCCAGGATGTCGTTGGTGGCCACCGCGATGTGCTGGGCGCCCGGGCCCTGGTAGAACTCCAGGTACTCGTCGATCTGCGACTTCTTGCGGGCGATCGCCGGCTCGTTGAGCGGGAACTTCACCTTGCGGGTGCCGTTCGCGACGACCTTGCTCATCAGCGCCGAGTAGTCGGTGGCGATGTCGTCGCCGACGAACTCCGCCATGTTGGTGAAGCCCATGACCCGCTTGTAGAACTCGACCCACTCGTCCATCCGGCCCAGCTCCACGTTGCCGACGACGTGGTCGACCGCCTGGAAGAAGCGCTTCGGCTGGATGCCAGCGTCGATCATCGGCTGCCGGTCCACGATCGGCTTGCGGGCGACGAAGCCGGGCAGGAACGGGCCGGTGTAGCGGGACCGGTCGACAAGGGTGTGCCGGGTGTCGCCGTACGCGGCGATGGCCGCCATCCGGACGGTGCCGTGCTCGTCGCTCACGTCGTGCGGCTCCAGCAGGCCGGTCGCGCCCTGCGCGGTGGCGTGCGCGTACGCGGCGTCCACGTCCGGCACCTCCAGCGCGATGTCGGAGACCCCGTCGCTGTGCTTCGCCACCTGCTCGCTGCCCTCGGCGTGGGGGCGGACCGCGCCGGTCAGCACGAACCGGGCCGAGCCGCTGGTCAGCACGTACTGGGCGTGGTCGCGGTAGCCCTGCTCCGGACCCCGGTACGCCACACAGGTCATGCCGAACGCGGTGGAGTAGTAGTGCGCCGCCTGCTTGGCGTTGCCCACCAGGAAGTGCACGTGGTCGAGGCCCTTGACCGGGAACGGGTCGCGGGCGATGTCGTGGTCGACGGCGCCGACGAGGGCGTCGACGTCGACCTCCTCGGTCGACTGGGGTCGGTCGATCGCCTGGGTCATGGTGGCCTCCCTTGCGTACCGGCCGGCCTCGGGGGCCGACGCTGTGCTCTTCCCCGGACTATCACCGTGCGCCGGTTAACTAGGCAACTGTCATCGATTTGGCTGGTCAGGTTGTGCAGGAAGTAGGGTGATGAGCCATGAACGCTGGTCAAGGTGTACAGCTCGATGCGCTGGATGTCTCCCTGATCGAGCTGCTCACCGAGGAACCCCGGATCGGCGTGCTGGAGTGCTCCCGCCGGCTCGGCGTGGCCCGGGGCACCGTCCAGGCGCGGCTGGACAAGCTGGTCGACCGGGGTGTGATCGGCGGTTTCGGGCCGACTGTCGCGCCGACGGCGATCGGCTTCTCGGTGACCAGCTTCGTCACCCTGGAGATCAGCCAGCGGCACGGGCACGATCCGGTCACCCGCCACCTGGCGGGGATCCCGGAGGTGCTTGAGGCGCACACGATCACCGGTTCCAGCGACCTGCTCTGCCGGATCGTGGCCCGCTCCAACGCCGACCTGCAACGGGTGATCGACCAGATCGTGGCGTACGAGGGGATCCGCCGCGCCTCCACCATCATCGCCCTCGCCGAGCAGATCCCCTACCGCGTCCTGCCCCTCCTCCGCTCCGCCCTGGCTGAAGGAAGGGCCCCTTATTAACGCCTTGTGCATAGGAAGGGCCCCTTATTAACGCCGGCAGCCTGACGCCGGCAGCCTGACGCCGGCAGCCTGACGCCGGCAGCCTGACGTCGGCGGCGTCAGTCGGCGGCGAGGGCGTCGCCGAGCGGGGTGCGCCGGTAGCGGACGGCCCGGCCGGAACGGACCCGGCTGACCAGGCCCGCGTCCCGCAGCACCGAGAGGTGGTCGCCGACCCCGCCCAGGCTCAGCCCGAGCTGGGCGACGAGTTGACTGGTGGTGGCGGGCAGGGCGAGCGCCCGCAGCACCGCCGCCCGGGAGCGCCCGACCAGCCGGTCCAGCGCGTCGGCGGGACGGGCGGGATCGGGCGGGCCGAGCAGCTCGGCCACCCCGGAGGCCGGGTAGACGATCGCGTACGGCCAGGGGCGTTCGACGTAGGTGATCAGCGTGCCGAACACGGTGGGTACGAAGAGCAGGCCCCGGCCGGCCAGCGCGTGTTCCTCCGGATAGTTGTCGGCGACCTCGATGACGCCGACGTCACCGCCGGGTGCCCAGCGCAGTCGAGGGTCCAGGTCCGCCACCGCCGCGCCCCAGCCGTAGGCGAGCAGTCGGCCGGCCCGGTGCACCAGGTCCCGCTCCAGCACCGCGCGCAGCCGGGGCCAGTCGGGCTGGACCAACGTCGTCCAGGCCGCCTCGATGGCATCCGCGAGTACGTCGACCACGTCCGGTGACTCGTAGATCCGGAGGGCGTACGCCGGTGGCGTGGCCCGGGGACCGGCGAGGTTGCGGGCCAGTTCGTCGCGGGCCTGGGCGAGCGGGGTGGCCCGGACCACCGCCAGCTCGTCGGCGAAGTCCCGCGCGGTGCCGTCCGGCGGAGGCTGGATGAAGTCGGCGTTGTAGCCGCCCCGGCGCAGCAGGGCCAGCAGCGCACCCACCGCCGGCAGCTCCCGCCGCAGCCGGTCGTACGCCGGGCGCTGCCGGGCCACCCACGGCGCGAGGCCGAGGGCGGTTCGCTGCCCCGCCATCAGTCTCAGCGCGGAGACCGCCTCGCCGAGCGGCGAGATCGCGTACCGGCTCGCCGCCACGTCGGCCGGGGTGATCCTGATGCGCACGTCGAGACCTTTCGCTTGACGGCGAAAGGATAGACCGCGCCACGGCGGCCCGTCACGCTGACCAGCGTGAACAGCAGCAGTACGACGGCGGTCCCGAGGAGATTGGACCGGCCGGCCACCTTCCGGGACGTCTTCGCCGTCGCCGAGTTCCGGGTGGTCTTCGCCAGCTTCGGCGTCTTCATGATCGGCGAGACGGTGAAGATGCTCGCCCTCTCCGTGCTGGTCTACGAACGCACCGGCTCCGGCCTGCTGGCCGCCCTGGCGTACGTCACCGGGTTCCTGCCGCACGCGCTGGGCGGGATGTTCCTGCTGGCGCTGGCCGACCGGTGGCCGGCGCGCGGGCTGATCGTCGGCTACGACCTGCTGCGGCTGGCCATGGTCGCGGTACTCGCCACCGGGTTGCTGCCCCCCTCGGCGATGCTCGGCCTGGTCGCGGTGGTGGCGTTCTTCGGCCCGGTCAGCACCGCGGCCCGGAACGCGCTACTGCCGGAACTGCTGCGCGGCGACGCGTACGTGCTGGGCCGTTCGCTGTTCAACGTGGCGGCCGGGGGTACCCAGGTGGCCGGGTTCGCCCTCGGTGGCCTGCTGCTCGGCCTGGTCGGCCCGTACGGTGCGCTCTGGCTGACCGCAGTGACCTGCGGTCTCTCCGCGCTGATGGTGCGGGTCGGCCTGGCCCGCCGTCCCGCCCGGTCGCGCTCGATCCCGGTGCCGGACGGTCCGGTCCGGGCCGGCGCGGTCCGCGAGACGATGCGGGTCAACCGACAGCTCTTCGCCGACCGCCGGGTCCGGGGACTGCTGCTCGCCCAGTGGCTGCCCGGCTCGCTGCTGGTCGGCGCGGAGGGCGTCGCCGTGCCGTACGCGGCCGACCTGGGACCGGGCGCGAGTGCCGGCGTACTGCTGATGGCCGGCGCGGGCGGGATGCTGGTCGGCGACCTGCTGGTGGGACGTTTCGTGGCACCGGCCCGGCGCGAACGGTGGACGCCCTGGCTCGCGCTGCTGCTCGGCGTGCCGATGCTGGCGTTCCTGGCCACCCCGGCGCTGGTGCCGGCCGCGGCCCTGTTCGCGGTGGCCACCGCCGGGTTCGCCTATCAGCTCGGGCTGGCCCGGCGGTTCCTCGACGCGGTCCCCGAGGCCCGCCGGGGGCAGGCGTTCGGGCTGCTCAGCACCGGAATGATGGCGGCACAGGGGTTGGCGGCGGCGGGTGCCGGCGTGCTGAGTGAGCTGCTCGCGCCGGGCGTGGTGATGGCCGTCGCCGGTGCCGCGTCGGTCGTCGCCACCCTGATCCTGTGGCCGGTCCTCGCCCCCGTGGGCACCCGTGGAAGACGTCGATAGGGGGCCCTTCCGAGCACGACACGCGGTGCGGTGCGAGCGGTGGAGGGCGCGGGTGGCTACCGTGTTCCGGTGGCGAAGGGGAGCGGCCTCGGCGTACGTGGCGGGCTGCTGCTCGGCCTGATCATCGTGGTGGTGCTCGCCGCGACCGGAGTGTGGAACCCGTTTCCGGGAATGTGGGAATGGGTCAACCGGCGCCAGCCGATCTCCGAGCCGGACGTGGTCTGGCAGGAACGGATCGGGGGCACCCCGCGCAGCGTCACGATCGCCGGCGAGACCGTGGTGGTCGAGCAGCGCACCCGGGTCGAGGCGCGCAGCCTGACCACCGGCAGCCAGCTGTGGGAGCGTAAGGCCGACTGGACGGCGGTGGCCGGCGGCGGTGCCGAGGCCGTGGTCGTCGTGGGCCGGCTGCTGGTCAAGGGGTACGAGGTGCTCGACCCGACGACCGGGGCTACCCGGCGGCGGGACGACGACGCGGTGGCGGTCTGGACCTACCGGAACCTGTTGCTCGACGCGCGGTGCGTCGAGGCGACGGACTGCACCCTGAGCGCCTGGGAGCCACGCGGGACCGCTCCGCTGTGGACCGCCTTCCTGCCCGGGGTCAGCAGCGGCCTGCTCGCCGACAACCCGAACCTGCTCGACACCCGTCGGCTCACCGCCGCCCGCATCCACGACGAGGTGGCCGGGCCGGAAGCGGTGCCACCGCTGCTCGGCTTCCCCGTCGACGGCCGGGTGCACGTGGTCGACACCGCCACCGGCCGGGTGCTGCAGAACGTCGAGCCAGGGCGGGACGAGCGGCTGGCGGTGATCGGGGGACGCCTGCTGCATATCGTCGCCCGGTCCCAGGACGGCAGCTGCTACTTCGCCATCTCCGGCCGGGAACCGGCCAGCGGGCAGGAGACGTGGCAGCGCGCCGGACTCAACCTGCGTACCGCCGACAGCGCCGGGTGCGTGCAGCGGGAGGACCCGTACGGCGCCCGCAACGTGCTGGTCGGGGTGTCGCCCGACGGCCGGGAGGCGATTCTCGACGGGTACGACGGGCGGCTGCTGCTGGTCGCCGAGAACTCCGAACGGGTGCTCGCGGTCGACGACCGGTACGCGGTGGTGCGTACCGGCGATCGTGGCGCGGTCTCGACCCGCGAACTCGGCTCCGGCCGGGTGCGGTGGAACCGGCCGGCCGGTGCGAAGGCGGGCGCTGCCCTGACCCCGTACGCGGCCGTCCTCGCAGACGAGAAGCCCAACCGGCTGGTGGCGCTCGACCCACGTACCGGCCGGGAGTTGGCGGTGCTGCGCACCTCGGCGAACGCGCTCGCGGTCGGTCCGGGCGGCATGGTGATCGGGGAGGGACGCGAGATCGGGTACGTCCGGTTCGGCGCGGGCGACCCGCGGCGCGACGGTGCTGACCCGCGCGACGGCACCGGCCCGGCACCCGGGCCCGCCAACCCCGGCGACGGCCCGCAACCGCAGGAGAGCTGCGGCCCGAAGAACGAGCTCTGCGCGGCCCCCGACAACGGCAAGTGACCGTCCACCGGGACGGATGAGCGCACCCCACCCGGCGGGTGGGAGCGGTCGACCCATCTGCCCTAGGCTTTCTCGACATGAGTAGTGCCGCCGCCGAATTCTCGTACGCGCCCCTGCTGCCGACCGGTCCCGACCAGACGGAGTACCGCCTGGTCACCGACGAGGGTGTCGACGTCGTCAACGGTCCGGGTGGTCGGCGGTTCCTCACCGTGGAGCCGGCCGCGTTGACCGCGTTGACCGCCGAGGCGATGCACGACATCGCGCACTTCCTGCGCCCTGCGCACCTGGCCCAGCTGCGTTCGATCATCGACGACCCGGCGGCCTCGCCGAACGACCGGTTCGTCGCGCTGGACCTGCTGCGCAACGCCAACATCGCCGCTGGCGGAGTGCTGCCGATGTGCCAGGACACCGGCACCGCGATCGTGATGGGCAAGCGTGGCCGGCATGTGCTCACCGACGGCACGGACGCCGAGGCGATCTCCCGTGGCGTGTGGCAGGCGTACACCCGGCTCAACCTGCGCTACTCCCAGCTTGCTCCGCTGACCATGTGGGAGGAGCGGAACACCGGCAGCAACCTGCCCGCCCAGGTGGAGCTCTACGCCGAGGACCCGGACGGGCATCCGGACGCGTACAAGTTCCTCTTCATGGCCAAGGGCGGCGGCTCGGCCAACAAGTCCTACCTCTACCAGGAGACCAAGGCGCTGCTGAACCCGACGCGGATGATGCAGTTCCTGGAGGAGAAGCTGCGGCTGATCGGCACCTCGGCCTGCCCGCCGTACCACCTGGCCGTGGTGATCGGTGGCACCAGCGCCGAGTACGCCCTGAAGACCGCCAAGTACGCCTCGGCGAAGTATCTCGACGCGCTGCCCACCTCCGGCTCGATGACCGCCCACGGCTTCCGGGATCTGGAGTTGGAGGCCGAGGTGCTGGAGCTGACCCGCAACTTCGGCATCGGCGCACAGTTCGGCGGGCGCTACTTCTGCCACGACGTCCGGGTGGTGCGGCTGCCCCGGCACGGCGCCTCCTGCCCGGTGGCGATCGCGGTGTCGTGTTCGGCGGACCGGCAGGCGGTCGCCAAGATCACCCCGTCGGGGGTGTGGCTGGAGCGACTCGAAACCGACCCGGCCCGCTACCTGCCCGAGGTCACCGACGCGCAGCTGGACACCTCCGAGGTGGTCCGCGTCGACCTGAACCGCCCGATGGACGAGATCCGCGCCGAACTCTCCAAGTACCCGGTCAAGACCCGGCTCTCGCTCACCGGCCCGCTTGTGGTCGCCCGGGACATCGCCCACGCCAAGATCGCCGAGCGGCTGGACGCCGGCGAGCCGATGCCGCAGTACCTGCGCGACCACGCGGTCTACTACGCCGGCCCGGCGAAGACCCCGGAGGGCTACGCCTCCGGCTCGTTCGGCCCGACCACCGCCGGCCGGATGGACGCGTACGTGGAGAAGTTCCAGGCTGCCGGCGGGTCGATGGTGATGCTGGCCAAGGGCAACCGGTCCGCGCAGGTGACCCGCTCCTGCGATCAGCACGGTGGCTTCTATCTCGGCTCGATCGGTGGCCCTGCCGCCCGGCTCGCCCAGGACTGCATCCGGCACGTGGAGGTCCTGGAATACGCGGAACTCGGCATGGAGGCGGTCTGGAAGATCGAGGTGGCGGACTTCCCGGCCTTCATCGTCGTCGACGACAAGGGCAACGACTTCTTCGCCGAGGTGACCAAGCCGGTCCTCACCATCGGCCGCCACTGAGAAAATAAATTCTTATCTTGCTTGGCAGGGTTTGGAGTTGCATAGATTCCGCTGAGGCCCAATCCTTCATTTCGGAACTAGGAGGTTGGGGCATGCCGCAGTTGGAAGTAGACGATGCGACCGATCGGTACCTGCCTTTCGCAGCGGGCGTCACTGGCATGACGAAGGGGGCAGGTGTTTGCTCGTCTCGTGGAGCAAGCGCAAGCGGCTGCCCTTCCGAACCCCCAGCCAGGCCGCACGGGAGATCGTCCAGCAGCGTAATCCAGGTGTGAGTCCGCACCGTAACGGCTGGAGCTTCTTCATCGTGGCTGCAACTGGTGCCCCGTTGCAGAGCCTCCGGCACCGGCCGGTCTGACTGGCGCGGAGCAGCAGCTCCCTGATAGAGCAATGCCCCGGGTTGCTTGCAAGCAGAGGCAACGTCCGGGGCGTACGCATGCACTCTACCTCGGAATGACGAGAAGGGCGACTGTGATGGCCGACATCGTGGCGCTGGAGAGGGCTCTCTCGGCAGGTCGGCTTGAGCCGTACGTCAAGGCAGCCGGAGGCGGCCTCGCCGAGGGAATCCAACTCTACGAGTGGAATACGGCTGTGTCCGCTGCCTTCTTCGAGGTGCTGGGGCACTTCGAGGTAGCACTGCGCAACGCGCTTCATGAACAACTCAGGGCGATGGGCGGACGGGAAGACTGGTGGTTGGCGTCGCGATTCAACTTCACCTCTCCTGCTAACGACATGATCGCTAAGGCATCTGCTGAGATGGGACGCAGAGGTGCCAGCGGCAGCCCGGGGCACGTTGTGGCAGCCTTGCCGTTTGGCTTCTGGGTCGCGCTGCTGAGCGCCGGTGGCGACTGCAACTACGAGATGTCGCTGTGGCGGCCGGGCCTCCGCCGAGCCTTTCCTGGATACAGCGGAACCAGAGTGAGACTGCACCCCCGCTTGAACACTCTTCGATTGCTCCGGAACCGGATCGCCCACCACGAACCGATTTACCGGCGGCACCTGGCGGCTGATCACGACACCGTGCTTGAGGTGGTGGCGTGGATCGTCCCCGGATTTTCCAATTGGATGCGGGAGCGGAGCCGGGTACCCAATCTTCTCGACCAGCGCCCGTTTTCTGCCCAGCCACCCGCCGACTGGCCCTAGCTTAGGCTGCGGTTCAACTTCCCGGCCTTCATCGTGGTCGACGACAAGGGCAACGACTTCTTCGCCGAGGTGACCAAGCCGGTCCTCACCATCGGCCGCCACTGACCGCTCCGGCCACCTGAGTGACGGCAGCGCGACGATGCGAGTCCTCGGCATGTTGCCGAGGACTCGCCTGCCAGGTTCAGTAGGGCGTCTCGTATTCGTACAACGCCGTTACACCCTCTCCCTGGTCAAGATCGGAAAGGGTCAGTCGCTTCACGGGGACCATGACGTGCTGACCGGTGGAACCACTGCCAGCATCAAGCCACACCTCGACCATCTCCGTCTTCGGTAGCTGACGCGGGCCGATCGCCAGGATCGTCACGACGTCTGCCTCCCGCTCGACTCTGTGGGATGGACTCTGGCCAGCACGGCGGCCGGCTCCCGGCGGAACAACTCGGGGCTGCGGTGCCACTTGGACAGCAGACGTTCGGCGCTGGCCTGCTGGAATGGCCAAGTGGCGGACCTGGAGGCAGCGGTACGGAAGTTGCGCGCGGCGCAAGCCGGGGTGCCCCGTGCCGAGGAGCGGGCCGCCCGCATTGTGGCCGAGGCCCGGGCGAAGGCGGACCAGGCGCGCGCCGCGTTGGCCGAGGCGATCCGGGCCGCTGACCGGGACGGCGTGCGTCAGGTGGACATCGTGGCGGCAACCGGCTACAGCCGAGAGCGGGTCCGCCAGATTATCCGGGACGGGGAATCCTGACGCTTTCCGGCCGAGGGCACCGAGAGCCCCGGTACGTAGTCAGGGAAGTCTGACACCAGGCAGCGCGAGACCCGGCCCACCCACCGTCCGGAAGGCTGCCGGGTCCACTTCCACAGAGCTACTGCTCCTGGCGATGAAAGAGTATCTGGTCGGGTTGCCTGCCAGCGGAAACGGCCGGTCGACATCGGTGCGCCCGCCGTTGGCGGGCGCACCGCCCCCGTCGATCGCAGCATCCTGCGACCGAGGACAGTCTCCGGCCTTCTACTGTCGATCCACTCTCAGATCGCTATCAGCTCGATGGGACTATCGGTGACCGCCGAGCTACGCTGCTGGAAGTTGCCACCATCGCCGGGGCGGGGGAGCGGATGCGGTTTCAGATCCTGGGGCCACTGCGCGTCGGTGGGGGCGAAGCCACCATCACCGCAGGTCGGGACCGGGTCGTCCTCGCAGTCCTGCTGCTCCGGACAAACCGCATTGTGCCGGTCGACGAGCTGGTCGACGCCATCTGGGAAGAGCATCCGCCGGTCACCGCCCGCGCTCAGTTGCAGACCTGCGTGTCGCGGTTGCGACAGCGCTTCGCCGGCCTCGGGCTGCCGCCGGAGACAATCGTCACCGACCCCGTCGGGTACGGCGTCCGCACGGCTTCCGGCGAACTGGACACCGAGGTCTTCGCCCGTAACGTCGACGCGGCCCGGGCCGCGCTCGCCAGCGGACAGCTGATCGACGCGCGCCGGCAGTTCCGGGCCGCGCTGCAATTGTCCCGTGGGCCGGCGCTGAGCGGGATTCCCAACCAGAGCGTGCGGCGGCGGGCCCAGGCGCTTGACGAGCAGGTCCTCGCGGTGTTCGAGGAGTGCGTGGACGTCGAGCTGCGGCTCGGCCACGCGGCGGCGCTGCTCGACGAGTTGAGCGAGCAACTGGAGCAACACCCGTTGCGGGAGCGGCTGCGCGGCCAACTCATGCTGGCGCTCTCCGCGGTCGACCGGCAGGCGGACGCGCTCGTGCTGTATCGGGAAGGTCGCCGCCGGTACGCCGAGGAACTCGGCATCGAGCCCGGTGCCGGGTTGCAGGAGCTGCACCAGCGGGTGCTCGCCGGTGATCTCGCTGTCGCCAGCTCGACCCGCCGCGACACCGCCCCGGTACGCGGGCTGCCCCGGTCGATCAGCGACTTCACCGGACGTTCCGAAACGGTCGCCCGGCTGGTCAAGGAGATCGAGGAGGGGGAGACCCGGCTCCATCTGATCGACGGGATGGCCGGCAGCGGCAAGACCACGCTGGCCGTACACGTGGCCACCCAGCTGGCTGACCAGTACCCGGACGCTCAGCTCTTCATCGATCTGCACGGGCACAGCGAGCGGGCGCCGCTGAGCCCGGCCGCCGCGCTGGCCACCCTGCTGCGGCAGCTCGGGGTCCCGGCCGAGCGCATCCCGGTCGACCTGGACGACCGGGTGGCCCGTTGGCGTACCGAACTTGCCGACCGGCGGGTCCTGGTGCTGCTGGACAATGCCGCCACCGCCGCGCAGGTGACGCCACTGCTGCCCAGCGGCGCCGGCTGCCTGACCCTGATCACCAGCCGGCGCCGGCTGGTGGGTCTGGACGAGGGCCGTCCCTCCTCGTTGCCCGTGCTCGCCCCGGACGAGGCGATCGAGCTGCTCGACCGGGTGGCCGGGGGTGAACGCGTGGCGGCGGAGCCGGCGGCGGCCGCCGAGGTGGTACGCCGCTGCGGCTATCTCCCGCTCGCGATCCGGCTGGCCGGCGCCCGACTGGTGCACCGTCCTCGGTGGCGGATCGCTGATCTGGCCGAACGGCTCGGCGGAAGCCGGGACACCCTGGCCGAGCTGGCCGCCGGGCAACGCTCCGTCGGGGACGCCTTCGCCCTGTCGTACGCGCAGGTGTCGCCGGCCGCGCAGCGCACCTTCCGGCTGCTCGGGCTGCATCCGGACGTACGCTTCGACAACACGGTCGCCGCCGCCCTGGCCGACCTGCCGCTGCCCGAGGCACAACACCTGTTGGACGAACTGGTCGACGCCCATCTGGCTGACGAACCGGAACCCGGCCGGTACCGGTTGCACGATCTGGTCCGTGAGTACGCCCGCACGCTCTGCACCGAACCGGCCCACGCGTCGGAACGGCACGCCGCGCTCCACCGGCTGCTCGACCACCACCTGCATGTGCTCGCGACGATCAGCCGGCAGGTGGAGCCGCCGATCAGCCGACGTACCCTCACCCTGCCCGATCCACCGCGTCCCGATCTGGTGGCGGCCTGCGTCGATCGCGGGGTGGCCTGGTTCGACGAGCAGCGCTCGACATTTGTGGCGCTGGTCAGATCGGCGGAGCAGGACTTCCCCCGGCACTGCTGGCAGCTGGCCCGGGCCTGCTGGCGGTTGCTCTTCAACGGTGGGCACCTCGACGAGTTGATCGAGACACACACCGCCGGCCTGCGGGCGGCCGAGGCGCTCGGCGACGAGTCCGCGACCGCGGTGCTGCTCAACTACCTCGCCTCCGCCGAGTTCCGGCTGGCCCGTTTCGGGCAGGCGATCCGGCTGCTGGAGCGGGTGGTCGAGCTGTGCCGGCGCAACGATGTCAGCGACCTGCTGCCGATCGCGCTGTGGAACCTCGGCATCGCCAGCTCCAACAGCGGTGATCCACGCCGCGCCGCGGACTACTTCCGGAAGGCGGCACCGTTGCTGCGCGGCGCCGACCAGCGGACCGAGCAGGCCGCGCTGCTGACCAACCTGACGTTCGCACTGATCTCCTGGGGCCGGTACGACGAGGCGCTGCGGGCCAGCCGCAACCACCTGATGCTGGCCCGGGTCCTCGGCGACCGCCGGCAGCTGGCGAACGCCGTGGAGCACACGGGCATTACCCGGCATCGAATGGGATACACCGGGCCGGCGCGGCGGCTGCTGCGGGCGGCGCTGACCCTTCAGCGCGAGGTCGACAACCGGTTCAACGAGGGCGAGGTGCTCAACGAACTCGGCGTGATGGAGCGCGAGGCCGGGCGGCCGGAGGAGGCGGCGGCGTTGCACCGGCAGGCGCTGATCCTGATCAGCGAGGTCGGTGACCTGGTCGGCCAGTGCGCGTCCCGTAATCTGCTGGCCCGCGCCATCCTCGACCAGGGCGACGTACGCAGCGCCCAGGACCTGTTCGGTCGGGTGCTGCTCGACGCCACCAGAATTGAGCACCGGTACGAGCAGGCACGCGCGCTGGACGGCATCGCCCGCTGCGTCAGGCACAGCGACCCGGGCGCGGCCAGATCCCGCTGGGTCCGGGCGCTGTCACTGCTGAGTCAGGTCGAGTCGCCCGATGCTGCCGAGGTGCAGCGGCAGCTGGACGAGCTGCCGCCGACGTGATCCGGATGCGCTTCGGGATTCTGGGGCCGCTACAGGTCGCGGGCGGTCAGGGCACGCTGACCGCCGGGCGGGAACGCATCGTCCTGGCCGTGCTGCTGCTCCGGGCCGGTCGGATCGTACCGGTGGACGAGCTGGTCGACGCGGTCTGGGAGATCCGGCCGCCCGCCACCGCCCGGGCCCAGCTCCAGACCTGCGTCTCCCGACTGCGGCAGCGCTTCGCGGCGCTGGGTATTCCGCCGGAGACGATAGTCACCGATCCGATCGGCTACGGGGTGTTGACGCGCAGCGGCGAACTCGACGCCGAGGTGTTCGGCAGCAAGGTGAGCGCGGCGCGGTCGTCGCTGGCCGCTGGCCGGCTCGTCGAAGCCCGCCAGCACTTCCGGGCGGCGCTGGCCCTCTGGCGCGGCCCGGCCCTCGACGGCATCACCAGCCCCAGCGTCCGGTCGCGCGCCCATGACCTGGACGAACGGCGACTCGACACGCTTGAGGAATGCGTGGATGTCGAGCTGCGGCTCGGCCTGGCGGCCGAGCTGATCGGCGAGCTGACCGAGGCGGTGGAGCGCCAGCCCCTGCGGGAGCGGCTACGTGAGCAGCTCATGCTCGCCCTGGCGAGTGTCGGCCGGCACGCCTATGCGCTCGCCGTCTACCAGCAGGGCCGCCGGTGGTTCGCCCAGGAACTGGGCATCGAGCCGGGTGCCGCATTGCAGGAGCTGCACCAGCGGTTGCTCGCCGGTGATCTGGCCGTCGCTGGGCCAGGGCCGCGGTCGAGGCCGCCGGTTCGGGCACTGCCCCGGGTGATCAGCGACTTCACCGGACGGCAGGAGACGATCGCGCGGCTGGTCAAGGAGATCGAGGAGGACCAGGCCAGCGTCCAGCTCATCGACGGGATGGCGGGTAGCGGCAAGACCACCCTCGCGGTTTACCTCGCGACCCGCCTGAGCGACCAGTACCCCGACGGCCAGCTCTTCATCGACCTGCACGGGCACAGCGCGCGTACCCCGTTGACCACGGCTGCGGCAGTGGCGGCCCTGCTCCGGCAGCTCGGCGTCCCACCGGAGCGGATCCCGGTGGACCTGGACGACCGGCTCGCGATGTGGCGCACCGAGTTGACCGCGCGACGGATCCTGGTGCTGCTCGACAACGCCGGCGACGCCGAACAGGTCATCCCGCTGCTGCCCACCGGTGCCGGGTGTCTCACCCTGATCACCAGCCGACGCCGGCTGGTGAGCCTCGACGGAGGGCACCCGTCCTCACTGCCGGTGCTGGACCCGGCGGAGGCCGTCGAGCTACTCGCCCGGGTGGCCGGGGAGGCGCGGGTCATGGTCGATCCGGCGGCGGCGGACGAGGTGGTACGCCGGTGCGGCTACCTTCCCCTGGCGATCCGGCTGGCCGGCGCGCGGCTGGCGCACCGGCCCCGGTGGCGGATCACGGACCTCCTCGAACGCCTGCGCGACGCCAGTGACCCGCTGGCCGAGCTGGCGGCCGAGCAGCGCTCCGTCGGCGATGCCTTCGCCCTGTCGTACGCGCAGGTGACACCGGCGGCGCAGCGGATGTTCCAGCTGCTCGGCCTGCATCCCGGTGTCCGTTTCGACAACACGGTCGCCGCCGCGCTTACCGAACTGCCGTTGACCGAGACCCAGGACGTGCTCGACGAACTTGTCGACGCACATCTGGTCGAGGAGCCGGAGCCGGGCCGGTACCGGCTGCACGACCTGGTCCGGGAGTACGCTCGCAGGCTGCTCGCGGAGTTGACCGACCCGGCCGAGCGCGACGCGGCGCTGGCGCAGCTGCTCGACCATCATCTGGCCACGGCCGTGCAGATCGCGCGCGGCTTCGAGTCGACCGGGAACCGACGGAACTTCACTCCACCGGCCCCGCGCCGTCCCGATCTCAGCGCCGTTGCCGCCCGGCAGGGGCTGGCCTGGTTCGACGAGTACCGGGTGGCGTTGATCGCGCTGTCCCGGTGGGCGGAGCGCGCCGTGCCCGAGCGCTGCTGGCAGCTGGCGCGAGCGTGCTGGTGGCCGTTCTTCAACGGTGGGCAGCTCGACGAGGTGATCGAGATGCACAGCGCCGGGCTGCGGGCGGCCACGTCGCTCGGTGACGAGCCGGCGAGGGCCCTGATGCTTAACTATCTCGCCTCGGCCTACTTCCGGTTGGCCCGATTGTCGGAAGCCATCCGGCTCATGGAGCAGGCGGTCGAGCTGTGCCGGCGGCAGGGACTCGCCGGCCCACAGGCGAGCTTCCTGTGGAACCTCGGCGGCGCGTACCTCGTCAACGGCGACTATCAACGAAGTCTGGAGTTGTTCAACGAGGCCGCCCAACTGCTGCGCTCGCCCGACCGGTACGCCGAGACGTTCGTGCTGTTCAACAACACGGCCTTTCTGCTGCTCGTCTGGGGGCGCTACGACCAGGCACTCGTCACCAGCCGTAAGCACCTGATGATGAGCCGTGAGCTGGCTGATCGCCGGCAGCTGGCGAACGCGCTGGGCCATCTCGGTGCGGTCCGCTTCCGGATGGGGGATGTGCTGCCCGCCCGGCGGTTGCTGCGGGCAGCGCTGCGCCTGCACCGGGCGGTCGGCAACGCCGTGTACGAGGGCGAGGTACTCAACGAACTGGGCATGATGGAGCGGGAGGCGGGGCGGCCGGTGGAAGCTGCGGCGTTGCACCGCGAGGCCCTGATCGTGCTGACCGAGGCAGGCGATCGGGTCGGGCAGTGCAGCTCGCGCAACCTGCTGGCACGCGCGTTGCTGGCACAGGGCGACGGCGCCAGCGCGCTGGATCTGCACCGTCGGGTACTGGTCGACACCATGAAGATCAACCATCGCTACGAGCAGGCCCGCGCGCAGGACGGGATGGCCCGCTGTCTGCGTCCTACCGATCCGGCGGCGGCCCGCATCCACTGGACTCGGGCGCTGGCGCTGTTCGAGCAACTCGACGTGCCCGAGCAGCACGAGGTGCGTCGGCTGCTCGCCGAGCTGTCCTGAGCTGGCTGCCGCGATCATCTGCACGTCGGGCCGGGGCGCGGCAGGATGGTACGCGTGACGACTCCAGAGGCGACGGGCTACCGGATCGAACGCGACTCGATGGGCGAGGTGGAGGTGCCGGCCGAGGCGCTGTGGCGGGCACAGACGCAGCGGGCGGTGCAGAACTTCCCCATCTCGGGGCGGGGGATCGAGCCCGCCCAGATCCGGGCGCTGGCGCAGATCAAGGGTGCGGCGGCCGAGGTCAACGGCGACCTGGAGGTGATCGACCCGAACGTGGCGGCGGCCATCGCGGCGGCTGCCGCGCACGTCGCCGACGGCGGGTACGACGACCAGTTTCCGGTCGACGTTTTCCAGACCGGCTCCGGCACCTCGTCCAACATGAACACAAACGAGGTGATCGCCAGCCTGGCCAGCCGGGAGCTGGGCCGGGAGGTGCACCCCAACGACGACGTCAACGCCTCGCAGTCAAGCAACGACGTCTTCCCCTCCTCGATCCACCTGGCCGCCACCGAGGCGGTCGCCCGCGACCTGCTGCCGGCGCTGGATCACCTGGCGGGTGCGCTTGAGGCGAAGGCCGGCGAGTTCGAGACGGTGGTCAAGGCCGGGCGTACCCACCTGATGGACGCCACGCCGGTGACCATGGGGCAGGAGTTCGGTGGGTACGCCGCCCAGGTCCGCTACGGCATCGAACGGGTCGAGGGGGTGCTGCCCCGGCTGGCCGAGCTGCCGTTGGGCGGTACGGCGGTCGGCACCGGCATCAACACCCCGCTCGGGTTCGCCGCCCGGGTGATCGACAAGCTCCGTGCCACCACCGGGCTGCCGGTGACCGAGGCGCGCAACCATTTCGAGGCGCAGGGCGCGCGCGACGCACTTGTGGAAGCGTCGGGGCAGCTGCGTACCGTCGCGGTCGGGCTATACAAGATCGCCAATGACATCCGTTGGATGGGCTCGGGCCCTCGGGCCGGCCTGCGCGAGCTGCGCATCCCCGACCTCCAGCCGGGCTCGTCGATCATGCCGGGGAAGGTCAATCCGGTGGTCTGCGAGGCCGTCCGGCAGGTCTGTGCGCAGGTCGTCGGCAACGACGCGACGGTGGCCTTCGCCGGCTCGCAGGGCGACTTCGAGCTGAACGTGATGCTTCCGGTGATGGCCCGCAACATCCTGGAGTCGATCCGGCTGCTGGCCGCGTCCAGCCGCCTGCTCGCCGACCGCTGCGTGGTCGGCCTGGTCGCCGACGCCGAGGTCTGCCTGTCGTACGCCGAAGGCTCGCCGTCGATCGTCACGCCCCTCAACCGCTACCTCGGGTACGACGAGGCCGCCTCGATCGCCAAGGAGGCGCTGGCCAAGCAGATCTCCATGAAGGAGGTGGTGATCGCCCGTGGACACCTCGACTCCGGCAAACTAAGCGAGACCCAACTGGAGGAGGCGCTCGACCTGCTCCGCATGACCCACCCCTGACTGGCTGCGCTGTCCGGGCACCCAGGCGAGGAAGCGCGCGAAGAGGGCGGCCGGGCCGGCGCGCTCGGCCCGGTCACCGGAGTGCGATCGGCTCGATCGGCACGGGCGTGTGCCGGTCCGGGCAGGTACGCCAACGCAAACCGCAGGAGCAGTACGCCCGAAGTCCATGCCAGATCCGGCGATGCCGGGGTGCCAGCGGGATCGGCCGCTGGTTGCGAAACGTTCGGAACATACTGTGGAACCAGGTCTGCCGGGCGGCTCGGGACATGGCGCAGCCTCCTGTCGAGCTGAGTCGTTTGCGTCATCACCCCCGAGCCGCTGCGAGTGCCAGGTCTGCTCCAGACCGAGCCCTACGCCCGCGCGATCTTCGAGGCTGATGATTCGCTCAGCCCTGTCGAGCGCGAGGAACGCCTGGCCGACCGTATGGCCAGCCAGGCCGTCCTATGTCAGGAACACCCCCCGCGCGCAGTGATCGTGCTCGACGAGTCCGCGCTGCGGCGACGGGTCGGCGGTCGAAAGGTGATGCTCGACCAGACGCAACACCTGATCAGATTCGCCACCGACCATCCCTCGGTCCGCCTGCACGTGGTACCGCTGTCCGCCGAGGAGTACCCCGGCCTCACGGCCCGTTCATCCTTGCCGGGTTCCGTGATGGGACTGATGTGGCATATCTCGGCGGTCAGATCGGTGGCCGAGAGCTGGATCAGACATCGGATCTGTCGATGCTGCAACGGGTCTGGGAGGCTACCTCGGCGCGACGTTGCCGCCGCAGGAGTCGACGGAACTGCTGAAGGAGATCGCGGAGTCATGGACCTGACCGGTGCGCAATGGCGCAAGAGCAGCCGTAGCGGTTCCAGCGACCAGTGTGTTGAGGTGGCGACGAATTTTCCTGAACTGGTGGGAGTGCGGGACAGTAAGGATCCAGGTGGGCCGGTGTTGACCTTCGAGTCGTACGCCTGGAGGTCCTTCGTCGCGGCGGCGCGCTGTCGTGAGCATTGATCGTTGACGTTCTGGCTATCTTCTTCTCGGGTGTTGAGCCGTTCCTGCGTCAACGATCATCGTTGCGTTCCATGAACGAGCGTGACGTTGGTCGCGGTGCCCGGTGGGTGAGTTTGATCTTGGGGTGGTGCCCTGCGGGATCAGGGGCGGATGGCGGCGGCCTTGCGGGCGCGGTAGGCGCTGACCGCGGCCCGGTTGCCGCAGCCGGCGTCGCAGAATCGGCGGGAACGGTTCTTCGACAGGTCGACGAGTACGTTGTCGCAGTCCGGGTGCTCGCAGGTGCGCAGCCGGCGTAGCTCACCGCTGCGGACCACGTCCGCGATCGCCATTGCCGCCTCGACCGCCATCCGGGTGGCCAGCGGGGCGTCTCGGGGTACGGCGTGCAGGTGGTACGGCTCGTCGTCGTGCGTGATGAGCTGAGGCAGGGCGCGGTGCTCACGGAGCAACCCGTTGACGATCGAGACGATCTCGTTGACGTCGGCGTACCAGATCCGGCGTAGCCGGGGGCGCAGTGCGCGTACCGTCCGCAGTTCGGCCTCGGTGTGCTCGTGCCGGCCGCTGTAGGCGTGGGCGGTGAAGAAGGCGTCCAGGGCGGCCACGTCCGGCAGCCCTTCGCCGTCCTGGCCGCCGGTGTTGACAAGCGCGGCGGCGGCTGTCAACGAACATTCCGTGTCATGGGCGAAAAGCAACTTGACCCCTGTCGCAACCCCGCTCTAGCGTCATCGGTGTAACCCTACTTTGCCCATGGCGGCCAGCTTTGCCAAGGAGAGCCCGATGCGCCAACCCCCCGCCGCAGGTGTCGGCCTCACCCTGGCGCTGATCTCCGCGGTGACCTTCGCCACCTCGGGCACCTTCGCCCGCTCACTGATCAACGCCGGCTGGTCGGCCGAGGCGGTGGTCGTCGCCCGGGTCGGCATCGCCGCCCTGGTGTTGGCCATACCTGCGCTGCTCATCCTGCGCGGACGCTGGCCGGTACTGCGCCGCAACCTCGCCTCGATCGGGGTCTTCGGGGTGCTCGGGGTCGCGCTCGCCCAGGTGTGCTTCTTCAACGCCGTGCGCTACCTGCCGGTGGGCGTGGCGCTGCTGCTGGAGTACCTCGGCATCATCCTGGTCGTCGGCTGGACCTGGTTGGTGCAGGGGCAGCGTCCCCGCCGGCTGACCGTGGCCGGCTCGGTGGCGGCCCTGGTCGGCCTGGTCTTCGTGCTCGACCTGACCGGTGCCGGCCGGCTCGACCCGGTCGGCGTGCTCTGGGGGTTGGGCGCCGGGGTGGGACTCGCCGGCTACTTCGTACTCGCCGGCCGGATCGATTCCGCACTGCCGTCGGTCGTGATGGCCAGCGGCGGGATGGCCGTCGGTGCCGGCGCACTGCTGCTGCTCGGGCTGGCCGGAGCGCTGCCGCTGCGCGCCACCTTCGGCGCGGTGGACTTCGCCGGGCAGCGCACCAGCTGGCTGGTTCCGATCGCCGGTCTCGCCCTGGTGGCGGCGGTGGTCGCGTACCTGGCCGGGGTCGCCGCGACCCGCATCCTGGGTGCCCGGCTCGCCTCCTTCGTCGGGCTGACCGAGGTGATGTTCGCGGTGCTGATCGCCTGGCTGGTGCTGGGCGAGCTGCCGACCATCGTCCAACTGCTCGGCGGGGCGCTTATCGTCGCCGGGGTCGCCCTGGTCCGCCTCGACGAGCTGCGTACCTCCGTCGAGCCGGCGCCAACCCAGGCCGGGGAGCCGGCCCTGACGTGACACTTTGGCCGGCCCGTCGCCCGGGCAGATCTTTCCGGCGTACCGGATCTACCGGAAGGTATCCGGCGACGGGCTGGCGGAACGGCAAGTGTTGATGTCTGATGACGCCACATACCTCAACGAGAGGATTCGATGTGGTGAGCAAGCGCTTCACCGCCGGTGTGGTCGCGACCGCGGCGGCACTGGCCCTCACGGTGACCGGTCTGAGCGTGCCGGCCAGCGCCGAGCCGGCGGCCGTCCGGACCTTCACCGTGGTCGCCGAGGACGGGTACGCCGCCGAGGCGGCGATCGCCGCCATCCGGTCGGCCGGCGGGACCGTGGTGTCCCGGACCGACGAGGTCGGCGTGTACCAGGTGACCAGTGACCGCGCCGACTTCCAGGCCCGGGTGGCAGCCGCCACGGCCCTGATCGGCGCCGCCGAGCAGAAGGCGATCGGTCGCAAGCCCAGGATGGACCGGGTCGAGCAGGAACACCTGCTGGCCGCCGGGGTCGCCAAGGGCGTCGGCAAGAAGCCCGGCAAGAAGCCGGCCAAGCTGGATCCGCTTGACGACAAGCTCTGGGGCCTGGAGATGATCCGCGCCCCCCAGGCGCGCAAGGTGGAGGCCGGCGACCGTCGGGTCACCGTCGGCGTACTCGACACGGGCGTCGACGCGAGCCACCCTGACATCGCCCCGAACTTCAACTGGCGGCTCTCGCGGAACTTCGCGCCGGACATTCCCGAGATCGACGGGCCGTGCGAGGTGTCGAGCTGCCTCGACCCGGCCGGTACCGACGACGGCGGGCACGGCACGCACGTGGCCGGCACCATCGGCGCCGCCGCCAACGGATTCGGCCTTTCCGGGGTGGCTCCGGACGTCTCTCTGGTCAACCTCAAGGGCGGGCAGGACTCGGGTTACTTCTTCCTGAACCCGGTGGTCAACGCCCTGCTGCACGCCGGCAGATCCGGCCTGGACGTGGTGAACATGTCCTTCTACGTCGACCCGTGGCTCTACAACTGCACCGCGAATCCGGCCGACTCGCCCGAGGCGCAGGCGGCGCAGCGCGCCACCATCCGGGCCATGAAGCGGGCCCTGACCTTCGCCCACAACAAGGGCGTCACCCTGGTCGGTGCGCTCGGCAACAACCACGAGGACCTGGGCGACCCGCGTACCGACGTCTCCAGCCCGAACTACGGTGACGTCGCGCCGTACCCCCGGGAGATCGACAACAACAGCTGTTGGAACCTGCCCACCGAGGGACCGCACGTGATCAGCGTCGCCGCCGTCGGCCCGTCCGGTAAGAAGGCCGACTACTCCAATTACGGCACCGAGCAGACCGCCGTGGCCGCGCCCGGCGGCTGGTTCCGGGACGGCTTCGGCACCGACACGTTCCGCACCGACGCCAACATGATCCTCTCCACGTACCCGAAGAAGGTGCTCCAGGAGGAGGGCACTGTCGACGAGGACGGCAACATCGTGCCGGGCGCCGAGACCTTCGTGTTCAAGGAGTGCAGGGCCAACGGTGCGTGCGCCTACTTCACGTACCTCCAGGGCACCTCGATGGCGGCCCCGCACGCCTCGGGCGTGGCCGCGCTCATCGTCAGCCGGTACGGCAAGGCGCAGCGTGGCGGCGGTTTCGGGCTGGCACCGGAGCTGGTCGAGCAGCAGCTCTACCGGACGGCGGCCGAGCGCGCCTGCCCGCAGCCACGGCTGGTCAGCTACGCCAACGAGGGCCGGCCGGCCGAGTTCGACGCCTACTGCGCCGGCTCGACCAACTTCAACGGCTTCTACGGCCACGGCATCATCGACGCCCACGCGGCGGTGACCACCCCCCTGAAGTCCCACCGGTAGTCCCGAGGACGTGTCAGCGGCCCGGCCGGTCCTGTCCTGCCGGGCCGCCGGCCGTCGTGCCGAGTCAGTGCGGCGGCGACTGACTGTGCTTGCTCGCCCCCCCGGATATGCCGAGCAGCCGCAGGTCGTGGCCGTGTCGACATCACCGGCGCCAGCCCCGGTCGTGTAGGGCTGATCGAACTTCGCGGACGATCGCCGGGAAATCCCGGTGGAGTCGGCGACTGGTCACGTGTAGGACAAGCCAGCCGGCCCCGACGAGTCCGTTGAGCCGCTGCCGGTCTCGGTGCAACTGCTCATGACCCGAGTGCCAGTGCCCGTCGTATTCCACCGCGACACGGAACTCCGGCCAGGCGAGGTCGGGATGCAGGACCATGCCGCAGGACACGTGCACCGGATGCTGGACCACAGGGCGCGGCAGCCCGGCCAGCACCAGCCGGAGGCGCAGCTGCGACTCGGCCGGCGACTGGGCTGCCGGTTCGGCCAGATCGAACAGCCAACGGGCCCGGCGTATGCCAGGGCGCTTGTCGCTCACGGCGGCGATCTCGGCGAGCGCCGAACGGGTAGTGAGATTCCGACCGAGGAGTGCGTCGATTATGCCAATCGCGTGGGTCGGCTCCAGCCAGACCGCGCTCTCCCAGGCCGCCCGGGTCGGACCGGTGCGGGGTGGACTGCCCCGGCGGGAAAGCCTGACGAATTCGTCCCGGCCCATCGTGTGCACCTGCAAGCCACGCTGGCTACGCAGTCCAGCCGAGGTTGTTGTCAGGACATGGACGGGTTCGGTGAAACCGGCGGCATGCTCGACACCATGCAGGTACGCCGCCGACGGGCCGGCGATGGCCGCATCAGACGGCAGTTGAAGTGCCACGGCCCGACAGAGCAACTCGTGATCGCGGTCGAGTCGAGCGTCGGCGTAGATGTCCCGCCGAAGTCGAACCCAGGCCGAGTTACGGAGCTGATGGGCGGTGAGCAGGCCCCGGCGAACGGCGTCCGAGCCGCGGAAGACCTGCCACGCCAGGGCATCCGGTCGGTGTGCTTGAACTGGCATGAAAAAAGCTTCGGGGCGACGCACCCGCTCCGTCCGTCCTTGTGGACAACTCCGGTCGTCCGCTGACCCTCCCCTGTGGATAACGCTCACACCCGCCGGCTGATGTGCTACGCCGGGCACGGGTTGCGGTGACTCGGGTGATCGATCGAGCTTTAACGCGCGAGATGCCGCAACTCGGGGTGCCGTAGCGCCCGGCGGACCGGTTGGCGCCCGTCTCCGGGTCAGGTCAGGGCGGTGGCGATGGCGGTGGCGGCGGCCAGCACCTGGGCGCCGACTGTCTCGGTGTTCAGCGGGGCGAGGGCGACCACGCCTACGCTCGCCTCCAGGCCGGGTACGCCGAGGACCGGTGCCGCGACCCCGTACGCGCCGGGTTGCAACTCGCCGACGGTGCTGACCGGGCCGGCGGCGCCCGTCCGGCCGGCCAGGATGGCCTGGCCCGCCGCGCCGCGGTCCAGCGGGTGCCGGGCCCCGGTCCGGTACGCCACGTGAAACGACGTCCAGCTCGGCTCGACCACCGCCAGCGCGACTCCTTCGCCGCCCTCGACCACGGTGAGGTGGGCGGTGGCCCCTGCCTGTTCGGCGAGTCGCCGCAGTGCGGGTAGCGCCCCCTCGGCCAGCAGCGGCTGGGCGCGCCGCGCCAGTTGCAGCACACCCGCGCCGAGACGCAGCCGGCCGGCGCTGTCGCGGCGCAGCATGCCGTGCCCGGCCAACGGCGTTACCAGCCGGTATACGGCGGCCCGCCCGATGCCCAGCCGGTGCGCCGCCTCGGTGACGGTGAGCCCATTCGGCGCGTCCGCGACCAGATGCAACAGCCGCAGGCCACGGTCCAACGTCTGTGCCGTCTCGCCACCGGCCGTCGCGGGTGACCCCGGCACACCACGGCCAGCGGCGGATGCCGCCGTCGCAGCGCCGCGCGGGGCGGACGACCCCGGCTCACCACGGGGAGCGGCGGGGTCCGGGTCGGCGCCGGCTGCCGGTTGGGAATTCACGACCAGCAGCGTACGACCCGGCTCCGGCGGACCGGGAAAACCACGGACGGCTACCCTTGTACGGTGACGCTACGCCTGTATGACACCGCCACCCGATCGGTGCGGGACTTCGTCCCGCGGGAAGCCGGCAAGGTGGGGGTCTACCTGTGTGGTCTCACCCTTCAGGCACCGCCGCACATCGGTCATCTTCGCTCCGGCGTCAACTATGACGTGCTGCGCCGCTGGTTGCTGGCCGCCGGCTACGAGGTCACCTTCATCCGCAACCTCACCGACATCGACGACAAGATCCTCGTCAAGGCACAGGAGCAGGATCAACCGTTCTGGTCGATTGCGTACGGTAACGAGCTGAAGCTCGCCGCGGCGTACCGGGCGTTGAACGTGCTGCCGCCCACCTACGAGCCGCGGGCCACCGGGCACATCCCCGAGATGCACGCACTGATCGAGCGGTTGATCGAGCGGGGCCATGCCTACCCGGCCACCGACGACTCCGGCGACGTGTACTTCGACGTGGGGTCGTGGCCGTCCTACGGTGCGCTCTCCAACCAGTCGCCGGACGACATGCAGTCCGCGTGCGACGCCCCGGAGCGCGGCAAGCGGGACCCGCGTGACTTCGCGCTCTGGAAGGGCGCCAAACCGGACGAGCCGGCGGACGCCTACTGGCCGTCGCCGTGGGGGCGGGGCCGTCCGGGCTGGCACATCGAGTGCTCGGCGATGTGCTGGCGTTACCTCGGCGCCGAGTTCGATATCCACGGCGGCGGGCTCGACCTGACCTTCCCGCACCACGAGAACGAGCTGGCCCAGTCCCAGGCCGCCGACCTGCCCTTCGCCCGCTACTGGGTGCACCACGGCCTGCTCGGCATCGGCGGGACCAAGATGGGCAAGTCGCTGGGGAACACCCTCGACCTGGCCTACGTCGCCTCGCTCGGGGTACGCCCGGTCGAGCTGCGCTACTACTACGTCGCCGCGCACTACCGCTCCCGGATCGACTACTCCGAGGAGGCGCTGCGCGAGGCGGCCGTCGCGTACCGGCGGATCGAGGGTTTCGTGCAGCGCGCCGCCGAGCGGGTGGGCGCCGGTCAGCTCGGTGAGCTGCCGGCCGGGTTCGCCGCGGCGATGGACGACGACCTGAACACCTCGGCCGCGCTGGCCGTCCTGCACGAGGTGCTGCGCGACGGCAACAACGCGTTGGCCGGCGGCGACGATGTGACCGTACGCACGGCGCTCGGCAGTGTGCGCGCGATGCTGGATATCCTCGGCGTCGACCCCCTCGACCCGGCGTGGACCGGTGGGGCCGGGGCGTGTGACCTCCGTGGTGTGGTGGACTCCCTGGTCGCCCTGGCCCTGGAACAGCGTGCGCAGGCCCGGGTCCGCAAGGACTGGGCCGCCGCCGACGCGCTACGGGATCAGCTCAAGCGGGCCGGCGTGGTGGTCGAGGACACCCCACAGGGCCCGCGCTGGACAATTGGAGAGCATGACTGATGGCCGGCAATTCGCAACGCCGTGGCCGGCGTACCACGTCCAAGGCCAGTGCCCCGAAGGGGTCCGGCGGTAAGAACCGGGACTCCCTCGCCGGGCGTGGTCGGACCCTGCCCGCCGACGAACGGCCCTGGCACAAGGGCTACTCCGGCACCGAGAAGCTGCCCCAGCGCACCGCCTGGAAGCAGGAGAAGGAGCGTCGGGCGGCGGCCGAGGAGGGACGGGCCCCGAAGATCGGCAAGCCGGGCAGCAAGGACACCACCTGGGGCAAGGGCGGCGGCCGGGGCACCACCGCGACGGCCAAGCCGGCCCGGGGCCGGCAGCCCGCCGGGCGCGGCGGACCCCGGGTCGCACCGGGGCGCAAGTCCAACCCGGCGAAGGACACACCGGAGCTGCTGGTCGGCCGTAACCCGGTGCTGGAGGCGCTGCGCGCCCAGGTGCCGGCGACCGCGCTCTACACCGCTCAGGGCATCGACGTCGACGACCGGGTGAAGGAGACCATCCGGACCGCGGCCGACCGGGGCATCGCGATCCTGGAGGTCAGCCGCGCCGAGCTGGACCGGATGACCGGGGGCGTGCTGCACCAGGGCGTCGGTCTCCAGGTGCCGCCGTTCGCGTACGAGCCGTTCGAGGATCTGGTCGCCGCCGCGCTGGAACAGCCGGCGCCGCTGCTGGTGGCGTTGGACGGGGTCACCGATCCGCGCAATCTCGGCGCGGTGATCCGGTCGGCCGCCGCGTTCGGCGCGCAGGGGGTCTTCGTACCGGAGCGGCGGGCCGCCGGGATCACCGCGACCGCCTGGCGGACCAGTGCCGGCGCGGCGGCCCGGATCCCGGTGGCCCAGGTCACCAACCTGACCCGGTCGTTGAAGGCCTGTCGGGACGCCGGCTTCATGCTTGTCGGCCTGGACGCCGACGGCGACACCGACCTGTACAACCTGGAGGCCGCGGTCGGCCCGCTGGTCGTGGTGGTCGGCTCGGAGGGGCGGGGACTCTCCCGGCTGGTCGGGCAGACCTGCGACCTGACCGTCAGCATCCCGATGGTCTCCGAGGTGGAGTCGCTGAACGCGAGCGTGGCCGCTGCGGTCACCCTCGCCGAGGTGGCCCGCCGCCGGGCCGCCGAGGGCTGAACCGCCGGGCCGGCACAGGCCGCGACCTGAAAGAACGACCCGAAAGAACGACACGAAAGAGGGGGCGGCCCGGCGGGCCGCCCCCTCTTTCGTTGTTACGTCAGATCCGCTGGCCGGTGGCGGAGTGGAAGACGTGGCTCCGGCCGGTACGCGGCTTCACGAAGACCGTGTCGCCCATGTTCGGCATGTGCCGCCGGTCGGTACGCACGACGAACCGCTCGGAGGCGCCGTCCAGCGCGGCGTGGCCGTAGACGTTGGCGTCCGAGCCGAGGTCCTCGACCAGCTCGACGACGAGCGGCATGCCGCCCTCGCTCGCGCCGACGATGTCGCAGTCCTCCGGACGGAAGCCGACGGTCACCTTGCCGTCGCCGCCCTCGGCGTTGGCCGCCTCGGTCTGCTCGCGGGTCAGCGGGACGTAGAGCTCGGCGAAGGCCGCGCCCTGCTCGGTGAGCGGGACGGTCTTGATGTTCATGGCGGGCGAGCCCATGAAGCCGGCGACGAAGACGTTGGCCGGGGTGTCGTAGAGCGCCCGCGGAGTGTCCACCTGCTGGAGCACGCCGTCGAGCATGACCGCCACCCGGTGGCCCATGGTCATGGCCTCGACCTGGTCGTGGGTCACGTAGACGGTGGTGACGCCGAGCTTGGCCTGCAACGAGGCGATCTGGGTACGGGTCTGCACCCGGAGCTTGGCGTCGAGGTTCGACAGCGGCTCGTCCATCAGGAAGACCTGGGGCTCCCGGACGATGGCCCGGCCCATCGCGACCCGCTGGCGCTGACCGCCGGAGAGCGCCTTGGGCTTGCGGCTGAGGAACTCCTCCAGCTGGAGCAGCGCCGCCGCTTCCTTGACCCGCCGGTCGATCTCGGACTTCGAGGTCTTGCGCAGCTTGAGCGCGAACGCCATGTTCTCGTACACGCTCATGTGCGGGTACAGGGCGTAGTTCTGGAAGACCATCGCGATGTCGCGGGACTTCGGCGGAAGGTGGGTGACGTCGCGGTCGTCGATGTAGATCGCGCCGTCGTCGACGTCCTCCAGGCCGGCGAGCATCCGCAGGCTGGTGGACTTACCACAACCGGAGGGGCCGACCAGGACGAGGAACTCGCCGTCGCCGATCTGAAGGTCGAGCTGGTTGACGGCGGGGCGTTCGGTGCCCGGGTAGATCCGGGACGCCTTCGCGTAAGTGACCGTAGCCATGAGGGGAGACGCTTCCTTTCACCGGCAGGAACGTGCCGGACGATCCGAGTGAAGGAGCGACCGGCGCGAAGGGGCCCGCACCGGCGCCACGACCGCCAGGGGACCAGCCCATGTCGTCCGTGTCACTGCACGGTAAACGGCTTTTGCCGCGCTGCCAAGATGCGGGATCGTTGACGGGATCAGAAGCACTCGCATACCGGTCACTCGGGCACGGTCGAGCACGAATCGACGCTCGCAGGTCAGGATGTTGACGTTTCCCGTGCTCGGGACCCCTGCCGAGCGGGAAAAGCGGACGTCGGTCGCTATGCTGACCACGGCACAGCGCCCCTGTAGCTCAGCTGGCCAGAGCACCCGCCTTGTAAGCGGGATGTCGCCGGTTCGATCCCGGCCGGGGGCTCCATCCGTAACACGCACGGCACACCGGGCGGACGTCGGCGAGACGAGGTCACCGCCCGCCGGGCCGGTCGGGCAGGCTAACCTCGCGGCCAACGCCGGTACGAGGTGGTGAGGCCGGCCGGTCGGAGGGACGGGGACGGTGGCGGACGCCGAGCTGACGGTCGAGGTAACGGGGCCGGTAGCCACCGTGGTGATCCGTAACCCGGACCGGCGCAACGCCCTCACCCCGGCCATGTGGCGGCAGCTGCCGGTGCTGCTCGACGGCCTGGAGGCCGATCCGGCGGTACGCGTGCTGGTGCTCACCGGTGCCGAGGGGACCTTCTGCGCCGGTGCCGACCTGGGTGGCCTGGACGAGCTGCTCACCGGTGACCTCGGCATCGCAGTCGCGGCCGAGGAACGGCTGGCCGCCTTCGCCAAGCCGACCGTGGCCGAGATCCGGGGTGCCTGTGTCGGTGGCGGCTGCCAGCTCGCCGTCGCCTGCGACCTGCGGATCGCCGCCGAGGACGCGAGGTTCGGCGTACCGCCGGCCCGGCTCGGCCTGGTCTATCCGGCACCCACCACCCGCCGGCTGGCCCGGTTGGTCGGGCCGGCGGCGGCCAAGCATCTGCTCTTCACCGGCGACCTGGTGGATGCCGAGCGTGCGCTGCGGATCGGCCTGGTCGACGAGGTGCTGCCCGACGCCGGGCTGGCTGCCCGGATCGCCGGGCTCACCCGCACGATCGCGGACCGTTCGCAGCTAAGCGTCGCCGCCGCGAAGGAGATCGTCGACGAGCGCGCGGACGATGACCGGATCGCCTGGTGGATCGGGCAGATGCGGGACAGTGGCGAGGCCCGGGAGGGCGTCGCCGCGTTCCACGAACGCCGCCCGCCGCGCTTCGTCTGGGCCCGCCCGGAGTAGGTCCTGCCACGGGAGCACCCCCGAGCGCGCTCCCGTGCCAGGCGTCAGCGGCGGTCGGTCGCCCTACTGCCGGTCGCTCCTGGCCAGCGCCAGCAGGGTGTCGACCGGCCATTGGTCGTAGGCGTGCTCGCCGTGGTGGGCGGCGACGATGCGCCCGTCCGGGGCGATCAGGAAGTCGGCGGGCAGGCCGAGTCGCCCGGCGTGCGGCGTGCTGGCGGGCAGCTTCTCCCGACCGCGCAGCACGTGCCACACGCCGGTCAGCACCGCGCGGAGGATCGGCAGCCAGGCCCGGGGGTCCAGCAGCGCCCGGCGTCCCGACTCGACCCCGAACTCCCGGTAGAGCCGCTTGTCCGGGTCGGCGACCACGGCGACCGGCAGCTCCGCGACGTGCTCGCGCAACTCGTCGGCGGGCGAATGGAAAAGCACCACCTCCCGTACGCCCGCCGCCTCGATCTCGGCGTGTCGGCGTACCACCGAGCGCAGGTGCAGGTTGCACACCGGGCAGCCGGCGAACCGGCGGAACTGGAGGTGGACCAGCCGGTGCGGGTCGGGTAACTCGACAGGTCCGGCGTTTACGGAGGTGAGCGTCCGGGTGCTCACGATCGGTTGGGTACGAGGGGTACGCATCGGCTCTCCTTGTAGGCTTACAACGTATACCTACGAGAGTGCAGTAGGGTGTCAAGGCCATGCCACGGCCCCGCTCGCTGACCCCCGACCAGATCGCCTCGGCGGCGTTGACCGTGATCGACCGCGACGGGCTCTCCGGGTTCACCATGCGGGCGGTCGCCACCGAGCTGTCGATGAGCGCGATGGCCCTCTACCGGTACGTCGACGATCGCGGCGAGCTGGAACGGCTGGTCGTGGAGCGGGTGCTCGACGGGATCGACAGCCGACCGCCCGATCCGGGGCTGCCCTGGGCCGACCGCGTCACCGTCATGGTGCGCCGGATGCGCGCCGCTGTCGCCGCCCACCCGGCGATCGCGGCCCTGGTGCCCGTGCACCGGCACCGCTCCCGTGCCGTGCTGCGCTGGACGGAGACGGTGCTCGGGTTGCTGACCGAGGCCGGGCTGACCGGTGCGCACCGGGTGGTTGCCCTGCGCGGGCTGCTCAGCTACCTGCTCGGCGCGATCCAGCTGGAACATCTGGGTCCGCTCGCCGGGCCCGGCACCGAGGTGCTGGCCGAGCTGCCGCCGGAGGCGTTCCCGCACCTCGCCGAGACGGCCCGCACCGCGCGTCAGGTCGGCCCGGACGCCGAGTTCGACGGCGGCCTGGCCCTGCTCCTGCGCGGTCTGACCAACCCGCCCCGCTGACCAGTCGCTTACACTGCGCCGGGCATCCTGGCGCCGCGCCGGGCATCCTGGCACCGCGCCGGCAGGCGGCGTCCGCGCCGGCAGGCGGCGTCCGCGCCGGCAGGCGGCGTCCGCGCCGGCAGGCGGCGTCCGCGCCGGCAGGCGGCGTCAGTGCCAGCCGGGTGCGTCGACCTCAGCTCGGGTCAGCGGCGGGCGAGCAGGCCGCGCGGCCGGACCGAGCGCAGCGGCTCGGTGGCGGTACCCGCCGAGCGCAGGATGTGGTTGGCCGCGAGGATGCCGGTGGCCGCCGCCCGTTCCATCAGGGCGCTGGGAAAGTCGGTGCGGATCCCGTCGCCGGCCAGGTAGAGCCCGTCCGCCCCGGTGCGTACGCCCGGCCGTCCGGCGTGGCTGCCGGGGGTGAAGGCGGGGGCCTTCGCCTCCACCCGGGCGCGTAGCTCGCGTACGCGCAGCCGGCCCGCCTCCGGCCAGAGCCCGATCAGCTCGGCGCGCATCCGTTCGGCCAGCTCCGTCGCAGGCACGCCCGGCTCACAGGCGTACGCGTGCAGTTCGACGATCGAGCCGCCGGTGCGTTCCGCCCAGCGCCGCGACTCGTGCTCCAGCCGGTGGTACAACGTCACCGAGTCCAGCGTCGCCTGGCGGGACACCCCGCTGAAGATCGCGCGCCCCGGGTCGACGTCCCCGTCGCACCAGTAGCGGGCCACCGCGTACGGCGGCCCGGGTCGCCCGTACCCGGGCATCGCCGCCACCAGTTCCGGCGCGGCGTCGGCCAGCCCGGGTGAGGCCGCGACCAGCGCGGCGAGCGCCGGTGGGTCGACCGCGAGCACGACGTGCCCGGCCCGGTATGCCCGCTCGGCGGTCGTCACCCGCCAGCCGGCCGGCTCCCGGTGCAGCCCGGTCGCCGGGGCACCGGTGACCACCCGGCCGCCGTGCCGCTCGACGTGCCGGGTCAGCGGCGCCCAGATGGCGGTGGCGTAGTCCTCGTCGGGGCAGTCGAAGGCCAGCCCTTCCGGGTTGCCGAGCAGGTAGAAGTGGAACTGGGCGATCATCTCGGCGGCCGACATCTCCGCCTCGTGGTTGAAGAACGAGTGGGAGAAGACCTCGAAGAGCATCGCCCGGGCCCGGTCCGGCAGCCGCAGCGAGGTGAGCAGCTCATCGGCGGTGGCGTGGTCGAACTCGGCGTAGGTGCGTACCGGATGGTAGGCCAGCAGTGGCAGGGCGGCGTCCCGGTCCATGCCGCGCAGGTCGCGCAGCCGGACGCTGGGGCTGCGGGCCAGCAGGGTGAGCAGGTTCGCCGGTGGGGCGGGGGGCAGCCGCCCGAACTCCTCGGTCGGCCATTCGGCGCTGAGCACCGGATAGCCCGGCACGGGGCGCAGGAAGCGCAGCGCCGGATCGACCCGACGCAGGATGTTCCGCCAGTTGTAGTACTGCCGGAAGAACGCGTGGAAACCGTGCTCGTTGAGCTGGCTGCTGCCGTCCGCGAGCGGCTCCGGCCAGGCGCCCAGCCGGCCGCCCAGGGTGGACGCGGCCTCCAGCACGGTCACCTCGACACCCCGTTCGGCGAGGACCACGGCCGCGGAGATGCCCGCGATCCCGCCACCGACGACCACGGCGGTGACCGGGCGCGGCACGCGGCCAGCGCCACCTCCGCCCGGAGCCACCCGGTGCGGGCGTACGCCGATGAGCCGGCCGACCACCTGCGACAGCGCCACCCGTACCTCCCGGCCTCGAACTTCCCCAGTCTGCACCCCCGTGCCGCCGCTCGGGCTATTGCATTGTCACAATGCATGAAGCAGAGTTGGTGTCCGCGTGATGGGGAGGCACCTTGTTCAGCTTCATCTGGCGACAGCTTCGTGGTCGTCCTGGCCGTTCGGTGGCGCTACTGGTAGGCGTGCTGATGGCGACCACCGGCTTCGTCGTGCTCACCGGGACCACCACCGCCTCCCGGCTACAGGTGATCGGCGAGGTGGAGCAGAACACCGGGGCGGCGTACGACATCCTGGTCCGCCCGGAGGGAGCCCGCACCGCGCTGGAGGCGGAACGCCGGCTGGTCCGTCCCAACTACCTGTCCGGCCTCTTCGGCGGCATCACCACCGGACAGTACGACCAGGTGCGGGCGATGTCGGGAGTGGAGGTCGCCGCGCCGATCGCGATGCTCGGCTACTCGACGTCCGCCGTCCCGACCGCGTTCGATCTGACCGACGCGGTCGACCGCAGCCTCGACCGGCAGGTGATCCGGCTCGATCCGACCTACCTGGCGGAGCGGGGCCTCTCCACCGCACCGGGAAAACCCCACTACGTGTACGTCACCACCCGGCCACTGATCTTCCCGGTGCTGGCGGACGGCTTCGACTTCACCGCGATGCGCTACTCGAACGGCCGGTCCTACAACGTCGAGAGCTGCGGCCCGGTCCCCCTTGAGGTGCTGCCCACGGGCCGGGCGGAGCCGGTGTGCGACCCGAGGTGGCACCCGGACGAGGAGTTCGACACGCGCACCGAGCGCGAGGCGTGGGGGGTCGACGCGGCAAGGCTGCTGCCGGACGGCCGCTTCGAGTACGGCTCCGCCTGGGTTCCACCGCAGACCAGCGACCGGCTCGTCACCACCCTGTCGCTCACCGTGCCGTACCTGCTCGCCGCCGTCGATCCGGACGCCGAGGACCGCCTGGTCGGACTCGCCGACGCCGTCGTGGACGGCCGGCCGCTCACCGCAGACGACACGCCCAGCGACAGCGCGAACGACGCCTCCCGGCACTTTCCGGTATTGACCACCAACCGGCCCTTCGTCGACGGCGCCCTCCGCGCTGGTTACACGCGGCTCGCCGCACCACCACGGGTCACCGGCATCCCGCCCGGGCGGCTGGTGCGGCTGCTGGCCGAGGTTCCCGCCGTGCCCGTCGGCGACGACCAGCAGGACCTCGGGGCGAGCCATCGGGCCCGGGTGGACAGGGGAGTCGGTGCGACGGCGTGCTGTCACGGCCAGCTCCAGGTGGTGGTGCAGCCCGGCCAGACGGCATACGACCAGCTGGCCGACGGCACGCTCCGCGCCCACACGGCCGCCCCCGACCTGGGTGTCTACGGCGGCAAGGAGGAATACAACTACGTACCGCTGCCCTGGCTCTCCCACGACGTCGCCTTCCGGCCGCTGACCAGCCTGCCGCTGTCCCGCGACAGCTCCGGGCCGACCCGGCAGTGGAGCGCGGTGGGCGTCTTTGACCCGGACCGGCTGGCGGGGTTCGGCGAGCTGTCCCGGGTGCCGCTGGAGACGTACGAGCCGCCCCTGGCCGAGGGTGCCGACCAGCGCAGCCGGGCGGCGCTCGGTGACCAGTCGCTGTTGCCCAGCGGCAACCCGGCCGGCTATCTCTCCGCTCCGCCACTGCTGTTGACCAACCTGGCCAGCGTGGCGCAGTTGCTGGCCGGGGCGGACAGCCCGCAGGCGGCGGCGCCGATCAGTGCGATCCGGGTCCGGGTCGCCGATGTCGACGGCTACAGCGAACGGTCGGCCGAACGGGTCCGGCTGGTCGCCGAGCAGATCGCCAGGCAGACCGGCCTGGACGTGGACATCACGCTCGGCTCGTCGCCGGCTCCGCAGACCGTCGAGGTGGCTGGTGGTTCGTTCGGTCGGCCGCTGCTACGGCTGACGGAGAACTGGTCCGCGCTCGGTGTCGCCTCGGTGATCGTCGAGGCGGTCGACCGCAAGAGCCTGCTGCTCTTCCTGCTGGTGCTGGTGGTCTGCGCGCTCTTCCTCGGCAACGCGGTGTCGGCCGCAGTGCGGGACCGGCGCACCGAACTGGCCGTGCTGGTCTGCCTCGGCTGGTCGGCGCGCCGGATCACGCTGCTCATCCTGGGGGAGGTGGCGGCGCTCGGGCTGGCGGCCGGAGCGCTCGGCATCGCGCTCGCGCTGCCCATCTCCACCGCCCTCGGCATCGGCATCGGCTGGCAGCGGGCCCTGCTCGCCGTACCGGTGGCGTTGCTGCTCACGCTCGCGGCTGGCCTGCTACCCGCGCTACAGGCCAGCCGCGCCCATCCCGCCGCCGCACTCCGGCCGCCGGTGGCGGCGGTCCGCTGGGTACGACGACCGCGTACCGTGCTCGGCCTGGCCCTGGTCAACCTGGCCCGCAGGCCCGGTCGCACCCTGCTCGCGGCGAGTGCCCTGGCCATCGGGGTGGCTGCGCTGACCCTGGTGGCCGCCACGGCATACGCCTTCCGGGGCGCGATCGTCGGCAACCTGCTCGGCGACACCGTCTCGCTAAGTGTCCGTGGGCCGGACGCCGTCGCCGCGACGGCCACCATGCTGCTCGGCGCCGCCGCCGTCGCCGACGTGCTGTACCTGAATATCCGCGAGCGCGCCCGGGAACTGGCGACCCTGCGGGCCGTCGGCTGGGCGGACACGGCGCTCGGCCGACTGGTCGCGTACGAGGGACTGCTGCTGGGGTTGCTCGGCGCGGGTACGGGCGCTGCACTGGGCCTGGCCGGAGCTGCCTGGCTGGTCGGCACGGTGCCCCGGACGCTTCTGCTGGTCGCGACCGTGGTCGCGACGTCCGGCGCGGTGGCCGCCTGCCTCGCCGCGTTGATCCCGGCGCACCTCCAGCGGCGGTTGCCAACCGCAAGGCTGCTGGCCGAGGAGTAGCCGGTGATCGGCGGGTGGTGTTGAGCAGGGGCCGTTTCCGGCGCACCAGGCGCTAAAGAGGTGCCCTTCCTTGCATCCGGTCGGAGGGGGGCCAGACGTATTCCAGGTCGTCGGGGACGTCGGGGCCGAAGATCGGACGGTAGTGGTCGGGGTCCTTGCGCAGCAGCGACGAACGGTGGCTCAGGTGCAGGTCCTCACGGCCGAGCCAGGGCGGCAGCTCACTCGCCACGGCCAGCTCCTGCTGGGACCGGACCTGCTCGATGCCGCGGGCGGCGGCGAGGTCGGCGGTCAGGGTGGCGGCGCAGGTGTCGGCGCGGCCGGTCGCGCACCAGACGGCGCAAATGTCCAGGCCGTAGCGGGTCAGGGCCTCCTCGTACCCGGTCCACATCTTCACCGCCGGGTGGTTCCGCCAGCCGTACCTGGGCCAGGTCAGGGCGCGGAGCACCTGGATCGCCTCGACCCGCTGCTTGCCCAACCGCCGCTGGTCGAGGGCCCGGGCGCTGGCCAGGAAGTCCGGGTACGGCAGGAACGTCTGCATGCCGGTGCCGTACCCGTCACCGGCGCGGACATGCCGAAGCGGCTAACCATGATCGTTAGCGGGCTGCGGGGGATGTGATCCGATGATTACCATGCGGGCATGGCGGAGCCGCTGCTCGATCGGGCCCTGCGGGCCAGCCGCCGGTTGCGATCCAACGGTGAGCGGGCGCACTACGTCATCTGCGGGCAGGATCCGCTCGCCTACTGGGTGGTGCGGGCGCTGCGCGCCGGCGAGACGCAGGCCGGGCGGCTGCGGATCACGCTGATCGTGCCCGAGCGTCGGCGTTCTCCCGGGCCCGACGGTCGTGACCTGCCCGGCGTCGAGGTGATTCGGGCGGACCGGCTGGACGAGGTGGCCTTCCGCCGGGCCGGGCTGGAAGGCGCGGCAGGGCTGGCCCTGCTGCACCAGGACGACGTGGGAAACATGCACGCCGCCCTCTGCGCCCAGGAGGTCGAGCCGCGGCTGCGCCTGGTGGTGCGGATGTTCAACACCGGCCTGGCAAACGGGGTCCGGCAGATCTTCCCCGACTCGTCGGTCCTCTCGGACACCTCGATGGCCGCACCGGCCTTCGTGGCCGCCGCGCTCGGCGAGGTGGCGCCCACCCACTTCCGGCACGGCGGACGCACCCTCTATCTGGCCCGCCGGGAAGACGTACGCCCGAGCGAGATCGTCTGTGGGGTGGCCGACACCCGCGACTCCCAGCAGGATCTGGTGCTGCCGGCGAACGATCGGGACGCCGACGTGGTGCTCGCCGAGGCGGCGGGCCGGCCGGCCGGCGCCGAGTTGGCTGCCCGTCGGTTGGCCCGCGCCCGGCGTCGACGTCGACCGGTGGCGCTGCTGCTGCGCGCGATCCGCAGCTTCGCCACCCGCAAGATCGGCATCGCGGTGATCCTGCTGCTCGCCGTGGTCGGCGCGCTGGGCGGGCTGTACGCCTACACGGCCCACGTCAATCTGGCCGACGCGGTGTACCTGACCCTGGTCACCACCCTCACCGGGCAGGATCCGGACACCGACAAGGGCGGCGCCGAACAGGTCATGCAGGTGCTGCTCAACCTCGCCGGGCTGGCGTTGATCCCGTTGATCACGGCGGTGGTGGTCGACGGCGTGGTAAACGCCCGACTGGCCCTGCACACCGGCCGGATCCTGCCCGAGCGCTCCGGGCACGTGGTGCTGGTGGGGCTGGGCAACATCGGCACCCGGGTGATGGCCCAGCTCAACGACTTCGGCATCGAGGTGGTGGCGATCGACAAGAACCGGGACGCCCGGGGTGCCGGGCTGGCCCGGCGGCTGGGCGTGCCGCTTGTGGTCGGAGACGCGGCACAGGAGGAGACGTTGCGCGCCGCCTCGGTCGCCACCTGCCAGGCGCTGGTCGTGGTCTCCACCGACGACGGGGCCAATCTGCGGGCGGCGCTCAACGGTCGGACCATCAACGACGAACTGCGGGTGGTGCTGCGGCTCTTCGATGGTGACTTCGCCGAGCGGGTGCAGCGGGCCTTCGGCATCGGCACCTCGCGCAGCGTCTCCTATCTGGCCGCGCCGTCGTTCGCCGCCGCGCTGCTGGACCGGGCGGTGATCGCCACCATTCCGGTCGGCCGGCACGCTCTGTTGGTCACCGAGGTTGCGGTGGCTGCCGGTTCGGTTCTGGAGGGTCGTCCGCTCGGCGCGGTCAGTCGGACGGGCAGCGTGCGTCTGCTCGCGTACGCCCGGCCCGGACAGCGCCTCGACTGGTCGCCCGACCCGCGCATGGTGATCGTGGCGGGTGACCGACTGACCGTGGTGGCCCGCCGCGCCGGCCTGAACGCCCTCCTGCGCGAGACCGCCCCACCCCCGCCCGACCCTGATCCGGTGCTGCCCACACCCCGCAGCTGAACCAACCGCGCGTCGGTCAGTGGCGACAGAGCTTGGGGACGGGTGTGCCCCAGATCACACATAGAAAGTCATCAAATCGTTTCTCATCACTTTGAGTGATTCATCGACGTCCAACTCGCTCCGAATCGACCAAGCTCGATCATTGACTGTGGGTGGCTGCGTCGTCACCTTCGGAGTGGGGTAACTCAACTGAGGCCGCAGCCCTACTGTCTCTGCCACTGCTTGCTCTCAGTCGGGGGGTGCGTGTCGTGGGCGTTCGGTGGCAGCGTGGGTTATCCGCTGGGATGACGGCTGTGGTGGCTGTCGGGGTAATCGGTGTGCCAGCACCTGAGCCGGTGGCTGCGGCGGCACCGGAGTGTCCAGGGATCGCCAGCACGGAGGTCGAGGCGAGTGCGCTGGCGATCTCGTGCGGGCAGCCGGTGGTGGTGGACGACTCACGAACAGAGTTCGCCGAGGTGACCGCGCTGCCGGACGGACGGAGGCAGTTCACGTCGGCGGTGGTGCCGCAGCGCACCCGCAAGGCCGGAAGATGGGCGGACATCGACCTCGATCTGGCCCGAAACGAGGACGGACGATGGCGCCCTGCGGTGTCGGTCGCGGATGTGGCGTTCTCGGACGGTGGCAGCGGACCACTGGTGACGTTGACCCGGGCCGGGCGGACGGTCACGTTGTCGTGGCCAGGGGCGTTGCCGGCACCGACGCTGTCGGAGGACTCACTGACCTACCCGAACGTGTTGTCCGATGTGGACCTGGTGGTGCGAGCCACGAGGACAGGCTTCACTCACGCATTGGTGGTCAAGACGCCGGCGGCGACACGGCTTCCCGAAGTGCGCGCACCGCGGTTCCGGCTCGGTGGCGATACCCAGGTCGTGCTGGGGCCGGACGGCGGCCTGCGGGCGCTCGCGGGTACGGCCGTCGTTGCCTCGGCGGAACCGGCCGTGATGTGGGACTCCCGGGTCGAGACGACGGCTGGGGTCTCGGTGCGCGGGTTGTCGACGACGAATCAGCAGTCGACGGCGACGGCGGCGGGGGATGCGGCACGGATCGGAAAGGTTGAAGTCGAGGTGTCCGGGGATGATCTGGTGCTACGCCCGGATGTGACGCTCCTGGATGACCCCGATGTGGTGTTCCCGTTGTTCGTGGATCCGGCGTGGTCGGCTTTCAAGACCAAATGGGCGTATGCGACAAACAACGGATCGTCCAACTCGGACAGAAGTGTGGCGCGAGTGGGGTTGAACCCGGACACCGGTGCGCTGTACCGGTCGTACTTCGAGTTCCCGATGACGGCCAACGGGGTGTCGCTCAAGGGCAAGCAGATCCACATCGAATCGGCATACGTGCAGATGAAACTGGACCATTCCTGGTCGTGTACTCCGACGGTGGCGTCGATGTACCTGACGCCTGCGATCAATGCGACACCAAAAGCCGGTTGGTCGGCAATGAGCTTGAGGAAGTTCCTCAAGGCAGAGAGCGGAAACGCGAACGAGGCGGGTGGGTGTTCGTCGATCCAACCGGACATGATCATGAATTTCGACGGGTTAGCCGTCAGGGATCAGATGCAGGCTGCGGCGGCCGGGAGCTGGCCTTCGTTTCCGGTGGGCTTCACCGCGCGAGCCTCCGATGGGTCGGGGGAATCGACTCAGAGCCGGTGGAAGAAGTTTCACCCCAACGATGCCAAGCTGTTCGTGGACTACGACACCAAGCCGGGCGCTCCGCACAGCTTGCAGGTCTCCGGCGTGGCGTGCGGCTCCGGGGTGCTGTCGATCGGCACGCTGAGCCCCCAGTTCGCTGCGAAGTTCCCCGACGCCGACAAAGATGACTCGTTGACCGGCACCTTCGAATGGATCGAAGTGCCGGCCGGGGGCATGGGCGCGGTCACCGACACCTCCCCGAGCCGGAAAAGCCCGCCACCGGCGAGGACGGGAATCACCCCGAACAGTCGTGCGGAGACGTCCGCCGTGACGATCACGAAGGGCCCCACCTACGCGTTCCGGGCCCGGGGAAAGGACAAGTCCCCCTACTCGATCACCGGCCCTTGGTCGGCGTGGTGCCGGTTCGTTCCGGACACCACCGTGCCGCCTGCGCCCACGATTACTCCGGGTTCGCCCGGCGGCCCGGGTAAGACCATGACCTTCACGTTCAGCACCACCACCACGGACGTGGCGAAGTTCCGCTACGGCTGGTCCAGTCCGCCGACGACTGAGATCACCGCCAGTGGTACCACGACGAAGACAGCCACGGTGACCGTCACCGTGCCACGTTTCGGCGAGAACACCCTCTGGGTCCGCGGCATCGACGCCACCGGCAACCTCGGCAATATCGGCTCCGCTTCCTTCACCGCACCTCGTCCCGCACCAGCCATCGCCAAGTGGGGGCTGGAGCAGTATCCCGGCGTCAACCAGACCGCTGCGCTCGCCGACCAACAGCCGACTCTGGGCGGCCGGACCGACCTGACCGCGGCCAACGTCACCTGGACCGACGACGTCCGCATGATCGGCGGTAAGGCCCCCAGTCTCAACGGCACCTCCTCGGTGTTGACCACGCCGGGAAGTGTCGTCAACACCGCCAACTCCTTCAGCGTCGCCGCCTGGGTCCGGCTCGGCTCACTGCCGACGACCACCGACATGGTCATCGCGTCCCAGGCGGGAGCCAGCACCGACGGCTTCCATCTGGGCACTCGGTTGGTGGGCTCACCGGCCACGCCGAGGTGGTCGTTCCTGATGAAGGACACCGACGATCAGTCGAGCACCACCCGCGCGGCGTACACCGGCGCTGCCCTGACCTCGGCCGATGTGGGGCGGTGGACGCACATCGCCGGAGTGTTCGACAAAACCGCCGGCACGGTGCGGCTCTACGTCAACGGTGAACTGGCTGTCGAGGTCGACCGGAGCGCGACGCCGTGGAACGCGACCGGCACGTTCGCGGTGGGGCGGGGGTGGCACGAAGGCGCGGCGAGCAACTGGGCCCGCGGGCACGTCGCCGACGTTCAGGTGTACGACCGGGTGCTCGTACCGAATGACTTCACCGGGCAGTTGGCGCAGGATCCGACGTCCGGCGGGTTCGACGAGCCGGGGATGCTGACTCCGGTACAGGTGGGCAACTGGGACTTCGAGGCCGCGACCTCCTGCTACCTGCCGAACCTGAAGGACACCTGCCAGGCTCCGGACACGGTGACGGACTGGGGCCGTTGGCTGGCATTGACCAAGGGCTCCGCCGTGGGCGCCGGCTATTCCACTGACGGCTCGGGGCTGTGGCTCGATTATGAGTACTTCCCGGAGGAGGGCTACACCGAGGGCACTGCGGAGTACGCGCGGAGTGCGGTGAAGTCGGGCACCACTCCGCCGAACGCTGACGGCCTGGAGTTCACCCAGTGGCAGGACACGGCGGTCTTGCGCACCGATCAGTCCTTCACGATATCGGCCTGGGTGATGCTCGACCGGCTCGACGGCATGCGAACCGCGGTCTCCCAGCGGGGCGTGCATGAGAGCGCTGCCTGGCTCAAGTTCAGTTCCAGCGTAGGTAAGTGGCAGTTCCTCGTCAGCGATGAAGATGTCACCACTACGTCCACGGCCTACGTCACGTCGACATCGCTTGCCGAGGAGGGCGTGTGGACTCACCTCGTGGGCGTGTACGACGCCGAACGGAACCAGATTCGCCTGTACGTCAACGGTGAACTCGAAGGGGTCACGGAGGACATCGCCTTCATTCCGATGGCGTCGACCGGCCCTCTGCTGGTGGGGCGAACTCTGTGGCGGGATCAGCTGATGGATCAGTGGACCGGTGGCATCGACGACGTCGCGCTATTCCAGGGCGCGATGACCGACGCGTCGGTATCCCTGCTCTACAACTCGTAGCTCTCCATACCTGTACCCCGATACTCCGTGCGGCTGTCCTTACCGGGAGAAAGCATGATATCTGCACAATCTGCCCACGTTTTGCGGCAGCCACGACGGAATCCTCATCGCGCTGGCCGCCTGCGCCGGTGGATCGCCGGCCTGACGGTCGTCCCCGTGGCAGCGTCGCTGCTGGTCGGCGTGCCGGCCGAGGCCGCTGTCCCGAGGGCGGAGCCGGCGCGGCCGCTAGTGGAGAAGCTCGATTCGCACGGTGGCCCAGTGTCGGGTCGGGCGTGGGCGCAGAAGCTGATGCAGGAGACACCGGTGCCGAAGCCGGCGTGGCCGGCGGCGAGTAGCGCCCGGGTGAGGATCGATTCGTCGAGCGGGGCTGGCCGGGGAGTCAGGGCGGGTGCTCTGCCGGTCTGGGTCGCCCGCGGCGGCGGTACGGCCGATGCGCGCGTCACCAGCGTGGACGTGCAGGTGTTGGATCGGGAATCGGTGCCGGCCAGATGGCGTGACGGCCTGATGCTGAAAGTCTCGACGCCGGTCGGGGTCGCTGCCGGCAAGGCAAAAGTGTCGGTGGACTACAGTTCGTTCCGGCACGCGGTGGGTGGGTCCTGGGCGTCGCGGCTGCGGCTGTGGCAGGTCCCGGAATGCGCGTTGTCCACGCCCGATGCACCGGATTGCCGAGCGGTGCCACTTCCCACCACGAATGACCTCGGTGCGGGAGTGGCCACCGCCGAGGTGACCGCCATCCCCACCGCGACCTCATCCGCGGAGCGGGCACGCCTGTCGGGTGAGACGACATCCCAGCCCAGCGGTTCCTTCCTCGCCTTGGCGGCGGCGGGCTCGGGCGCGGACGGTGACTTCACCGCCACCAGCCTGGCACCGTCGTCGACCTGGTCGTCGGGCGGGTCCTCCGGTGACTTCTCGTGGAACTATCCGCTGCGTACGCCGCCGGCGACTGGCCCGGAGCCATCGGTCGCGCTGGCGTACTCGTCGGCAGCCGTGGATGGCCGATCCGAGGTGACGAACAACCAGCCGTCGTGGATCGGTGAGGGTTTCGACTACTCGCCGGGGTTCATCGAGCGGCGGTATGTGCCGTGTGCGGAGGACCGGAAGAAGGGCGGCGCGAACAACACCAGGGACACCGGTGACCTGTGTTGGCGGTCGGAAAACGCGATGATGAACCTGAACGGTCGCGGCACCGAGTTGGTGTTCGAGGACGGCAAGGGTTGGCATGCCCGCTCGGAGGACGGTTCGAAGATCGAGCAGCTGACCGGCGCGTCGGGCAACGGTGACGACAACGGTGAGCACTGGAAGGTAACCACCACCGACGGTACGCAGTACTACTTCGGTCTGCATTCGCTGCCCGGGCACACGGAGAAGACCAACTCGACCTTGGCGGTGCCGGTGTTCGGCAACCACGCCAAGGAGCCGTGCAACGCGACGCTTTTCGTCAACTCCGACTGCAAGCAGGCGTGGCGATGGAATCTCGACTACGTCGTCGATGTGCGTGGCAACACGATGTCGCTGTGGTACGGCAAGGACACCAACAAGTACGGCCGTAACGACACCGCCTCCGATGCCGTGACCTACGACCGGGATGGCTATCTGGCCAGGATCGACTACGGCACCTACGACCGCACGCAGGCGGTACACGGGGTGACCGAGCGCAGCATCACCCCGTACGCGAAGGTGGTGTTCGATACCGATTTCCGGTGTTTCTCGAACTGCGGCACCGAAACGAACCCGGTCAAAGCGTCGTGGAAGGACACTCCCTGGGACCAGGAGTGCAAGGGGTCGTCGTGTGCGCAGCAGTTTTCGCCGACGTTCTGGACGACGAAGCGGCTGAAGAAGGTCACCACGTGGGTGTGGGACACCACGAAGACCACTCCGGAGTGGCAGGACGTGGAGTCGTGGACCTTTTCGCACACGTTCGCGGCGACGGCGGATTCCACGCACACCGGGCTGTGGCTGAACAGAATCGATCACGCGGGGCACGTCGGCGGCGACATCAACCTGCCGCCGGTGACGTTCGAGGCGGTGTCGCTGCCGAACCGGGTGTTGACCGCGCACGGCACGGCCAACAACTGGTTGCGGATGTCCAGCATCGTGACCGAGACCGGATCCCGGATCAAGGTGGACTACGCGGAACCGGAGTGCACCGAGGCGATGGTGAGAGGGCTCGACCCGCATACGAACACCAAGCGGTGCTACCCGGTGCGGGTGCCTGACCCGGCTGATCCCACGGGACAGGAGCTGGTCACGGAATGGTGGCACAAGCACCGGGTGGAGCACGTGGTCGAGGACGACGTGCAGTTGACCAGCGGACACCAGTCACTGTCGAAGCACACCTGGTACACCTACGTGGGCGCACCGGCGTGGCACTACGCCGACGATGACGGCCTCACCAGGCCGGAGCGCAAGACGTGGTCGCAGTGGCGTGGCTACCGGGAGGTGGAGACCCGGGTTGGTGACGACTCGGCGACGCAGACGCTCGCGGTGACCACGTTCATGCGGGGCATGCACGGCGACAAGGCCAGCCCGAGCGGAGGTACCCGCAGCGTGACGGTGCCGGCCACGCTGGGCAACGAAACGGTCTACGACGAGGACCAGTTCGCTGGCCAGGTGCGGGAGCAGGTGGTCTACAACGGCGTGAAGACCAAGCCGGTGTCGAAGACGGTGAACGTGCCATGGCGGTCCAACAAGACCGCGAGCCGGACGATCAACGGTGACATCGTCGAAGCCCGGTTCGTCGACACACAGACCACCTACACGGCGACCGCCCTCGGCGTCGACGGCAGCCGGGGCTGGCGTATCTCGCGGGGCACCAAGAAGCTGGACCACACGTACGGCACGGTCGACTGGTCGCAGGATGACGGCGATACGGCTGTCGCCGGTGACGAGAAGTGTGTCACCTACCGCTACAACCGCAACACCGCCAAGAACCTCACCACCACGGTTAAGCAGACGACCACTACCGCGCTGGCCTGCGGCACCAATCCGACCTCCGTCGATGACGTCATTTCCGACGCACGGACCTATTACGACGGGGCCAGCAGCGTCGACACCGCGCCGACGTTCGGGTTGGTGACCAAGAGCGAGCAGCTCAAGGACTGGGCCCCCAGCACCGGCACGGTGTGGCAGGTGGTGTCACAGGGCAGCTATGACTCCGCCGGTCGGCCGGTTAGCGCGACCGACATCAAGGGCAACGTCACCAAGACCGCCTATACGCCGACGGTGGGGGGCCCGGTCACGAAGGTGACCACGACGGGCCCTGCGCCGTTCAGCTGGACCTCGTCCGTGGAAACCAACCCCTACTGGGGCTCGACCGTCAAGGCCACTGATCCCAACAACAGGATCATCTCGGACGTCGAGTACGACGCACTCGGCCGCGTCAGCAAGGTGTGGGGGCTGGGCTGGACCAAGGCGGCCAACCCGAACACCCCATCCACGCAGTACACCTACACCTTCGCCGCGAGCCGCAACGCCTATCCGTTCGTCAGGACGCAGGCGCTGAACGCGAACGGCAATTACGTCAGCTCATACGAGATCCTCGACGGGTTGTTGCGCCCCCGGCAGACCCAGCGCCCGGCGGTGGACGGCACTGGAAACCGGGTGGTCACCGACACGATCTACGACAGTCTCGGCCGCGCCGCGACCGCCTATGGGGCACACGCCGAGCCCGGGGCACCTTCCGGCACGTTGTGGTGGGAGCCGGAATGGTCTCTCCCCGCCGTCTCCAAGACGGTGTTCGACCGGGCGTCTCGCCCCACGAACGCGATCTTCCTCGCCGGGGACGGAGAAACGAACCTGGTGGAGAAGTGGCGTACCGTCACCGACCACGAGGGCGACCTGACCAAGGTCACCCCACCGAAGGGCGGCACCCCGACCACGACGGTGACCGACAGCGAGAGCCGCGTCGTGGGGCTGCGCCAGCACACCACCACAGCTGGTGTCGATGGGGCTTACCAGGAGACCCAGTACGTCTACAACCGCAAGGGCCAGTTGGTCAGGACCGTCGACCCGGCGGGAAACCGTTGGGTTAATGAGTACGACGTCAAGGGTCGCCTGTGGCGTACGACCGACCCCGACAAGGGGGCGACGACCAGCACCTTCAACGACGAGAATGACCTGGTCAAGACCACCGACTCTCGCGGTGAGGTGCTCTGGTACGGCTACGACGAATTGGGTCGGAAGAAGGAACTGCGGGACGACTCGGCCACCGGAGCGCTGCGCGCCGAGTGGAAGTACGACACTCTCTACTCCGGGCAGAGCGGCTTCAAGGGCCAGCTCACTCAGGCGATCCGCTACGAACCGGCCGGCAGCACCAACGCCTACCGGTGGCAGGTGCGCAGCTTCGACGGCCGCTACCAGCCCAAGGGTGTCAACTACGTCATCCCCACCAACGAGACCGGCCTCAGCGGCACCTACATCTACGCCTACGGTCATTCGGCGGCGACCGGTGCCCCGACGTCGATCTCCTACCCGGCCGGTGGTGGGCTGGGCACCGAGCAGGTCACCACCGAATACGACGACATCACCGGAATGCCCGTCCGGCTGGACACCAGCCTCACCGGAGCAGCCGGCACGATGGCCACCGCCAGCTACACCGCCTACGGCGAACGCAACGGCTCGATCTACAAGATGCCCGGCGGCGTGTGGACTCAGGACACCGTCTACCGCGACGAAGCCACCCGCCGCATCGACCGCACCACCGTGCAGCGGGAAACCACCGTCGGCACCGTCTCCGACCGCAACTACACCTACGACGACAGCGGCAACATCACTTCGATCGAGGAGAAGCCGCAGGTCGGCCAGGCCGAAACCCAGTGCTTCCGGCAGGATCCGCTGGGCCGGCTCACCACGGCGTGGACCCCGAAGAGCGGAGTGGACTGCCAGACCGATCCCAGCGTGGCCAACCTGGGAGGTCCGGCGCCGTACTGGCACGACTGGACTTTCAATACCACCAACTCCCGCCTGACCGAGACCAGCCACACCGCCGGCGGCGACACCACCCGCACCTATGCGGTGCCGACCGGCGGCCAGGACGTGGTACGCCCACACGCCGTCACCTCGATGACCACCGAATCACCCGGCCAGAGCAACGTCGTCAACACCTACGCCTACGACGGCGCCGGGAACACCATCTGTCGGCCGACCGGCACCGCCGCGAACAACTGTGGCACCGGCACCAACAGTCAGACCCTGGGCTGGGACGCCGAGGGCAAGCTGGCCACCGTCTCAGCTGGCGGCCAGACCATCGAGACCAACATCTACGACCCGAACGGCACCAGGATCATCCGTCGGGACAGCGGTGGCACGACTCTCTACCTGCCCGGGCAGGAGATCCGCCGGGAAGGCAGCGTCAACACCGGCACCCGCTACTACAGCTTCGCCGGCAACGTCTGCGCATCCCGCACGGGCGGCTCGGCGAGCACGGACCTGACCTGGCTCTTCAACGATCATCAGGGCACCCAGCAGGTCGCGGTGAACGCCGGCACGCAGGCGGTTTCGATCCGCCGTCAAACTCCGTACGGTGCGCCGCGCGGCGCGAACCCGGTCTGGGTGAACAACAAGGGCTTCGTCGGTGGGGACATCGACCCCACCGGCCTGACCAACGTCGGTGCCCGACAGTACGACCAGACGCTGGGCCGGTTCATCTCGGTCGACCCGGTCCTGGTCGCAGACAGTCCCGCTCAGTACAACGGGTATCAGTACGGCGGTAACAACCCGATCGACAATGCCGATCCGACCGGCATGTACTTCACGGAGAACAACGAGGACACCGGGGACCGCGCCCGCGTCACCACCACTTCCTCCGGGAAGAACGAAATCAAGATCATCAAGAAGTACGTTCCCCCAGCTTGTGGATCCAGCTGTCAGCAGCAGCGCGAGGCGTTCCGGCAGGCCAGCAACGAACGCGCCGAAAAAGAACGAAAGCAGCGGGAGTGCCAGTCCAGCTTCTGGTGCCGTAACGCCGGGGCAGTGGGCGCGGTGGCCGGTGTCGCCGCCGGTGTCATCGTCGGCGGAGCCTGCACCGCCGGCAGCTTCGGTGTGGGTGCCGTCGGGTGCGCAGCGATCGGCGGGTTCGTCGGCGGCTATGTCGCCTCATTGACCACCAACAGCCTGGACGCCGATGAGGAAAGCTTCTTGCAACTCGCTGGCGAAGCCGTCCTCGGTGGGGCCGTCGGCGGTGTGCTGGGCGCAGGTGGTGCGGCTCTCCTGCCAGCCCTCGGTGCAGGGGCCTTCGGCCTTGCCAGTGGGGCAGGGCTGCGCACGTCCGTGGGTATGGCAGGTGCCGGAGCGCGATCGGCAGCCCGTGGTGGTGCTGGGGGTGCCTGTGGCTTCCACAGCTTCAGCGGTGACACCGAAGTCCTGATGGCGGACGGCAGCAAGAAGCCGATCGAGGATGTCGAGATCGGCGACGTTGTCCTGGCCACCGACCCCGAGACGGGGGAGGAAGGCGCCCGTGAGGTGACCCACCTGTGGATCCACGAGGACCAGCTCGTCGATCTGAAGATGAGTGGCGGGGAAATCACCACCACTGAGGACCACCCGTTCTGGAACGTGACCGACCAGCAGTGGCAGGACAGTCAGGATCTCGACCCTGGCGACCTGCTGCACACGGCCAACGGGGCGACCCTCACCGTTACGGGAGTCGACTGGAACACCGTCCAGCAGGGCACCGCCTACAACCTCACCGTCGCAGACATCCACACGTACTATGTACTCGCAGGTGAAACCCCGGTTCTGGTCCACAACAGCAACGGCTGTCTCCCAGCCCTCCGGAATTGGTCAAGCCAGCGGTTCCAGTTCGGAAATGAGACCTTCCTCCTTGACAAGAAAGGTATGGAGCACATCCTCACTCGCCACCACCCGGATTACTGGGATGGCTCCGTCAAGGCGCAGCAAACTTTCTTTAATCGTGGGATGTCGGTTGACGATGTTCAGGGTGCCATTCGAGGCGTAATGCAGCAGAACAGGGGCACCTTGATTCAGAACGGCACTACCGGCATGTATCAAGTCCGCGGAGCGGTCAACGGCACAGAGTATGTTCTTGGTGTAAACAATGGTCGCGTTGGCCAGTTCTACCCAGTGAAGTAGGCGCAATATGATCACCATTCGGACCTTCCTGCGGTCCAAGGACGGCGCGTTTCAGCAGGTAGAAGCCTGTGAAACGCCGCCTGGCGACCCCGACTACATCGAAGGGGCAGTCGAGCTAAGCATCGATGGCGTTGATATTCTAGGAAAGTCCGAATGGGACTATGTGGATCAGCTTTGGGCCTATATAGCCAACATGATTTATGCGCTTAGAACCCAGGACGAGGTAAGTATGTATTTCCCGGATCAGCCAATTCAGCTGACCTTCGAGCGAAAGGGAAATAGAATTCTGGTTTCTAGCAAAGCTGGTGAGACTACGAGGCGAGCAAGTGCGGACGAGTCTGAGCTGTTCGCAGCCATAGGAACCGCTGGGAGGGAGTTCTTTGAGAAGATGAGCGACCTTGCCCGCTCGAATTCGGCCGGCTATCAGATCGCGCTTGCAAAGCTTCGCGGGTAGATTCACCGGCGTGGCCGGTCAACTGCGCTCCGTATCGGTGCCAATCTGTTGTGTCCTGATGGGCGCGGTTGCTCGCGTGGGTTGCTGTCACGGTTGCTGTCAGACACCCACCCTTCATGCACATGCATGAATGGACTTCGTCTGACTGACAGTGCCTCCGTGATCGGTGGCTCGGCGCGTAGCGCCGTGGCGTCGATCGCCGGAAGCGCTGCGTTGCTTGACCTGCGATGCGATCGTCACGGCCTGGCCCTGATGGACATGCTCGTCGTGACGGTCTCGGTCAACGACTGCCGGGTCGGTCGGTCTGCTGCGTGGGCGCGTGCGCGCGGGCCGGAACGGCTGTAGCGCGTGCGCGCGCGGCCCGGCCGACAGGCCGGGCCGTCTTGATTAGGTGAAGCAATTCTTAGCCCAGTCGCTCCGTCGGTGGCGGGCTGCTGGGCTACGCCTTCGGGTTGCGGCGTGCCTTCTTCGGTGCCGGCGGCTCGGCGGGCTCGGGCGCTCCGCTGCCGGCGGCTCGTCCGAGGTTGGCTTCGTAGGCGGCGAGGTCGTCGGCGAGGTCGGTGTGTGCTTGTTGGAGGGTGGCGAGTTCTTCGGTGGCTTGCCAGGCGGCGGTGTCCTTGTTCATGAACGCGTCGACGATCTTGCCGCTGATGCGGTCGCGCTCCAGCAGGTAGAGGGCGAGGCGCCGGTTCAGTGCCGGGTTGTCGTCGATGACCGGCGTCTGGGTCGTCGCGGCGATGGGCGGGAAACTGCGGGCCGCCCGCGAGGCCGCCGGGCACAGCCTCGCCGGCATGGCCGCGCTCACCCACTTCAGCAAGCCCTACCTCGGCCTCGTCGAAACCGGCCGCCGCCCCGCCACCCCCGACGTCGTCGAACGCTACGAACACGCCCTCGGCCACCCCATCGGCACCCCAGCAGACCCGGTCCGCCTCACCCACGAATGGCTCATCGGCGACCAACCCGCCGCCCAGCACATGAGAGCCGGTCGTCGTATCGGCACCGGGCTCATCAAGACGCTGGAATCCCGGGTGATCGAACTACGCCGCCTGGACGACACCGTCGGCAGCCGCACCCTGCTCCCCGTCATCCGCACCGAACTCGAACAGGCCGCATACCTCGCCCGCACCGCCTCCTACACCGACGCCTCCGGCAAACGGCTGTACACCATGATCGGTGAACTGGCCCAACTCGCCGGCTGGGTCGCCAGCGACGCCGGCCGCTACCCCGACGCCCAACGGCTCTACCTGTCCGGCGTCACCGCCGCCGAATCGGCAGGAGACAGGGCGCTGGGCGCGCAACTGCTGTCCAGCCTCGCCTACCAGGTCACCAACGTCGGTAAACGTGAAGACGTGCTGCTCATCGCCCGCTCCGCCGTCACCGGCGCCCCCGATGCCAGTCCGCTCGTCCGGGCGCTGCTGCTGGAACGTCTCGCCTGGGCCGCCGCCCGGCTCCGCGACACCGACACCACCCGCCGCGCTCTCGACGCCGTCGACGACGCGTACAACCAGCGCTCCGACGGAATCGCCGAGCCCGAATGGGTGTACTGGCTCAACCGCGCCGAGATTGACGTCATGGCCGCCCGCTGCCTCATCGAACTCGGCACCCCAGCCGCCGCCGAACCCCTGCTCACCCGAGCACTCGCCGCATACAACCACGACCACGCCCGCGAAGTCGCCCTCTACCAAACCTGGCTCGCTGAAGGCCACGCCAGAGCAGGCGACCTCGACGCCGCCCGTGAGGTCCTCGCCCGCATCGACACCACCGCCATCGACGCGGGCTCTTCCCGCCTCCAACGACGCGTCACCGCCGTCGACCGCTTCATCGACCGCCGCGCACAGAAGAGGCCTGCCACCAGCCGGCAACCGACCGAGTAGACGCCCGACCGACGTCACGTCCCGCGCACTCAGCTCGGCGTGCGCCCGCGTTGCTGTCACGGCTGCGGTCAAAATCGCCGCCAATCGATGAGCTATCGGCGGGTGGTTGAGCGAAAGCCCAGCTCCCTGCCAAGATCGACGCCATGGCATCGCCACGCCCACCGTAACAGGGCCACACGTACTATGTGCTCGCCGGCACAACGCCGGTCCTCGTACACAACTGTGGGGACGCCGCAAAACACAGCGTGGATAACTTGGCCGACTCTCTGGGAGATGACTTTTTCTTTCATTACACGGATGAGGCCGGACACGCCACCATCATGGGAGGTGGGGTGGTGAAGGCTAACTCGAAGGGCGTTAGCTACTTTAGGCAGGACATGGTGAAGTCCGGCGATGCCAACAATGTTCTGTTTGCAGGCAACCCACGGTATGCGGGTCGCGGTTCCCACGTAATTGGATTCCGTATCTCTCCCCGATAGGCTCGGGCCAGGTGTTCAGCCGAACGAGCTGGTGCATCAGGGCTCATTCAGGTTCACGCCAGATGGCGTCATTTATCACGGACCGAACCCCTTCGGTTAGGAGCGACAGTGCTGCAAGTTGACGACTACCAGGAACTCCTTGCTCTCAACCGGGCTCTAATGGAGGTTCGGTACCTCGCGCACAATGTAGACGATGCCACACGGGGAAGCTCCTTCCTTAGTGACTTGCATGAGCGCGTTATCAAGGAAATAAAGGTAAGTTTGAGGGCCTCGGGGCGAGATGGGGAAGTTGCGCATTGGGAGAATTGGGAGGATTTCGCGAGCCGAAAAACTGAGCCTCCGCTAATAGTGGAGTATCTGGTGCGGGACTGGGCGCGACTGCCGTCTCTCGAAGTCAAGCGGGAGGTCGTGATAAATCAGATCCGCCCATTCAAGTTCAACGCAGAGGATGTTCAGCGTATGGTGCAGGAGCTTGACCGGCGGGCGTCGGAAGGGGCATCCGAATAGAGTCGAGAGTCCCTACGTGCGCGTCACGACCCTT